>JBBPZS010000032.1:0-18297 GCA_038198605.1 Chthoniobacterales bacterium | reverse complement strand
CGACGCGGGGGGAATCATTGCAAGCAATGCCGAATCCCGCGCTTCGCAGAGCGAAGCGTCTACAAATTTTTCCGGCCGGGCCGGCCGATCGAGGTGTAATCGAAGCCGAGTTTTCGCATCGTTTCCGGATCGTAAAGATTGCGACCGTCAAAGACGAGCGGGGTCTGCATCTTCTCCCGCACCGTGGCGAGATCGACGTTGGCAAACTCCGACCATTCCGTCGCGATGATTAGCGCCTCCGCGCCTTCGACCGCTTCCAAGGCGGAGTTGGCGAAGGTCGCGTCCGCGATCGATTTCACATCGCGCGCTTTTTCCATCCCTTTCGGATCGTAGGCTGTGACCTGCGCCCCTTCGCGCAGCATCTCGGCTACCAGCTCGATCGCGACCGAGGAACGAATGTCGTCCGTGTCGGGCTTGAAGGTCAGGCCCCAGACCGCAATTTTTTTGTCGCGCAAAACCCAGAGGGCGCTTCGCACCGCCTTGAGGAAACGCTCCTTTTGCGAGGCGTTGATCCGTTGCACTTCCTTCAGCAGGTTGAAGGGCACGCCGAGTTGTTCGCTGATCGTGATGAAGGCGGCGATGTCTTTCGGGAAACAGGAACCACCGTAGCCGATCCCGGCGTTGAGAAAATTCCGGCCGATCCGGCGATCCATCCCGATGCCGTCGGCCACTTTTTCCACGTCCGCCCCGCTCGCCTCGCAGATCGCGGAGACGGCGTTGATGTAGGAAATCTTGAGCGCGAGAAACGAATTCGCGGCGTGTTTGATCAGCTCCGCGCTGTTGATATCGGTCACGAGAATCGGCGCCATGAAGGGCTCGTAAACTTTCTTCATCAGGTCGACCGCGCGCTCGCTCGAGGCGCCGATGACGATGCGGTCGGGCTTCATCAGGTCGGCCACGGCGCAGCCTTCCCGGAGGAATTCCGGATTGCTCACGACGTCGAACTCGGCCCCATGTTTGTTATAGCGCTTGATCGATTCCGCGACTTTCTCCCCTGTCTTGACCGGCACGGTGCTCTTGTCCACGATGACGCGGTAATCGGTCAGAACGCCGGCGATTTCGCGCGCCACTTTTTCGATGAAACTGAGATCGACGCTGCCGTCGGCATCCTGCGGCGTGGGCACGGCGATGAAGACAACCTGGGCGTTGTCGACCCCGTCCTTGATGCTGTCGGTGAAACGGAGGCGCTGCGCGGAAACGTTGCGATGCACGATCTCCTCCAGGCCTGGCTCATAAATTGGCACTTTGCCCTGGCGGAGCGATTCGACTTTGCGCGGGTCGTTATCGACGCAGACCACGTTGTGGCCGACGTCGGCGAAACAGGCGCCGGTCACCAGACCGACATAACCAGACCCAATAATTGAGAGATCCATCAAATTTTCAGCTCGTCAGAGTTTCAGTTTTTCAGCTTTCCCCCTCATGGTGCATCGTTCGTCCCGGCCGGGTCGAAATTCAGATCGAGACCGAATTTCGGGAATGCCTTCAGGGTGAAAGTAAGGAGAACGCCATATTCCTTGACGCCGCCATTGTTGCGGACGATCGCGCCTAACGAGCCGACCCAGCTCGTCAGGTCGCGGTAAACGGAGTAGCGCTGTTGCTCGACAATGTTGGTGTTGGCTTCGTATTGTTCGAGGAAGCCGACGCCCCAGTTGTCGTCGATCCGGTAGTAACCGCTCAGGGTGAAAAGACTGCTGTCGACGAAGTAGGGGTTACCCTTTAGAAAGCGATGCCCGAGGGTGAGCTGGGTGTTGGCCGTCGGCTTGAAGTTGATCCTGGTGTTGAACTCCTTGAAGCCCTCGTCGAGGAGCGGGAGCTGCGACTCGATCACGAGCGTGGCCCAGGGCACGGGGGTGAAGGAGAGCTTGTTAAAGACGTTGGAGTACTGCGTCTTGTCGAAAGGATTGTCGAAGTTGACGTCGACGAAGGTCTCCAGCTCGAGCCAGCTCACGGTCAGATCGTCGCGCCGGGTCTGGAGCCGATTGCGCACGCCGACGCGGGCGATCGACCAGTTATCGATCGCGTCGATCGAGGTGTATTGCGGGAAATCGATCGGGTTTAGCTTGGTCGAGGGCTGGATGCGATCGAACTGAAGGATGGTCGCAGGGTCGACGTTCGGCGAAGAGACGTAGGAGAAATTGACGAAGGGCTGGATGATATGGCGCAGCCCGTCGAGCCCGAGGAAGCGAGTCTGCACCTCGTCCCATTCCCGTGAGATCTTGAACGAGCTTTCGAGCCCGGCATTGAAAATCGAGCGCCAGGCCGAGCCGTTACTTATGCTCGGAACTCCGATGACTGGATTGGGCAGAGGGAATTCCGGTTGAAAGGGATTGTCCGGCAGGAATGAAGTGAAGAGGCTGGGGTCGAGCGTGCGCGTCTCGCTGTAGTAGGTCTCGCGAAATCCCACCCGCGGCACGATGGAGAGAAACCCGAAGTAAGTATTCGGGTAGGTCAGCTGATGAAAGGAATCGATCCGGAAGGCCTCGTAATCCTCGAACTTCGAGTTCGCCGGAAAATTCCGGCGGAGCTGCCCGAGTGTGGTCTCGCCCTCATAGAAAATAGGGCCACCGAAAAGACCGTTGCGTTTGATGTCGAGCGCGACTTCCGGGAGCCGCTCGGTCGTTTCAAAAAAAGTGTTGAGGGCAAAACGGCCGTAGGCGGTGAGGGTATACCATGGACTCGTTTTCGTTAGGGCAATGACGTTGTCCGGTTCCGGATTAATCCGAAACTCGTTCGGGAAAAAGTCCTGCAAAATAAAAGCGTCGCTCAGTTTCGTGATGTCGGTCGTGAGCTCGAGATCGTCCCGAATCTGGGTCCGGTTCTGGAGCGAGAGCCGGAAGCGGCTGGTCGGGGTGCCGGGGCGCGGGAGCGAAGTGCGGTTCAGCTCCGGGTTTTGGTCCTGCAAAAAGTAGGAAGTGAACTTGGCCTTGCTCTTGTCGTCCTTGCCGTAGTTGATTTCGGCATCGAAGCCAATCGCGACGCCGCGCCGGCTCCGGTAATCGAGCTTCACCGTGCTCGTGATTTTCTCCCCGATCGGGAAAGTGATCTGGCCGAGGAGCGACGGTCCCCACGAGCTGAGGTAGGCCGGCGCGATCGAGTAGCTGAAGGTGCGGTCGAGCGATTGGTAGAGATAAGGCCACCAGAAAATCGGCACCTGCCCGATGTAGAAAGTCACGTTTTTGAAAATGACCCGATCGTTCTGATAAATCCTCACGCTCTGGGCGTTGAGGTGGAAGTCCGGGTGCTCGGAATCATCCGTCGTGAAGGTGCCGGTTTTGACCTGGTATTCTTCGTCCGAGGCGCTCGTCACCGTCTGACCCGAGAGGAGGTAGGGATAAGTGCCGGAGCGCATCGCCATGGCGTCGATCGACTTGGTGTCGACGTTGTAGGTCGCCTGCTCGCCGATATAGAGCGAAGTGCCGCGATAAATGCGGACGTGGCCCTTGAGAAAAACCGTGCGCTTGGCCTGGTCGTATTGCGCGAAGTCTGAGTAAATGTCGGTGTCGCCGAAGTGGATCGCGACATTATCGCGGGCAGTGGCGAGGCCGTTCTCGTAGGTCGTCTGACCGGTGGAATTGATCTCAATCGGGAGGGCGCCGGGCCCTTCCAAATCCCGCGCCACCGCGCGACCAGCGAGGAGCAGGAAAAGGAGCAAAAGAACCGGCTTACGCATCGCGGCGCCGAAGGTAGCGGTGGGCGGATGCCGTTGCAAAGTGAAAAGCCGGAGCGGGCTCGCGCGGGCGCGCTCCGCCGGTGGACATTTCGCTTTGCCGAGCATCTCCCTCGCGAACCGCGATGTAGACGTTTCGCTCTGCGAAACGCGGGTATCGACGTCGACCCGTCGATCAGTCCCCGAACCGCGCTTTCCCCCGCGCTTCGCAGAGCGAAGCGTCTACAACCGGAGCGCGAGCGCGGCGACCTGCTGGTTCAGTCCGCAGGTGGTGACGATGGCGCGCTGCCACGGGGTCGCGCCCGGTTCTCGTGCGGTCGTTAGGCCAAGCTCGGCCGGGGCATGCAGGAGCGGCGGCAGTTCCTGCCGCCGCAACGCCTGCGCGGCGCAGATCACCTGCCAGACCGCGCCCGCAGCCACGCTTTCCCCCAGCGCCGGCTTGGCGCTGTAAACCGCCGCCGCCGGGAAATGTTTCGCCGCCATGGTGCGTTCGGCTTCATCGATGAACGTCCCGTTCGCGCTCGCGATCCAGACGTCGGTCGGCGCCTCGTTAGGCAATTCCTTCCCGATCAGGTCCAATTGTCCGGCGAGTTCACTTTGGCGCGCAAAATTTCCCCCCGGGTAAACCTGTTCGAGCATCACCTCGCCCTCGCGCGTGAGCAGGACCGCACCCGCGCCTTCGCTCAGGATCATTCCCCGCGGCGGCTTCGCGAAAGGCTCGATCGGCGGCGCCGCCCGGAGCAAACGCCACTTGCGATAAGCATCGCAGAGCAACCAATCCGCTTCCTCCGCCCCGACCACGAGACAGCGATCCAGTTCCGGGTTCGCCATCAGGTCTTCCGCCATCCGCAGCGCCAGGATCCCGACTGCGCCGTCGCCGACCAGCGTGTAGCTGGCGCCGGTGATGCCGAGAATGGCCGCGAGATGACTGGCCGGCGCGTTGAACACCGTCTCGGGAAAGAAGAGCGGGCTGGCCGCCCCCGCGCCCGACTGCACGATCTCGTGATAAAAGCGCTTGGTGTAAATGACCCCGCCGTTGGAGATCGCGAAAATGAGCGCGGTCCGGCCCGCGCTCGTTTCGTCCAGGGCCAGCCCGGCATCGCGCAGCGCGCTCAACCCGGCCACGACCGCGAAGCGCGAGATCGCGCTCGAGCGGCGCAGGCGCGGTTGCCGGGCCGCTTCCGCGACCGCGGCCGGCGGCACGGCAAAAGTAGTGCAATCCTTGCGCCCGCCTAACGAACTTTGGACGGTGCCTGGGCTGGCTTCTTCACCGGCTCGCAGTTTCGCCCAGACTTCGTCGAGGCTGCTCCCCAGCGGTGTGACCAATCCCAGGCCGGCCAGGCGCAAACTCATGCCGGGCGCGTCTCGATCACGACCGAGGCGTTCGTGCCGCCGAAGCCGAAGGAGTTGGAAAGCGCCCGCCCCGCTTTGGCTGGGCGCACCTTGTTCGCCACGATGTCGAGGTCCATTCCGAGATCGGAGACGCGGAAGTTGATGTTGGCCGGGAGAAAGCCGTCGCGCAGGGCCACGATCGTAAGCACGGCCTCGATCGCGCCGGCTGCGCCTAACGAATGGCCCATCATCCCCTTGGTCGAGCTGACCGGGACCCGTCCGAACAGCTCCGCGATCGCCTTGCCTTCGGCGGCGTCGTTGAAGGGCGTGGCGGTGCCGTGAGCGTTGACGTAATCGATCGCACCCGGCGCCAGCTCCGCGCTCTGTAGGGCGCGCTCCATCGCCTGGCGCGGACCGCTCCCGGAAGGATGCGGCTGGGTCAGGTGATGGTTATCGGTCGAAATGCCATAGCCGGTGATCTCGGCCAGGATTTTCGCTCCGCGCGCTTCCGCCATTTCGAGATTTTCCAGCGCGAGCAGGGCCGCGCCTTCGCCGAGAACGAGCCCGCTGCGGGCGCCGTCGAAAGGCCGGCATTTCTCCGGCGTCGCCGCCTGGAGCGAATCGAAGCCGACAAAGACGAGCTCAGAAATGGCGTCGTAGCCGCCGGTCAGGATGCGCTGGTAGCGGCCGGAGCGGATGCATTCGAAGGCGTGCCCGATCGCGTTCGTGCCCGAGGCGCAGGCGTTCGCGATCACCTGGCACGGGCTCGTTAGGGCAAAAGCCTCCAGGGCATCGACCGCCGGTTTCTGCGGCGGGTAATTGGCGATCCAGGTCGGGGTCGCGCGCGTCCTCGCGCCCGGTTCCTGGAGGACGCGGTAATATTGCTCGCCGAAACTCATCCCGCCGCTGGTCGTCCCGACCACGGTCAGCTCGGGGCGGAACTCGGGTGCCTGCTCGAGCAGCTCGGCCAGGGCGGCGATCATCATGTGCGAGGCGCGGTGGAGCCGACGCGTCTTCCGGTCGTTAGGCAGAAAAGCCGCCAGCCATTCATCCGCCACCTGCCCGGCAGTCGAGCAGCGGCATTGCCCGACTTCGAATCGCGTTACCGGCGAAACGCAGTCGCGCGCTTCGCGCAAAGCCGCCCGGGTCGGGCCGAAGCCGGCGCCGAGCGGGCTCACGATACCCGCCGCCACGACCGCGACGCGCCTCTGTCCCTTCTCGCGAATATTTTTAGCCGCCATTTCTTCAAAGACTAACCACGGATTACACAGATGACACGGATGAAGAAAAAGCTCCGAGTCGGTCTGACTTTCTAATCCGTGAAATCCGTGTCATCCGTGGTCGATCTCCTGCCCAGGGTTTTTTCAAAGGAACGCGGATTACACAGATGACACGGATGAAGAAAAAGGCCCGAGTCGGTCTCTCTTTCTGATCTGTGCCGTAACGGATGCGAAGCAACGGCCGGGCCTTCAAATCCGCGTGATCCGTGGTCGATTTCGCTGCCCAGGATTTTTCAGAGGAACCACGGAATACACAGATGACACGGATGAAAAAAGAGTCCCAAGCCGACCCTTTTTCTGATCTGTGAAATCCGTGTAATCCGTGGTCGATCCCTGTGTGGAAAGGGGCGGCGCGCGCTGCGTTTATTCCGCTTGCTTTGGCTCCCGACCTACCTTACATAGCCGCCAGAAATAGCCGTTCTGGGCGTTGGTGAATTGTCAGGTGAGTTGATCAGTGGCGATTTGAAATCCGATGAGCGGGAACAGTGACCGAGCAGCGTTTCAATTAAAGAAAATATTCAGATGGGCACCAAACTCTACGTTGGAAATCTCTCCTTCAACACCACCGAAACGGACCTCCAGGACCTCTTCGCCCAAGCCGGCGCAGTCCAGGAAGTCACTCTCATGCAGGACAAATTCACCGGCAAATCGCGCGGCTTCGCCTTTGTCACGATGGGCTCGGAAGCTGACGCAACAAAGGCCATTACCGACTTCAACGGCAAGACCGTCGAAGGCCGGCCTTTGACCGTGAACGAAGCGCGTCCGCGTGAAGCCCGCCCGGGTGGCGGCGGCGGCGGAGGTCGTGGCGGTGGCGGCTACGGCGGCGGCGGTGGCGGCTACGGTGGTGGTGGCGGCGGCTACGGCGGCGGTGGCGGTGGTGGCTACGGCGGCGGTGGTGGTGGCGGCGGACGCCGGGACGGCGGTTCGCGTCGCGGACGCTAGACCAAACAACCAATAATTTACGAAAAGCGCCTCGGGAAACCGGGGCGCTTTTTTTGTTAGGCAAGGAAACCGCCGCGCGCAGGAGGAGCGCCGATTTCAGTGCATAACCCGGCCGGAATAAACCGCGCCGCGGCAGCGCAGACGAAAAATCCTATGGCAAAGAAATCGCAAACCACACAATCCTCCTCCGATCGCAACATCGACATTCCGCCCGTCTCCAAATCGACGGCCGGCGCGGCCACCGGCGCAGTCGTCGGCGCCATGGCTGGCCCGATGGGAGCGGTCGTCGGCGGCGTCATCGGCGCCGTCCTCGGCAAGCGGGCCCAGGACAACAAGCCGCTCATCCCCGAGGCCGGGACAAAGGCCGTCGTAAAAACTGCCAAGGCAGCCTTGCCCGCGGCCAAACGCGTCCTGAAATCGGTTACTCCTGGCAGGTCGAAGAGCCGAGGCGCGAAGAAATCCACCACCGCAAAGAAATCCCCGGCGAAGAAAACTGCCGCGAAGAAGACCAGCAGAACGAAGTCCTCGCCCGCCCGGGCGAAGAAGAGCGCTGGCTCCTCGACCCGCGGGAAGAGCACAAGCAAGAAACGCCGGTAGAGACCTTGGCCGGCGCCGCCCGGCTCATCGACGAACTCCGCATCGCATCCGGTGCGAACGCGGGAGGCACTCGCAACAAAGAGCGTCTGTTCGCCGGGCTAACCGTGTGGTTAGCCCGGCGAAGCGCACTACTCGCGCTGGTAACGGCGCCGCACGCCGATAGCCGCGCCCAACACACCATAACTGACTAACCGCACCAATAATCGAGCCGACCGACCGATAACCGTGGCCAACGGACGGTCCGAGAGCCGAAAAAGGCTGGCCTGAAGGGAGGCCATCGATGAGAGGGCGGCCTTGGCGAATGAGGGCTGATAACCTGGGAATGAGTGCGTCCGGGCACCGGTTAACTGTTCAGGGAAAAATCTTCAGCCTCAGGCAAAAAAAGTCTTGTCATCCTCCGGGCCGCCTGACATGGTCGGCGCGCTTCAGAAGACCAAATCGGCAAGAAAACAGCGGAATTTTTGGATGAAATTACTAAGTAAAATCGCATTAACGGTCGCCCTCGTGGCGGGAATGTCTGCAGCGGCGCAGGCGCAGATTAGTTATACGGGCACTCCCTATACTCAAAATGCGAATAGCTTCGTCGGGACTTCGGTTTCGGTTCCCGCGGGATGGGCTTTTGCCTTTTCCGGGACATCAACTTATAACGGCGTCGGTACCGGAACATCTGCAACCGGCGGCGCATGGGCGTTTGGGACTGCCGGCGAGAACTCCTTCGGTGCCATCCGCAGCGGAAAGCCGGGAAACATCACGCTTTCAGTGAACTTCACGAACAATACCGGATCCACACTTACGGATCTGGTGGTGGCCTTCAATTACGAGCAATGGCGTTATGCCAACACCAGCGGCTGGGACCTATCAGGAACTGGCGCTCTTGCTGGCGTCACGGCCGTCGACAATGCGGATTTCACTGGTAGCGCCACGGGAACGAACGGAACACCCACGTCAACCCCGATCACTTTGACTCTTTCCGGTCTTTCGATCGCAAACGGCGCGACTTTTGGTTTCAGCTGGCTCACGACCGATGCGTCAGGGTCTGACAACGGGGTTTCCGTTGATGACTTCAGCCTGGGTGCCGTCCCCGAGCCTTCGGTTTACATGCTCCTCGGCGTTGGCTTGCTCTTCTGCGGGCAGCGTTTCCTGCGCCGTCGTCGCGCCTAACGGACCTTCGATCTTCGCGAAAACCCGCGCCTGATGGCGCGGGTTTTTTGTTGCCCACATGCCGACCTAACGTTCGCCGAGCAGCTCGTAGGAGAGGATGCTCAGGCAATAAATCGCCGCCGTCTCGACCCGCAGGATGATCGGGCCCAGGGTGAGCGGCGCGCAGCCGTGGGAACGAGCGAGCGCGATCTCGGCCGGGGTGAAATCGCCTTCCGGCCCGATCAGCATGAGGACCCGCTCCGGTCGCGCCCCGGCGTGTCCCTCGGCGTAATCGGCCAGGATCTTTTTCAAATGCTGAGCGCCCGGCTGGAGCGAGCCGATGAGCCGCAGGTCAAAGTGTAGCGGCGCCCGTGCCGGGCGCAGAGGGGCGGCTTCGTTGGGCGAGCCGTTCGGCATTGTGGGCGAGCCGCTCGGGATTGCAGGCGAGACGCTGGGGTTTGCGGGCGACACGCCCGCCTCTACATCGCGGAAGAAATCCTTCGGCGTGCGCGGGAGGTGGACTTGCGGGAGCCAGTTTTGCCCGCATTGCTTGGCCGCCTCGAGCGCGACCGTCTGCCACTTGGCCTGTTTCTGGGCCGCGCTCTCCGGGTCGAGCTGGACGACGGTGCGATCGGAGAGGAGCGGAAAAATCTCGGCCGCCCCGATTTCGACCGCTTTCTGCACGATCAGGTCCATGTTTTTCCCCTTCGGAATGGCCTGGGCGAGGGTGATGCGGGCGCGGAGCGGCGGGGTGACGGCTTCCTGCAGGACGCGCCACTGCACGGCGCCGGAATCGAGCGAAACGACCTCGGCGGTGGCTTCGCGGCCGCGGCCATCAAAGAGGACGGCGCGATCGCCGGGCTGCATCCGAAGGACGCTTCGGGCGTGGTGCGCCTCGGACCCGGTGAGGGTGGCGGCGGGCCAGTCGTCAGGGGCGAGATAAAAACGATGCATCGGGTGATTGTAGGGCGGGCGCCTCGCCCGCTGCGATTCTGAAACTGGGCAGGCGGAGCGCCCGCCCTACAATTAATGAAAGAATTCTTTCGCGCGCTCCCGGATTCAACGCGCGAAGATCCTGGCCGCGTCGAATTCCAAGCCCGGAAAATGGGCGGAACCAAAACGCGCCTGAGCATCGTGGACCTGGGCCGGTTCCACCGCGTTCTCGCCGAGAAGGAACACTTCTATCGTCCGGTTTTCTGGCGCGATGATCCAGAGCTCTTGCACTCCGGTCTGAGCGTAGACGCGCAGCTTGTGAACACGATCGAGCCGGGCGGTTTTTGGGGAAAGGATCTCGACCACGAACTCCGGGGTGCCGGCCGCGCCGGCGTCGGTCAGGATGCCAAGGCTGCGGTTGAGGACGACCACGATGTCAGGCTGGAAGGCATTGTGCTGATCGAGATAAACGTCGAAGGGGGCGTGGTAGAGTATGCCGATGGGATGGTCTTCCAGGTATTCGAGCAGGATGTACACGAGGTTGCGTGAAATATCCTGATGGTAACGATTTGGAGCAGGGGCGGGGTAGAGGTCTCCTTCGATGAGTTGGTAACGCGGTCCGGTTTCAGGGAGAATCTTGTAATCCTCGACCGTAAGAGGGGTGGAGCGATGCCGGGCATAGGTCAAGAATGACGCCTCCGGGCTAAAAATTCAAGCCCGCTCCGGCTCGCCTTGCATGCCCTCTGCGCCTCGGAGCCGGTAAGGGTGCCGGACGGCCAGTCGTTAGGCGCGCTGTAAACGCGGTGCATCGATGATTGTAGGGCAGGCGCGTCGCCTGCCGCGATTCTGAAATTGGGCAGGCGGAGCGCCCGCCCTACAATGACTCGTCACTGCGAAAGAATTCCTTGGCCCGCTCGAAGAAGCTTTTGTGCAGCGGGGTGTTGTCGTCTCCGCAGAGGGCGGCGAATTCTTCCAGCTTCTGGCGTTGCTCGCTGTTCAACCGGCTCGGCACTTCGACCAGGAGCTTGGCGAAGAGGTCGCCCCGCTCGCGGCTGTTGACGTGGATCACGCCTTTGCCTTTGAGCCGAAAGCTTTGTCCGCCCTGGGTGCCGGCGGGCACTTTGAGGCTGGCTTTTCCTTCCAGGGTCGGGACCGGCACTTCGCCGCCGAGCGCGGCGGTGGCGAAGGAGATCGGCACTTCGCAATAAAGGTTGTCCTCTTCGCGCTGGAAGATGGCGTGCTCCTTGACGTGGACGACGATGTAGAGGTCGCCCTGCGCGCCGCCGCGGATGCCGGCTTCGCCATTGCGGGTGGAGCGGAGGCGCGAGCCGTGCGCGATCCCGGCAGGGATTTTGATTTTGATCCGGCTGGTCTTGTCGACCCGGCCTTCGCCGTCGCAGGCGTCGCACGGTCGCTCGATCACTTCGCCGAGTCCGCGGCAGCGCGGGCAGGTCTGGGAGACCTGGAAAAATCCGCGCGCACTGACGACCTGGCCGCGGCCGCGGCAGACCGGGCAGGTGACGGAGCGCGAGCCTTTGGCGGCGCCGCTGCCGTCGCACTTGTCGCAGGCGTCGGGCTTGCGCACCTCGATCTCTTTTTCCACTCCGAAAGCGGCTTCCTCGAGAGTGATCTGCATGTCGTAACGCAGATCGCTCCCGCGCTGGCTGCCGTCGGCCTGGGCGGCGCCGCCACCGAAGAAGGTCTCAAAAATTCCGCCGCCACCGGCGGCGCCGCTGAAGACTTCGCGAAAGATATCGAAGGGATCGTGGAAGCCGCCGCCGCGCCCGCCCTGGGCAAAGGCAGCGTGACCGTAGCGATCGTAGGCGGCGCGTTTTTGTTCGTCCATGAGGACGTCGTAGGCTTCGCCCAGCTCCTTGAACTGCTCCTCCGCGTGCGGGTCGTCGGGATTTTTATCGGGGTGAAATTTGACCGCGAGTTTGCGATACGAGCGCTTGATCTCGTCGCCGGAAGCGTTGCGCTCGACGCTCAGAATTTCGTAGTAATCGCGCTTGGTGGTCATCGGAAAATCTAAAATCCTGCTCCTGCTCCTAATCCTGCTCTCTCTTCGAGATTGCTGTTGGAATGAATGGGATTAGGAGCAAGAGCAGGAGCAGGATTAGGAGCGTCGTTAGGCTACGGGGCCGCTCGAGACGACTACGCTGGAGGGCCGCAGGAGGCGGTCTTTCATTTTGTAACCGCGCCGCATTTGCCGGATGACGACTTCTTCCGGCACTACGTCGCTCGCTTCGTGGGCGATGGCTTCGTGCAGGTTGGGGTCGAACTTTTGTCCCTCGGCGTCGATCGGCTGGAGGCCGTTGTCGCCGAGGAAATCGGTCAGCTGTTTCAGGACCATACTCATGCCGGCGTAGATGGGGGATTTCTCGCCTTCGCTCTTGGCCGCGGAAAGACCGAGCTCGAAATTATCGATAATCGCGATCAGGCGCTCGAGGAGCGAGCTGTTGGCGTACTTGATCGACTCTTCTTTTTCGCGGGCGGTGCGCTTTTTGTAATTCTCGAAATCGGCCTGGGTGCGTTGCGCGAGATCGCGGAAACGATCGAGATCGGCCTGGAGGCTCGCGGTCGGGTCTTGCTCGCCGTTCTCGCTCCCCGGGTCGGGCGCGACGGCGGTCTGGGCGCCGCGGCTCTCGGGCGCGTCGTTAGGCTGGGCCTCGTCGCTCACGGGGATTTGCCGGCGGTCAGTTTTGGAATGTTTCATGTCTTTCGCACTGCAATCAAAGTGATGTCGTCGTTCTGTGGGTGGCCCCCGGCGAAGTTGCGCACGTCGTCGATCAAGCGGGCGATCACTCCCTGGGCTCCTTCGCTGGCGCTCGCCCGGATCGAGCGGTGCATCCGTTCGGGGCCAAATTCGTCTCCATCCGCGTCCAGCATTTCGGTGACGCCGTCGGTGTAAAGGACGAGGCAATCATCGGTCTGGAGGGGGACGGAAAGGTCGCCGGTTATCCTATCGAAGACGTCTCCACTGTCAATCCCGAGGGCCATGCCGGGCGGCTTCAAAATCTCCACTTCGCCGGTCGCGGCACGGTAAAGCAGGGGCGCGTCGTGCCCGCCGCGGGAGAGGGTCACATTGTTGGTTTTATGGTTCAAAATGAGGTAGGCCATGCTGATGAACATGTCCTCCTTGATATCGGGGTAAAGCTGGCGATTGACCTTGCTCAGGACCTCGGCCGGCGACTGCCCGAGCCGCGCTTCGGCCCGCAGGACGCTGCGGCAGATGGCCATGATGAGCGAGGCGGGCACGCCCTTGCCCGAGACGTCGGCGATGACGACCCCGAGGCGCTCGTCATCGACCTTGATGTAATCGAAATAATCGCCGCTGACCTGGCGGGCCGGGATATTGATGCCGGCGATGTCGAAGCCCTCGATCGCCGGCGGCTTCGAAGGGAGGAGGATGCGTTGAATGTCGCGCGCGATCTGGAGGTCGTGGTCGAGCCGCTTTTTCTCGTTCGCTTCCGAGTAAACGATGGCGTTGTAAAGGGCGAAGGCGGACTGCTCGGAGATCGATTTGAAGACGACAAACTCGCTCGCGGAGAAGGGCGCGCTCATGGGGCCGTTGGCGAGCGCGAGGACGCCCATGTTTTGCCGTCCGTAGAGGAGGGGGATGACCATGACGGAGGTGGTGCCGTAGGCGCTCTCGCGTAATTTCGCCAGCTCCGGGACATGCTGGACATCGGTTAGATGCATGGCCTCGCCGGTTTTCCAGGCGCTGCCGAGCAGCCCTTCGCCGGCTTCGATCATGTGGGAACGGAGAAAGCTATCGAGCGCCACCGGCGTGGTCGTGGCCTGTTGCAGGATCCGGTCCGGCACGGCCACGAGTGGCGGGCAGCCCTTGGAAAGAAAAGCCGGCTTCAACCGCGAGCCGGTGCGGTCGACGAGATAAAGCGCCCCGCCATGCGCATCGAGAATGCGGACCGAGCTTTCAACGATCAGCCGGTGCAGGTCGTGCGGCCGGATGACATCGCGAAAGGCTTCGCCGAGGCCGTGCAAGAAATCGAAGACGAGATTTTCCTCGACCTGAATTTCCTCGTTCGAGCGCTCGAGCTGGCGGATGCGCCAGCGCTGTCGCTGATAAGTGAGCAACCACCCGAGGAGCGACGCGACAAGGAGCCCGAAAAAAAGAAAGCGCATGGCAGCGAAGCGAGATTACTTCGCTGGGCTTTCGTGTTGCAGATCCTGCTTCAGGTAATCGAGGACGTCTTTAAACCGAGTCAGATTCTTCGGCGCCGCTTCGCAGAGCGCTTCGTGCGCTTCGAGCATGGTCCCGGCCTGCTCGCGTTTCGCCGCCGTCGTTTTCTCTGCCGGTTCGCCGTTGCTTTTCGAGAGCGCCTCGCAGCGCGGCGCTTCCTCCCCGTTGGCCTGAAGGTCGAAGATCTGGTCGAGTCCCAGCCCGGAAAGCAGTTCGTGGCTGCGTTCGCCGCAATGAATCACATGCACCCGGCCCTCGCCCAGTTCCTTCAGGTGCAGCGCCATCCCCGCCATCGTCCCCATGAAAGTCGAATCCATCATCACGCATTCCTCCAAGTCGAAGACGAATTCACGATGGCCTCTATTCACCATCTCGCGGGCAAAATCCTTCAAGCTGCCACTGTTGAGGAAGCTGCCTCGCCCTGCCACCCGGACCCACACCACGGGACCGTTGAGGCCTACTTGAATCGAGGACTGCACGACTAACTAAAGATAAAATTTCGCGAGAGACTGTCAATGACGCCTGCTCGTGCCAACCCGGCCCCGCGGGGCTGGTCGGGGCGGAGGCGGGCCGTCTCAGGGGTTGATGTTTCGCCGGCGCGCGAACGGACTAACGAATGCGTCTGCATGAGACGGGAGTGCTGGCCGGCCGCGGCCTACTCCCATAGATAGGATCGGCGCACGGCGACGATTCGGCCGTCCACGATGAGCGATGCCCGCCAGGCGATGACCCGCCCGTCGTCGACAAAGTCGTCCCCAATGACGGCGAATTCTGTCCGGTAATGCCCTCGCGCCCCGGGATACTGCGCCTCCCGCGCCTGGACAAAGGCGTGCAGCTTTTCCTGCCGGTATTCCAGCCGCACCCGCACATCGGCCGTCCGGCGCGCGACCCAGAAGAAGTCGTAATAATTGCCAAAACGCTGGCGCTGATCGAGGGCGGTGATGGCGCCGAACATGCGATAATCTTTTTCGAAGCGGACCGAGGCGTCGATCTGCCCGTTGATCTGCCGCGCCATCGGATCGAGGAAATATTGTTTCACCTTCCGAAACTCGAAATCTTTCTCGAGCGCGAGAGGCAGGGAGCGGGGTTTCTCGACCTGGTAAGGCTTGGGCGGCGCCCCGGCGCAACTCGCGAGCACAAGACAAAGGGCAGCCAGCAGGATTCTCACAACGGGTGCATCAAACCGGAGGAGCGCCCCGGTGTCAATTTCCCTCCTGTCTGCTCCCACTCGTGCTCGTGCTCCTGCTCGTGATCGAAAACCAACTGATCGAGCACGAGCACGATTACGATTTGCGGAGGCGTTCGCGCGCTTCCACCGATGCCGCTATTTTCCGCCGTGATTTCGGTTCAGTACGAGCGCGGGGTTTATTTGCCTAACGAAAAGATCTGGCTTGATCCGTGGGACGCGAAGCCGTTTGCCTTCGTCTCCCACGCCCATAGCGATCACATCGCGCCCCATGACGAGATCGTCGTCTCGGAGCGGACCTCGCGCCTCATGCAGGCCCGACTCCCGGGCGAACGGCACGAACACGTGCTGCCTTTCAACCAGCCCTCCACTGTGCGCGGCCTCGAGATCACGCTTCTTCCCGCCGGCCACATCTTCGGCTCGGCCCAGTTTTTTCTCCAAACCGACGTGGACAGTCTGCTCTACACCGGCGACTTCAAACTCCGCCCCGGCCGTTCCGCGGAGGCGACGGAATGGCGCCAGGCCGACACCCTCATCATGGAGACGACCTACGGGCTGCCGCGCTACCGCCTCCCGCCTACCGAACTAGTGGTGCAACAGATCGTCGCTTTTTGCCGGGAAGCGCTGGAGGAAGGGGCGACGCCGATCCTCCTCGGCTATTCGTTAGGCAAAGCGCAGGAGATTCTCTGCTCCCTCGCGGAAGCCGATCTGGAGCCGATGCTGCACGGCTCGGTTTATCGCATGACGCGAATTTACGAGCAGTTTGGGCAGGCTTTCTGCCGTTATCATCGCTACGACGCGAAAGCGCTCGAAGGCAAGGTGCTGATCGCTCCCCCGAGCGTGGCCCGTTCCCGCATGGTCCAAGGGCTGAAGAACAAGCGCGTCGCCATGATCAGCGGCTGGGCGGTGGAGCCGAACGCGATCTACCGCTACCAGGTCGACGCGGCCTTTCCTCTCTCCGACCATGCCGATTACGACGACCTGCTGCGTTACGTCGAGCTGGTGCAACCGAAGCGCGTCCTCACCCTGCACGGCTTCGCGGCGGAATTCGCGCGGGACCTGCGCGAACGCGGAGTCGAAGCCTGGGCCCTGAGCGCACAGAACCAGATGGAGCTGACACTGCGCTCGGCTCCCCTTCCGGGGAGCGCACGCGCCTCGCGTGCTGCGAGCGGCGCCCCGCCGCTCGACTCGGGCAGCGCCCAAGTCGTCTCCGAATTCCGCACTTTTGCCGACCTCGGCGAAGCGATCGCGGACACTCCGGCCAAGCTGGAAAAAATCCGCCTGCTCTCCGACTACCTGCGCGGCCTTCAAGCCGAACAGCTCCGCATCGCATCCACTTTTCTGACCGGCAAACCGTTTGCCCAAACCGATCAGCGCACCCTGCAAACCGGCTGGGCCATCATCTTCCGTGCTCTCCTCGGCGCCAGCCGCCGCGGCAACGCCGAGATGCGCCAGATCGCGAGCACCCACGGCGACGCGAGCAAGGCGGCGCGCGAAGCGCTCGAGGGCCGGACCACCCCCGAGCCCTTTTCGTTAGGCGAAGCGCTCGCTCTTTTCGAGGCCCTACACAAGGCGCGCGGCCCGGTCGCCAAAACCGAGCTTCTCCAGGCGCGGCTGCAAAAACTTTCGCCGCTCGAGGCCCAGTATGTGGTCAAGATCCTGACCGGCGACCTCCGGATCGGGCTGCGCGAAGGCCTGGTCGAGGAAGCTATCGCGCGCGCTTTCGAGGCTTCGCTCGAGGAATTGAAGGAGGCCCACATGTTGTTAGGCGATATCGGCCAGACCGCGCTTCTCGCCGCGCGCAGGGAACTTGATCAGGCCGAGCTGACGCTCTTTCGCCCGATTAAATCCATGCTGGCCAGCCCGGAGCCGACGGCGGAAGCGATCTGGGCGCGCTTCGCAAATGAATCTCATCCGTCTCATGGCTCTCATGGGAGTAATGCGATCGATGGGATGCATGCGATTTACGTGGAGGACAAGTTCGATGGCATCCGGGCCCAGCTCCATCGCGGCGGGGAGCGGGTCGAGATCTTCTCGCGCGATCTGCGCCGGGTGACGGGGCAGTTCGAAGAGATTGCGGAACGGGCCCGCGGCTTTGCCGAGGAGGTCATTCTCGATGGCGAGATCATGGCTTTCGAGCACGGGAAGAAGCTGACCTTTTTCGATCTGCAAAAGCGGCTCGGGCGCAAAAGCGACAGCGCCGATTTGTTCGCCGCCCCGGCGGCCGATGTGCCGGTGGTTTACGTCGCGTTCGACTTGCTCTGGTTGAATGGCCGCTCCCTCCTGCGCACGCTGCTGCGTGAACGGCGCGAGTTGCTCCGCAGCCTAACGATGCCGCCACAGTTCCAAGTCGCGGAGGTTTCGCCGGCGCACTCGGCCGCGGAGATCGAAACCGCTTTTCAAATGGCGCGACGGCGTTTGAACGAAGGGCTCATGATCAAGGACCCGGAGAGCCAATACACCCCGGGGCGACGCGGGCTTTCCTGGTTCAAGTTGAAAAAGGAGCTGGCCACGCTCGATGTCGTGGTGGTGGCGGCGGAGTTGGGCCACGGCAAACGCAATCATGTCCTGAGCGATTACACGTTCGCGGTGCGGGATGAGGAGAGCGGGCAGTTGCTCCCGATCGGGAAAGCCTACAGCGGCCTGACCGATGTCGAGATCGCGGAACTGACCGAGCATTTCCGCCGGAACACGGTCCGCGATCGCGGGCGCTATCTGGAAGTGAAACCGGACACGGTGCTGGAGATCGCGTTCGATTCCATCCAGCCGAGCAAGCGGCACGCGAGCGGTCTGGCGCTGCGTTTTCCTCGGATCAAGGCGATCCGGCGCGACAAAACGCCGGACGCAATCGACACCCTGGCCTACGCGCGCAAGCTCGCGGCGGAGACTCGTTAGGAGATTTTTCTCTGGGGAGCGGCGGGGGGGGGGCGGGGCGGGGGGGGCGGCCGGGCCCGAGACCGGCGGCCGGGGCCGGCGGCGCAGTGCTCGGCCGCCCCGACACAGTGCGGCGCGGGGG
>JBBPZS010000031.1:0-11954 GCA_038198605.1 Chthoniobacterales bacterium | reverse complement strand
GACGCCCGATCACGGCCGCGGGCAATCGTTTCAGAATTTTATTGCGAAAGCCGTTTCGCGGGTGGGAATTCGCTTTCATCTGCTTGGGCGCTGTTTTGACATGATAGAGAACCGCATCTGCGGGCGGCTAACCTACGATCGGAAGGAGAGGCTCGATGCGATGCTGCCGCCAATGCATCGGGGACGCCTTGCCCAGAGTCAAAAAAGGAAAATGCTCTGTACGGTGCCGGACAGTGGCGTGTCCGCGGGGGCGCAAAATCCAATTTGTACGGTAACGGACAAAATCGACCGGCGGGCGCTTGCTCTCGGACGGCAAAAAGGGAGATTGCCCTGTCCTCTCTATGGAGTTTCGCCATTTACGCTATTTCGTTGCGGTCGGAGAAGCATTGAACTTCACCCGCGCCGCCGCGCAATTGCATTTGGCCCAGCCTTCGCTCTCCCGCCAGATCCGGGATCTCGAAGAGGAACTCGGGGTGCGCCTGCTCGAGCGGTCGCGCCGCGGCGTTGCGCTCACCCCATCGGGAAAATCGTTTCTCGCGGACGCCAAACGGGTTCTCGCGCACGGGACGGCGATTGTGGAGTCGGTCCAGCGCCTGGACCGCGGCGAGAAACGTGAGTTGAACATCGGCTATGTCGCCGCCCTCATCTACGATCTCCTGCCGGCCACGCTGGCGGCGTTCCAAAGCATCTTTCCCAAGGTGGCGGTGCATCTTTTTGACATGACCTGCGGCGACCAACTGCGCGCTCTGGCCGAGGGCGAAATCGATCTGGGCTTTCTCGGATCGTGGGCGGTGCAGGAGCGAAGCGGCCTGCGCTCGCGCCGGATCGCAGCTTACAAGACGGTCGCCGCCCTGCCGAAGAACCATCACCTCGCGCGCCGATCGACCGTCAAGCTCCGGGACTTGGAGGCGATGTTCTTCCTTGGCATCTCGGAAGAGAGCCGGCCCGGCTATCGGCAATGGCTTCTGGAGAGCTGCGGCCAGGCCGGCTATAAACCCAGGGTGCTCCAGGAAGCCGATCTGGAACGGGCGGTTATCCAAGCGGTTGCCGGTGGGCTGGGCATCGCGCTCTTGCCCGAGCCAGTGGCGAAGATTCCGCACCCGGAAGTGGTCTTTCGACCCATCCGCCCCGCCCTCGTCACTCCCTTTTGGATCGCCTGGCGCGAGGAAGACCGCGCTCCGGCGTTGCAAGCGTATGTGAACGTCGTCGCGCAGTTCGAGCGGCGCCTGCGTTCCCGGGCCCGCACTGTTGCTCCGCCCCCGAGCGCGCGCTGAGCATGGGGCCCGGCGCGCTCAGCGAAGGGCTGACCTCGCGCGCGTTCTCATGCCTCCAAGGTCTCAGGCCACAGCCACGAAGTATTATCCTTCGGCTCCGCTTTCTCTACAGGAGATGCATGGTATGCCTGAGTTCCTGTTCTGCTTTCCCCGATCAGCCCGCTCCCTCCTCCGTGCCCGAGAGCCACGATGCGATCACGAAAATGGAACGTGATGCGGCGGACAAAGCGATCCTGCTCCGTTGCGCGTCGGGCAGCGAGGCGGCTTTCCACGAGTTGTACGCGCGCCTCGCGCCCGCCTTGTTCTCGATGATATTCGAAATCCTCCGACACCAGAAGGATGCGGAGGACGTGCTCCAGGACGTCTTCGTGCAGTTGTGGAAGAAGGCGGTCGCCTACGATCCGGCACGCGGCACCGTTTTCACTTGGGCCGTGACGATTGCGCGCCGCAAAGCGATTGATCGCTCTCGAGCCAACCACCGGCGGAACACTCTCCACGAAACTGCCGCGACCGAGAACGCGATCACAGTACCGAAAGCGGTCGCCCCGGCCGATGACCTCCTCACGCAGCGGGACGAAGGGAAACGCGTGCGCGCGGCGCTCCGTGAAATCCCCGCGGCGCAAAGCGTCGCGATTCAGCTCGCGTTTTTCAGCGGCCTCACCCAATCGGAGATTGCGCAAAAACTGGGCGCACCGCTCGGCACGATCAAGGCCCGCATCCGCCGGGGCCTCCTCGCGCTGCGGGACGGATTGGCGAACAACCCGGGGCGCGCCCATTCCTCGCCGACGCGGGGCGAAGGCCTCGTAGTAAGCCCCAGCATCGTCGCCTGAGAAACGAGCGGTTGGCCCAGCCGGCTCATGATCGGCGTCAGCAGCGACTCCATTCGTTAGGCGCGCTCGATCGCGGGCGGGTGAAAAAGATCCGGGTTGGCCGGCGGCTCGAGATCGTGCGCCCCAAAGGCCGGGATCGGATACTCGCTCGGAGTGTTCTCCTTCAGGAATTCGGCTTTGCCCTGACCAGTGAGTTTTTGCCCGTCGATTTTGCGCTGCAATTCCATGAAAGCGTGGAGCAGCGCCTCCGGCCGGGGCGGACAACCGGGGATGTAAACGTCGACCGGGATGTATCGGTCGATGCCCTTGAGGACGTTGTAGCCCTGCTTGAAAGGCCCGCCGGAAATGGCGCAGGCACCCATCGAGATGACGTATTTCGGGTCCGGCATCTGGTTGTAGAGCCTAACGATTTGCGGCGCCATTTTCTTGGTCACGGTGCCGGCCACGATCATGAGGTCGGCCTGGCGCGGCGAAGGTCGGAAAACTTCGCCGCCGAAGCGCGCGAGGTCGTAGCGCGAGGCGGCGGTGGCGATCATCTCGATCGCGCAACAGGCGAGCCCGAACTGGAGCGGCCAGATGGAATTCTTGCGGCCCCAATTATAGAGCTCCTGCATCGAGGTGACCCAGATGCCCTGCTTTTGCAGCTCGCCCTTAAGTCCTTCGTCGATTTGCGGCGCCATCACTTCGTCCAGTTTAGACAACCTTTGCCCCAGGCCCAAAACAGCCCTTCCAACAAGAGGAGGAGGAAAATCAAAATCGCGACGAAAGCGCCAAACGGCAAACCGGTGAAGGCGACCGCAAACGGGACGAGGAAAATCGATTCGACGTCGAAGATGAGGAAGATGATTGCGTAGAGATAGAATTGGGATTGGAACTGGATCTGCGCTTCGCCTAACGACTCGATCCCGCACTCATAGGTGGCGTTCTTGGCCGGGCCCGGTTTGGGCGGTTGGAAAAATCTTCGCCAAAGCCAGGCCAGGGCCAGCGGCATGACCGGAAAGATCAGCGCGACGCCGCAAAAAATGACGAGGAAAAAATAGGGTGATGGAGTCATGCAGGAAAAAATCCGAAATCCGATCCGCCTGAGGCGGACCGAAGCACGAAACAATATCGAAATCTGAAAAATGAAAACGGCCGGCGTTCCCATCTCGTCATTCGCGATTTCGGATTTGTTTCGGATTTCGACATTCGGATTTCGAATTTCCCGCCGCAGGCGGCTAGACTAACCCCTGGTCCATCATCGCGTTCGCGACCTTGAGGAAGCCGCCGATGTTGGCCCCGTTGACGTAGTTGCCCGGCGTCCCGAAGCGTTCCGCGGTCGCGCGGCAGGTCTTGTGAATCGCCTTCATGATCCCTTGCAGGCGCGCGTCCACTTCCTCGCGCGTCCACGTGAGACGCATGCTGTTTTGCGCCATCTCCAGACCGGAAGTGGCGACCCCGCCGGCGTTCGCGGCTTTCCCGGGACCGAAAAGAATTCCGGCATCGAGGAAGCGCCGAATGCCGCCAATCATGGTCGGCATGTTGGCGCCTTCCGAGACGACGTAGACGCCGTTGCGCAACAGATTTTCCGCATCTTTTTCGCTGATTTCATTTTGCGTCGCGCTCGGGAATGCGCATTGCGCAGGGTGATCCCAGAGCGGGTTGTGCTCGAGCGGCGGGCCGTCCGCGGTGTAGACCGCGCCCTTAAATTTGTCTGCATACTCAGAGATGCGGCCGCGCCGGATATTTTTCAGCCCCATAACGAAGGCGAGTTTTTCGCGGGTGATGCCCGCTTCGTCGTAGATGTAGCCGTTGGAGTCGGAGAGCGTGACCGGCTTCGCGCCCAGCTCGATTAATTTCTCTACCGTGTACTGGGCGACGTTGCCGCTCCCGGAAACGAGACAGGTTTTGCCGGCCAGATCTTCGTTGCGCGTGTTCAACATCTCGGCGGCGAAATAGACCGCGCCATAGCCGGTCGCCTCGGGACGAATGAGCGAACCGCCCCAACCAATGCCTTTGCCGGTCAAGACGCCAGTGAACTCATTACGCAGTTTCTTATACATGCCGAACATGTAACCGATCTCGCGCGAGCCCACTCCGATATCGCCCGCCGGCACGTCGCGATACGGCCCGATGTGGCGCGACAACTCGGACATGAACGACTGGCAAAAGTGCATCACTTCGTTGTCGCTTTTTCCTTTCGGATCGAAATCGGATCCGCCTTTGCCTCCGCCCATCGGCAGGGTCGTTAGGCTGTTTTTGAAGACCTGCTCGAAGGCGAGGAACTTCAGAATGCCGAGATTGACCGAGGGATGAAACCGGAGACCGCCCTTGTAGGGCCCGATGGCGCTGTTCATCTCAATCCGAAAACCGCGATTAATGTGAATGACGTTTTTGTCGTCCTGCCAGGGGACCCGGAACATGATGACACGCTCCGGTTCAATGATCCGCTCGAGGATTTTCGCCGCGCGATACTCCGGGTGGCGCTCGAGAACGAGGACCAGGGACTCGACCACCTCCTCGACTGCCTGGTGGAACTCCACTTCTCCGGGATTCTTTGCCTTGACCCGCGACATGAGTTCCAAAACGTCATCATTCATAGAATTTGTCCTTTGCCCTAACCAAGGGCGCTGCAATTTCGTCATGAGCAATAGCGTCTCCGCGCGCCGAACGAAACAAAATTTCTGCGCACGCACTGCGGTGCGAGAATCGCCGGGGGCGGCAACATTCATGTCTTGCGTCAGAAAGCAGTCCTCGCTTTCCTTCAACGCAAGGTGCGCGGTTTTCTCGATCAGATCTTCGTCAACGCGAAGCAACAAATCCTTTTCCTCTTCGCGGGCGCGCCCGAGTGGGTTGGTCAAATCGTTTCCAGCCTGCTTAACATCAGCGCCTTGCTCGCGGTTTTTCTCTCGCTCTTCGCCCTCATGTCGCTCTTCGAGCGAAAAATTCTGGCTCGGATCCAGAATAGGCTTGGGCCCAATCGCGTCGGGCCCTTTGGCCTTTTGCAACCGGCGGCGGATGGAATCAAGATGCTAATTAAGGAAGACATCGTGCCGGCTCGGGCCGACAAGGTGGTGCACTTTCTTGCCCCGATCCTGATTGCGGCGACCGCGATTCTCGCCCTCGGCATCATCCCTTACGGGCGGAACATGACGCCCTTCGCGATCGATGGCGGGATCCTCTTCTTCTTCGCCGTCGGCTCGACCACGGAAGTGGGCGTGTTCATGGCCGGGTGGGGGAGCAACAACAAGTTTTCCATGCTCGGCGCGATGCGCGCGATCGCGCAAATGGTGAGTTACGAACTGCCGCTCATTATCACAGTCTTGCCCGTAGTGATGGTGGTCGGATCCCTTACCCCCGATGCCATTGTCGCGGCGCAGGGTGGTTACTCCTTCGGCTTTCTCCCGCGCTGGTTTGTCTTCACCCCATGGGGCGGGACCGCTTTCTTTTTGTTTTTTATTTCTGGCCTGGTGGAATCGAACCGCACGCCCTTCGATGTGCCGGAAGGCGAGTCCGAGATTGTGGCCGGTCACATGACGGAATACTCCGGCTTCAAATACGCGACTTTTTTCCTCGCGGAATATTTCGGGATGTTTGCCATCAGCGGCCTGGCCGTGACGCTCTTTCTCGGCGGCTGGCACGCGCCTTTTCCCTTTCTCGAGTTCATCCCGTCTTACGCCTGGTTTTTCTTTAAACTGGGTGTGCTCCTCTTCGTCTTCATCTGGATCCGGGGGACCTTGCCTCGCACTCGCGTCGACCAGGTCATGAATTTCGCCTGGAAATTCATGCTCCCGATGGCTTTTACCTGTGTGATCGCGGCCGCCCTCTGGCATTACCAGGGGCGCCGTTTTGCCGGGTTTCTCTGGTCGGAAGGCCTGATTCTGGCGGTCTATTTCGCTCTCTCTCGACTTCTCGGGACGAGTAAGAAATTCGCTCCGCGCACTTATCGCTACGCCGAATGAACAGCGTCGTCTTCATTTGCATCGCGGTCCTGACCCTGGCCGCCGCCCTGGCCGCGGCGACGCTTCCGAAACTGGTCCACGCCGCTCTTTGTTTCGCGCTCTCCTTCGTCGGGGTGGCGCTTTTTTACTTTTTGTTAGGCGCGGAATTCGTCGGATTGGTCCAGGTCTTCGTTTACGTCGGAGCGGTCGCGGTCCTGATCGTCTTTACCATCCTCCTCACCCGGCGGGATTCGGAAATGGATCGTGGATTCCATTGGAGCGGCGCGGTCATCGCGCTGGCAGTCTTTGCCGGTTTGGTCTGGGCCATCCTGAGGTCGAGCAACCTGACGACGGCCGCGTCGCCGATAGCGCCGCTGACCGTGCGACGAATTGGCGAGCTACTCATGACCGACTACGTCTGGCCGCTGCAATGCGTCGGACTGCTTCTCACGGCCGCGCTCATCGGGGCGATGGTCCTCGTGCTGGAGGAAAAGCGATGAGCGGAAGTCTTTTTCCGGGGAGCACGGGCTGGCAGCCCGTCGTTCGGCGCAGCCTGCGCCGGACATCGCTCAAAGCTTCGCCTTTCATTCGCCTCAGGCCATCGGTTGCGCTGCGCGCAAAATGCATTGGGGGAAACTCCCCCAATGCGACGGGCTGGCAGCCCGTGCTCCCCGGAAAAGAAATTGCGCGATGACACCGACTCTCCAACTCTTTCTCGTCGTTGCGGCGGCGCTCTTTTGCATTGGATTGCTCGCGGCGCTGAGCCGGCGCCACGCCATTTTCATTCTCATCGGGATCGAGATGATGCTGGCAGCGGCTGGGATAAACTTCATTGCTTTCTCGCGGTTCGCTCCGCAACCGGCGCCGCCCACCGGCGTGATGGTGACGATCTTCGCGATCGCGATCGCGGCCGCTGAGGCCGCCGTAGGGCTCGCCCTCGTCATCGCCGTTTACCGGCATTACCGCACGACCAACGTCGACCAGATGGATGAGCTGAAGGGATGAGCGGCTGGATCATCGCTCATCTCTGGCTGGTTCCGGCTGTGCCGCTGGTCGTGTCGCTCATCATTCTGAGTTTGCCCGACAGCCAACGGAAGGCGGCGGCCGGGCTGGCAATCGGTGGCCAGGTGGTAGCGCTTATCTGTTCGCTGGCGGCTTTTGCCCCGACTCTCTCAACTCCGGGCTACCGCGTCTTTCACAACTTCACCTGGTTCACTTTCGGAGAACAAGCGCTGCGTCTCGGCTTCGTCCTCGATCCGCTGGCCGCGGTCATGCTCGTCATGATCACGTTCGTCAGCCTTTGCATTTTCGTTTTCAGCGTGGGCTACATGGCGGCGGATAGAAATTTCGGCCGCTTCTTCGCTTACCTCTCGTTTTTCTCCGCCGCCATGCTCGGAGTGGTGATTGCGAACAGCCTCCTCCTGCTCTTCATCTGCTGGGAATTGGTTGGGCTCGCTTCCTATTTGCTGATCGGTTTCTGGATTCACAAGCCGAGCGCGGCCGCGGCGGCGAAGAAGGCGTTCGTCACGACGCGGATTGGCGACATCGGTTTCTTTCTCGGAATGCTCTGGCTGTATGGCCGGAGCGGGACGCTGCTTTTTTACGATGGTGGCAACGGCGCCCTGGAAAACACTGGCCTCTTATCGTTAGGCGTGAGCGCTACCTTCGTGGCCCTCCTGATCTTTTGCGGCGCGGTCGGGAAATCGGGTCAGTTTCCACTTCACGTCTGGCTGCCCGACGCGATGGAAGGTCCGACCCCGGTCAGTGCGCTCATCCATGCCGCGACCATGGTGGCGGCCGGTGTTTTCCTGGTCGCGCGAGTCTATCCCATCTTCTCGTTAGGCGCGCCTGTAGCCGGGGACGCTGTCCCCGGCGGCACGACCACCTCACTCGTCGTCGTAGTCTGGATTGGCGTTGTGACTGCGCTCATTTCCGCGCTCATCGCGCTCGCGCAATGGGACATCAAACGCATCCTCGCCTACTCGACCGTTTCCCAGCTCGGACTCATGATGGTGTCGTTAGGCGTGGGCGGGGTGGCGGCCGGGATCATGCATCTGCTCGCGCATGGTTTTTTCAAGGCGCTCCTCTTCCTCGGCTCCGGTTCGGTCATTCATGGCTGCCACGAGGAACAGGACATCCGCCGGATGGGCGGTCTGCGCGGGCCCATGCCGGTGACGTTTCTAACCTACGCGGTGGGCATGATGGCGTTGAGCGGGGTGCCGCTTTTCTTCGCCGGCGCCTGGACGAAGGAGGAAATCCTCCACGCCACTTCGCTCTGGACCGTCTCGCGCGCGCCGCATTTTCTCATGCTCGCGGGCGTGGTCCTGACCGCGCTCTACATGACGCGGCAGATGATTTACGTCTTCTTCGGCCAGCGCCACGCCGCGGCCGAGCGAGCGCACGAAAGCCCGGCGGTCATGACCTGGCCGTTGACCGTGCTCGCGCTCTGCACAGTGGCGTTCAGCGTCGTGCTCACTCCGGCCTGGCCGTGGTTGCACGATTATTTATCGGGCGAACGCGCAACGGCCGACTCGGGGCAACTGATTCAGCCGATTTTGTTTGTCTCGCTCGCGCTGGTCGCGGCTGGGATCGGGTTGGGAGTGCTGATTTATCGCCGGGCCGGCGTGATCGACCCGGTCGAGCAAAGGCTGCCCTGGCTTTTCCGTTTTCTTGAGAACCGGATGTGGCTCGATGAACTTTACGACTGGACGGTTCTCGCCGCCGCGCGTTTCGCGGCGCGGCTCTCCGACGCGCTCGATCGCTATTTCTGGGACGGTCTCGTCCGCGGATTCGGCGTGCTCGGCGGGTCGTTAGGCGGTCTGAGCAAGGGATTCGATGAGCGCGGGATCAACGCCGCGGGGGATGACGCGTCCGGCATGGCGCGCGGGTTCGGGCGCCTAATCTCGGCCCGGCATTCCGGTCAGGTTCAGACCTATCTCGGCGTTCTCGCAGTGGGACTGCTCGCCCTGCTTCTTTTCTACGCATGGCTAACCTGATCGCGGGGCTGATTTTTATCCCGATTCTGGGGGCGCTCTTTGTCAGCGTGGCGCCGAGGAATTACGCGCGCCCGGTCGCGCTCGGGAACACGCTCATCACCGCCCTTTTTACCCTGATGCTCTGGCGCGACTTCGACCCGAACGCGATCGGACTGCAGATGGTGGCGCGCCACGTTTGGATCCCCGCGATCGGCGCCGAGCTGCTTGTCGGGATCGACGGTCTGAGCCTTTTGCTCCTGCTTTTGACCTCACTCCTTTTCCCCTTTGCGCTTCTCGCGCAAGAAAGGGGGCGGGCCTTCTGCGCGCTCATGCTCGTGATGCAGGCGGCGCTCTACGGCACGTTCAGCGCCCAGAATTTTATCCTCTGGTTTTTGTTTTATGAGATGAGCCTGGTGCCCGCCTTTCTGCTGATCAAGATCTGGGGTGGCCCGCAACGCGACCGCGCCGCGACCAAGTTTTTCCTCTACACTTTCCTCGGCAGCGTCGCGATGCTCCTGGCGTTCCTCGGGATTTTTCTCGTGCGGGGAACGCTCGACTTCGCCGAACTGGCCGCACTGGGCAAAGGCGGCGGCCTTTTGCCCGGCAAACTCTCCTGGTTTGCCTTCGCTGGAATCTTCCTCGGGCTCGCGGTCAAGGTGCCACTTTTTCCTTTTCACACCTGGCTGCCCGATGCCTACGAAGCCGCGCCAACCGGAGTCGTGATGGTGTTGACCGGAGCGCTCTCGAAAATGGGGGTCTACGGTTTCATACGCCTGCTCCTGCCGCTTTTCCCTAACGAACTCCGGATTGCGGGGCCGTGGCTCCTCGGGCTGGCGGTTTGCTCGATCATCTTTTCCTCCCTCGCGGCCTGGGCGCAGTCGGATTTGAAACGGATGGTCGCCTACCTGTCGATCAATCACCTTGGTTACTGCATGCTCGGCCTCTTCGCCGTCGGGGCGACGACGGTGGTGCCGGCGGCAGAGGCGGAGGCGCAGGCGGCCTTGAGCGGCGTCTTCCTGCAGATTTTCAATCACGGCCTGACCGCAGCCGCGCTCTTTTATTTCGTCGGTCTGCTCGAGCAGCGCCGCGGCGCGCGCGGGTTGCATGATTTCGGCGGGCTGATGCAGCGGACCCCGCTTCTCTGCGGCTGGATGAGCGTGGCGATGTTCTCATCGTTAGGCCTGCCCGGCCTGAATGGTTTCGTCGGCGAGTTCCTCATCTTCAAGGGCTCCTTCGCTCTCGCCGCCGGTTACACCGCGGTGGCGGCGGTCGGTTTGCTCATTACCGCGATCGTTTTCCTGCGCGCGATGCAGGCGCTCTTCAGCGGCCCGCTGACGGAGACCTGCAGCACCTTTCCCGATCTGCGCCCCGGCGAAAAATGGGTCGTGATCCCGGCCGCCCTCCTCATGTTCGCGATCGGAATCTACCCGCAATTCGTCCTCAACTTCTTGAATACTACCGTCGCGCAGATGGCGCGTTTGTTAGGCTGATGCGAATGAAAAAGGAGATCGTGCCCACCGCTCAAATTGCGCAATCGATTTATTTCCTGCGTGGTCAGAAGGTGATGCTCGATTACAATCTGGCCCGGCTTTATGAAATCGAAACCCGGGCGCTCAAACAGGCTGTCCGTCGGAATCGGAACCGGTTTCCTGCCGATTTCATGTTTGAACTCTCGCAGCAGGAGGTGGCGGCTTTGGTATCACAATTTGTGATACCATCCGGGAGCAAGTTTGGCGGCGCGTCTCCGATGGCCTTCACCGAGCAGGGAGTCGCCATGTTGTCCAGTGTCTTGCGCAGCGAACGAGCGGTGCAGGTCAACATCGCGATCATGCGTGCCTTTGTGAAGTTGCGCGCCGCGCTGGAGACGAATCGCGAGCTGGCGAAAAAGTTTACCGAGCTCGAGCAACGGGTCGGCGCGCACGACAGCGAGATTGCGTCTATCATCGACGCGATCCGGCAACTCATGGCGACGCCGCCAAAGACGGGGCGTGAGATTGGATTCCACGTGCAGGAAACTGCGCCGCGCTACGGAAAACGGAAACGCGTATGATCGCCTGGACGATCTATCTCACGTTCGCCGGGGCGGTCCTCACGCTCTTCGCCCCTCACTTGCTGGCTCGCTGGCTCGCGCTGGGCACCACGACCGCCGGATTCGTCATTTGCCTCCTCGCGCTTTCCGCCAAGGGCACCGACTTCGCGCATTTCACAACGATCGTGCGCGTTCCCTGGGTGCCGGCGCTGGGAATGAACTATCATCTCGCCGCGGACGGGATCAGCCTGACGCTGACGCTGGTGACAGGGCTGACTGCGGTCTCTGCCGTGCTCTTTTCCTGGAAGGTGGAGAAACGGGCTAACGAGTTCTTCTTCTGGCTCCTCCTGGTCGTGGCCGGCTCTTACGGCGTCTTCCTGAGCGCTGATCTTTTTCTCTTCTTCGTTTTTTACGAGCTGGTCATCGTCCCGAAATATTTCCTGATCGCGATCTGGGGCTCGACCAACAAGGAATACGGCGCGATGAAGCTAACGCTTTATTCCTTCCTCGGCGGCGCGCTCGTTTTCATTGGTGTGCTGGCGATTTACGCGAGTGCCGGTTCGCTCGATCTTGTGCGGCTGGCGCATTTCGAGTTCGCTCCCGGGCTGCAGGCCTGGGCTTTCCCAGTCCTCTTCCTTGGCTTCGCCATCCTCGCCGGCATCTGGCCGCTGCATACCTGGGCGCCGACCGGCCACGTCGCGGCGCCGACCGCGGGCTCGATGTTGCTCGCCGGGATCGTGATGAAGCTGGGCGCTTATGGCGCGCTCCGGGTGGCGATGAATCTCTTTCCGTTAGGCTGGGAGATGTGGAGCAAATGGATCGCGCTCTTCGCCGTCATCGGGATCGTCTATGCGGCGGCGGTCGCGCTGCGCCAGAACGATCTCAAGTTCGTCATCGGCTACTCCAGTGTTAGCCACATGGGTTTC
>JBBPZS010000030.1:0-42540 GCA_038198605.1 Chthoniobacterales bacterium | reverse complement strand
CGGCCAGCACGCTCCGTTCTTCCCCATTGAGTTGCCGATACTTCATCCCCACCTTCCGGCCACCCTTCTCCCCCTTCCAAATTCTTCTTTTTCCCTTCCCTCCACACGTCGTCCGTGTTGCACTTACTTTGTGAATCCGCGGACCACTTCGACTATCCAGGAGCTAAAGCGTTCGTCTTTCGTTTCCAAGACAAGCAGCCTTCACCAACTGCCTAACCAGACGATGCGGACATGTGGTTAAGTCGAGTTAGGTGTTGCCGTTCTCATAAGGTTTATTTCTGTTCCCCTCGAACCAAACGTGGATTTTGAAGGGTAGCTCTTTAGGAGGTAGAGTTTTGTTCGATGAAGGCGTCTTTGCTCTCGTAACCGAGGGCTTTGATCTGGGCGAGGCCGAGCTCGGTGGCGAGCTTGCCCACTTTGGTCTGGAGACGGGCGCGCGGCTCCAGAGCACCGATGAGGTGACCGCTCAGGACATGCCAGATTAGGGAATAGGGGTCAGTTCTATAAATCTCGGCGGATTCCACCGGCTGGCCTCGTTAGGCCAGGAAATGTTGGAGCGCTTCGTGCACGCCGGCGCCGAATTCTTTCTCGGCCACACGACCGTCGGCGCGGCGAACGGCTTCCTTCACTTCCGCAATGGCGTTGGCGGGACAGGCAGGGAAAGCGGCGTAACGGCCGTCGAGCATGGAGATGTCGTTGTGATGATCGCCCGCGGCGAAAATGGCTTCTCGCGGGATTTCGGTGAGGCGAGACAATTCTTCCAGGGCCGCGCCTTTGTGGTAGTCGGCATGGCAGAAGCGCAGGTAGACGGTGTTGCGCTGGTAATGAAACTTCGGCTCGCCAGCCTTGGCCCGGTCGATGAACTCGGCCAGGCGATCCATTTCTTTTTCGTTAGTCGCGATGAGCCCGGCAGGCGCGTCGGCCTCGTAGATGACGCGCGCCTTGGTTTTGCGACTGACGAAGTCGACCACCTCGGCGAAAACTGAAGAGGCGGAATCGTAAAGCTCGGCGTGGGCCTGGGCGCAGCGGGCGTTCCAATCGCCGTACGCTTCCCAACCGTGCTCGGTGGGACGGAAGACGTCGCGTTCGCTGGTGAGAATAAAATCGGGCAGCATCGGGAAGGCGAAATCTTCCAGGCCTTCCTCGAGCAGGCCGACGGAGCGGCCGGTGTTGATCGCCCAGAGGGCGCCGTCGCGTTGCAGCTCTCGGATCAGCTCCATGCAGTCGCGATCGAAAACCGGATCGCTGGCGTGCGAGACGAGGGTGCCGTCGAAATCGGTGCTGAGAAGCCGGATTTTGGCGGACATGGGGTGGAATCTAGGAGCAGATCTATCGCGCGCAATGAGGCTAATCGGATCGAGCCGAGCTTTTAACAAGAATGACCGGCGTTGCCCGGTTCGGTGGTTCAGCACCGCCGCCGAGGTGCTTCGCACGACTTCTGGCGGGAGGTAACAACTCTGTAACTTTCCGTAATCGTCCTCAGAACTAAATTACGATACAAATGGAAACATGAACGGCATCACAAAAACAGGGAAACAGGCGGACAATCGAACGCCAGTTTCATAAGAAGCGTCGGTTGAAACCTCAAATCCAAGTGGCCGGCCAAAAGCCGCTCCGGCAACGATGAGCCGCCGTGCTCGCAGCCGCCTCCTAACGCTGGGGATGGCCCTGGGCCTCTTCATTATCCCGGCCATCAGTAAGGGGGCAGAGTTTTCGCCCGCTTGGGTCAGCCGCGCCCCGCTGGGCGCCTCGCTCTCCGCTGGCGCTGCCGGGATTCATGTCGACCCGGATGGCGTTTCATATATCCCCGGGACGTCGGGCGCTTCCAGCTCGACCGATATCACCACGACTTCCTTTGCTCCGGACGGTTCGTTGCGCTGGTCAAAGACATTTAATGGCCCGACTTCGGGAGCCGACCAAGCGGGCGGCATCGCCCGGGGACCTGGCAACCTGCTTTACGTGGTCGGAAATACTGCCGGGCCGGACTTCTTCGCCAACCTGCTGGTCCTGACTTATGACGCCACCAACGGCGCTCTGCTCCAGACGATTGTATATAGCACTCAACCCGGCACCTCCGAGTTCGGCTCCTCGATCGTGGCCGACAGTGCGGGCAACATTTACGTGACCGGTGGGACGGTGGGCGATGGCGTCGATGTCCTGACGTTGAAGTTTGATTCGATCGGTGCCTTGAAATGGAAACGGACTTGGGACGGCGCGGCCAGATCGCCTTTTTCGGGTGACGCTCCGGTTAAAGTTCTGTTGGATCCAAATGGTGACGTGGTGGTGGCCATCTATGGCGTCGCCGCTTCGAATCACCCCGACTACGTGGTGGTCAAGTATGCGCCCTCCACCGGCGTGACTCTTTGGGAGACGAGCTTCGGAGTGAGTGGGGACGACTCTCCGATCGACATGGAGATCGATTCCGCAGGCGACATCTATGTCACCGGGACCGGGATCGATTTTATCAATAAATACAGCACGATAAAGCTGCGAGGCAGCGATGGGCAGTTGCTGTGGCAATTCTATGATGCTTTCGGGCAGAGTCATGCCGCCAAGGGTCTCTTCCTGGACGGCCAGGGGGGCGTGCTGATCACCGGGTCGAGCGATCCGGATGGCGACCAATCGAATTTGAACGACCAGTTTTTCACGGTGAAGCGCGACGCCACTACCGGCGCCCAGCTTTGGACGCACGTTTACGGGGCCACCTGTGTGGGCTGCTACGACGTCCCTTCCGATGTGCGGGTCGATTCCGCGGGTAATGCTTTTGTCATCGGCAGAACGAGCTCAGCGCCCTACAGCAACGATGTCATCCTGTTTGTGCTCGATAACGCCACCGGAGTCGAGAAGGACCGCGGATTATTCTTTAACACCGGCACCGAGATTCCCACTCCCCGCGAGTTACGTTTCGATGCTGCCTTTAATATCTACAACAGCGGCCAGATCTATGATGCCAACACCGGTGCGATCGACATGAGCGTGACCAAATGGGCTTCGCGAATCGGCGGCGGGGGTGGTGGCATTCCGTGCGCGGATTTGGTCTCGTTCCGGGCGCGTTGCAAGGCGACCAGCCGCGGGCATACCCTGCAGGCGCAGCTAACGCTGACGAATGCGAACCATGCCGGGGAATCGGTGACGGTGACAGTGGATGGCGCGCCCTTCGTGCTCACGATCAACGGCAGCAAAGCGCAGCTCTCGACTCCGGAAACGACGACGGGTCCGCATACCATTGAGTTGGTCGACCCGGCCGGATGTTTTCCACCGCAGGTGGTGAACTGTCCGGCGGACTAAGGCCGATCTTGCGCGCCGGCGGGATTGTTTGGCTGCTCCCGATGGAATTGGGCTGCACGGCAGTGGGATCGTGCTTACCATTCCAGAGCGATGAAATCAGCTTACGAATTGGCGATGGAACGACTGGAGAAAACAGCGCCGACGGTCACGCTGACCGACGAACAGAAGGCGCAGATCGCGGAGATCGATTCGACCTACCGGGCTCGCATCGCGGAGAAGGAACTTTTCCTGCAGTCGAAAATCGACGAGGCAGGACTGAAGGGAACTTTTGCGGAATTCGAGGAGTTGGAAAAGCAGCTGACTTCCGAGATCCGGCGCTTGCAGGAGGATTGCGAGGCGAAGAAAGCGAAGCTCCGGGAAAGTTTCGCGAAGTAATTTCGCGCGGTGCCGAAAAGTTTCTTGACGATGGCGGCTGATTTTTGCTATTCCTAGAAGCGTCGGTTGAGGAGCTCGGATGCTCTGTTAAATATTTGCTTTGGGTGTTTGTCGGAGGCGGTGAGAGAAATTTCACCGCCTCCGTTTTTTTCTCCCGGCGACAGCGGAATTCTTTGCCAAGGCCGATTGTTCGCGCCTAAGGTAGCGCCCCTCGACACGCATGTTTGCTCTCCAACCTGAGCTCAAGATTTTCTCCGGGTCCGCCAATCGCGAACTGGCCAAGAAGATATGCCATAACATCGGCGTGCCGCTCGGGGCTGCGACCCTGAGCTCGTTTCCCGACGGCGAAACCTACGTCAAGATCGAGGAAAACATTCGCGGCCGCGACGTCTTCATCGTGCAGCCGACCTGCCCTCCGGTGAACGAGCACCTGATGGAGTTGCTCATCATGGTCGACGCCGCCCGCCGCGCCAGCGCCGACCGGATCACGGCGGTCATCCCGTTTTTTGGCTACGCCCGGCAGGACCGGAAAGACAAGCCGCGCGTGCCGATCACGGCCAAACTGGTGGCCAACCTGCTCTGCGCCGCAGGCGTGGATCGGGTGCTGACGATGGACCTGCATGCGCAGCAAGTGCAGGGATTTTTCGATATCCCGGTCGACCATTTGTATTCGCTGCCGGTTTTGATTCCCTATCTGCGGGAGAAATTGACTCGCAAACGGGTCGTGGTTTCGCCCGATGTCGGCGGCCTGAAAATGGCCAGCGCCTATTCACAGGCGCTCAGCGCAAACCTGGCCATCGTGGCCAAGCAGCGGATCAGCGCGACCGAGACCGAGGCGCAGTATCTCATCGGCGAGGTGGAAGGCTGCGACGTCCTCCTGGTCGACGACCTGACGGAGACCGCCGGCACCCTCACTTCCGCGGCCAAGCTGCTGAAAAAGAACGGGGCGCTCGATATCTACGCCGGCGTGGCGCACGCGGTTTTGGCCGATGTTGCGCTCGAGCGGTTGCAAAAATCTGAAATTAAGGAATTAATTACGACCAACAGCGTGCCCGTGCGCACCGTGGAGGGTTTTACCACCACGGTGCTTTGTGTCTCGGACCTCCTCGGCGAAAGCATCAAGCGGATTCATAATGACGAGTCCGTTTCCTCGCTTTTCAAAGTGGACAGCGGCGCGCACTAGCAATCGATCATCATGGCCAAACAAGTAAAACTCTCAGCAACGCGGCGGACCGGCACGGGCCGATCGGCGGTCCGTAAACTTAAAGCGCAGGGCGTCGTCCCGGCCGTCATCTACGGGGGCAAGACTAAAACGGAGCCGCTCCAGGTCTCGCGGCGCGATATTTCGCTCCTTCTCAGTCACGCCTCGGGCGAAAACATTCTGGTGGAACTCGAGATCGACGGCGAGAAAGCCGGTCGCCTCGCGCTCATGCAGGAAGTGCAGCACGCCCCGCTCGGCGGCGATATTTTGCATGTCGATTTTCATGCTGTCTCGATGGACGAAATGATCGAGGCGGACGTGCCGCTGGAACCGAGTGGTATCCCGGAAGGGGTGAAGACTTTTGGCGGCCTGCTGGAGCAGAATATTCGCTCGCTCGAAATCGAGTGTCTGCCGCGCGATCTCCCCGACGTCATCACCGTCGACGTCTCACATCTTTTGATCGGCGACTCTATTCACGTGCGTGAACTTCCGTTGCCGGAAGGCGTGACCACCCGGGTGCCGGCTGATTTGACCGCGTTCTCAGTCCTCGCGCCGAAGGTGGAAGAAGAGCCGGTCGCCGCCTCCACCGAACCGGCTGCTGCGCCGGAAGTGATCACGGCGAAGAAGGAAGAGCCGGAAGGCGCGCCTGCGAAAGAGAAGGACGCCAAGAAGTAATACCCGCGCCCTTGCGCCGGAGCGGACGTGAACGAAACAGCCGCGCCCATTCGCCTGATCGCGGGCCTCGGCAATCCGGGGCGCGAATATCAGCGCACGCGCCACAACGTCGGCTTCATGGTGCTCGATCGCCTCGCGGCCGACGCTAAATTGCCCTGGGATTTCTCGTCGAAGTGGAACGCGGGCTGGGCCAAAAGCGACATGATCATGGTCAAGCCAGCCACCTTTATGAACCGGAGCGGAGAAGCCGTCGCGGCGATCGCAAATTTTTACAAAATCGCGGCCGCGGAAGTGCTGATCGTGCTCGACGACCTCGCCCTGCCGCTCGGCCGGTTACGAATCCGAACGCAGGGGAGCTCGGGCGGCCACAACGGGCTCGAGTCAGTGATCGAGCATTTTGGGACCGAGGCGATCCCGCGGTTGCGGGTGGGAATTGGCGCGGCGCCCTCCCACGGCGCGGTCGATTACGTGCTCGGACGCTTTTTTGAAGAAGAACAGCCGGCCCTCGATGCCACCCTCAAACGTGCCGCCGCAGCGGTGAAGTGCGCGGTCGACAAAGGACCGATTGCTGCGATGAATGTTTTCAACCAACCACCTGAAGAAATATGAAGAATCGTTATGAAGCGTTGCTCGTGCTCAACACGCAGGGCAAGGATGACAGTGTGAAGGATATCGTCGACCGCCTCGAATCCGAATTTCAAAAAGAAGGCGCCCAGATCGAGCAGGTCCAGAAGATGGACAAGCGACAGTTTTCCTACGTCGCGGGTGATCTCGATGCTGGTTTCTACGTGAACTTTATCTTCCACGCCGACTCGCAGCTCATCACCAAGCTGCGTTCCAAATTTAAGCTCGATCCGGAAGTTTACCGCCAGCACTACCAGAAGCTGCGCGAGAAAAAAGAAGCGCCGGCGAAAAAGAGAGTCGCGGCCGAGAAGTAGAATCGCTAGAACGGTCGCATGGCCAATCTCAATAAAGTCCTCCTCATGGGCAACCTGACCCGTGACCCCGAAGTGCGTTATACGCCCAAGGGCACGGCGGTTGCGGAACTCGGCATCGCGGTCAATCGCGTCTATTCCGGCGAGAACGGAGAGAAGCGCGAAGAGGTCACCTTCGTCGACGTCACGGTCTGGGGACGCACGGCGGAAAACGTCGGTGAATATCTCAAGAAAGGCCGGCCGGTTTTCGTCGAAGGCCGTCTTCAGCTCGATTCATGGGAAGACAAACAGTCCGGCCAGAAGCGGAACAAGCTCAAGGTCGTGGCCGACAACGTGCAGTTTCTCGGCTCGCCCCGAGGTGCCGGTGGCGGCGGCCCGGAGGAAGGCGAGGAAGCGCCTCGCTCACGCCCGAGCGATGGAGGTCGTACTTCCGCTCCGCCCAAGGGCGCCCCGTCCGAGCCGGACGACGACGAGATTCCGTTTTGATTCGGACACGTGTTGGCGTTAGCCTGCACGTGCTATGAAAACGAAGCTCACCCTCACGATCGATCGCGCCGTGATCGCGCAGGCCAAGAAGTTCGCGCGCCGCCACCACACTTCGCTCTCGGAGTTGGTGGAAGGCCAATTTCGTAAACTGGGCGAAAAGTCGTTCGCCGAGAAATGGTATGGAAAATTTGACGTGCCCATCCCGAAAGAGGGTGACGTCCGCTTGAAGTATCTCTTGAAAAAATACGTGCACGACCGTTGAAGGTCCTTCTCGATACAGATGTCCTGATGGACGTGGCGCTGGGCCGGGTAAGTTTCGGGCCGGACAGTCGAGCAGTTCTCGAATGGTGCCAGCACGAACCGCAGGCGATGGTCGTGGCCTGGCATACCGTCTCGAATCTTTTTTATTTGCTGAGCGCGGCGCGTTCATCCGCATTCGCCCGAGACTTCCTGAGCGGACTGCTCAAGTTCGCGACCGTGGCCAGCGGCAGCACTGAGAGCGTACGGCACGCCCTCTCGATGCGAATGCGGGATTTTGAGGATGCATTGCAAGTCGAAGCTGCGATCAGCGGCGACGCCAGCTTTATCGTGACCAGAAACGTCGCTGACTATCGTGGCTCCTCTATTCCCACGCTGACACCGGCAGCGTTTTTGAAGCGATTCGTGAGTCCCCGATGAACAGCACCGAGGCCTGCATCGCGCTCAACATGGTCGCGGGCATGGGCCCAGTGCGTTTACGGAAACTGCTCGAGGTCTTCCAAACCCCGGAGCGGATTCTTGCCGCCAAACGAAGTGAGCTGCGCACGGTCGACGGCGTCGGCAACGATGTGGCGGAGAAGATCGCGAGCTGGGAAAGCGCGGTCGATCTGCCGGCAGAGCTGGCGCGCATTCGCGATTTCGGCGCCGAGGTGATCACTGCGGAGTCGCCGGTCTATCCCCGCCAGCTGCGCGAGATTCACGCGCCGCCGATCGTGCTTTACGTCTGGGGCGAACTGACGGAACGCGATCAACATGCGATCGCCGTCATCGGTTCCCGCCGCACCAGCCATTACGGCGGGGAGTGCGCGAAGAAACTTTCCTACCAGCTCGCTTACTCTGGCCTGACCGTGATCAGCGGACTGGCCCGCGGAATCGACACCGCCGCGCACCAGGGCGCGCTCGCGGCCAAGGGCCGCACCATTGCCGTGATCGGCTCTGGTTTAATGAAACTTTATCCGCCGGAAAACGCCGCCCTCGCGGACAAAATCCGAAGCGGCAACGGCGCCGTCATTTCCGAATTCTCCATGGCGGTCGAGCCCGACCGTCAGACCTTCCCAATGCGCAATCGGATCATCAGCGGCTGGAGTCACGGCATCCTCGTCGTGGAAGCCGGGCTGAACAGCGGCGCGCTAATCACGGCGTCGCAGGCGATTGAGCAGGGCCGTTCCGTCTATGCGGTCCCCGGCCACATCAACGCCCCGAGCGCGCACGGTTCCAACCGCCTCATCCAGCAAGGCGCCAAGCTCGTCATGGACGCGAGCGACATTCTCGATGACCTGCAAATCCTGCTCCCGGAGAGGGAAAAGCTGCCGGAAGCGGCCGCCCGCCCGTTGCCGGAACTGAGCGCAGAAGAGCGTCTTGTTTATGAAGCAATCTGGCCGACCGAGACGCCGATCGACCAGATCGCGGTGACGAGTGAACTCCCGGCCGCGACCGTTTCCTCCGTGCTGTTGCGGCTAGAATTGAAACGGCTGGTCAAACAGTTGCCGGGCAAGTATTTCGTCAAACTTTCCTAATCCCACTCGTGCGCTGACCCCGTTCGATTGCGATCACGAGCAGGAGCACGAGCACGAGTGGGACTTGCAAACCCCGCCAACGAGGTCTAGTTGGCAACCCTTCATGGCCAAAACCCTCATCATTGCCGAAAAGCCGAGTGTCGCCGCGGACATCGCGCGCGCGCTCGGCAAAGTCCCCAAGCACGGCGATTACTTCGAGAACGACCAATACGTTGTCTCCTCCGCCGTCGGCCATGTCGCCGAACTCCTCATGCCGGAAGACATCGACAAAAAGAAGTACGGCTTCTGGCGTTTGGAGACCCTGCCCATCATCCCGGAAAAATTTGAGCTCAAGCCGAGCGAAGATTCCAAGGGCAAATTTGCGCTGCTCAAGAAATTGCTCGCGCGCAAGGATGTGGCCGAAGTGGTGAACGCCTGCGACGCCGGCCGCGAAGGCGAGCTGATTTTCAACAATCTCTGCCGACTGGCGAAAAACAAACACCCGGTCAAGCGGCTCTGGCTGCAATCGATGACCCCGCAGGCGATCCGCGACGGCTTCCAACATCTGCGCGACGGCGCGGAAATGCAGGGCCTGGCCGACGCCGCCCGTTCCCGGAGCGAGAGCGATTGGCTGATCGGGATCAACGGCACCCGCGCGATCACGAAACGAATGTTTGGCTCGCGCGCGGGCAACGTCGCGTCCGTCGGCCGAGTGCAGACTCCGACTCTCGCGATGGTTTACGCCCGGGAACTCGAGATCCGGAATTTCAACCCGCGCGATTACTGGCGGGTGACGGCGAAATTTGAAATCGCCAAGGGCAATTACGAAGGCGTTTATCAGCGGCCGGAATTTAAAAAGAACGACGACGAGCATAACCGGATCGATCGCCTCTGGGAGCGCGCGGCGGCCGAGCAGGTGCTGTCCGACTGCCAGGGCCAGCCGATGGCGGCGGTCTCCGAGGAAAAGAAAAGCAGCACGCAGATTGCGCCGCGGCTTTACGATCTTACCACCCTCCAGCGCGAAGCGAACGGCCGCTTCGGCTTCTCGGCCAAGCGCACCTTGCAGATCGCCCAGGCGCTTTACGAGAAGCACAAGATGCTGACTTATCCGCGAACCGATTCGCGCGCCCTGCCGGAGGATTATCTGCCGGTCGTTAGGCAAACCCTGGATAATCTCGGCGGATCGCTCCAGGCGCACGCTCGGAAGGTCTTGGAGAACGATTGGGTTAAATTCAACAAGCGCATTTTCAACAACGCGCAGATCAGCGATCACTTCGCGATCATCCCGACGACTTCCGAGGCGAAAAATCTGGATGACGCGGAAGCGAAAATTTTCGACATGGTGGCGCGGCGCTTCGTCGCCGTCTTTTACCCGGTGGCGGAGTTCGACATCACGACCCGGATAAGCCAGGTCGCGACCCACAAGTTCAAAACCGAAGGCAAAGTCCTGACCGCACCCGGCTGGCTGGAAGTTTACGGTCGGACGACCGTGGACGAAGACTCCGACAAGGGAAAAGCACTTCCGGCCTTGAGCGCGGAAGACAACAGCCAGGCCACGACGCGCGAGGTCACGCTTCACAGCGAAGCGACCAAGCCGCCGCCTCGTTACACCGAGGCGACGCTTCTCTCTGCGATGGAAACGGCGGGCAAATTCGTCGACGACGAAGAGGCCAAGGAAGCGTTGAAAGAGCGCGGGCTCGGCACGCCCGCGACCCGCGCCGACACGATCGACGGATTGATTTACCAGAAGTATATCGATCGCAATCAGCGCGAGTTAGTGCCGACCGCGAAGGCCGAGCAGTTGATGGAATTTCTTCAGGCGGTCAAAGCCACCGACATCACCAGCCCGGCGATGACCGGTGAATGGGAACATCAGCTCCGGCTAATGGAACAGGGGAAATTTTCGCGCGAAAAATTTATGGCCGAAATCGTCGAGGAGACGAAAGGAATTGTCGAGCGGGTCAAGGGATTCGAGGAAGACGATTCTGTGGCACGCGTGACCGATATGATTTCGCCGACTGATGGCAAGCCCCTGCGCGAGACTTTGCGTGGCTACAAATCTGAAGATGGCGAGTTCATGATCTACAAGGTCATCGGCGGCCGCAAAATGTCAGAAGAAGAAGTGCGCGAACTGGTCACGAACGGCTCCGTCGGTCCGCTCGATGGATTTGTTTCCGCCAAAACGCGCTCTTCCTTTCCGGCCAAACTGAAAATCGGCAAAGACGAGAAGACCGGAAAGTTGCGGGCCGAATACGACTTCGGTGAAAAAGCGGATATCGGCGCGTTGGAACCGTTCTGGACCGATCCGACGACTGGCGCGCAACTTTGCGAAGCGGGTTCCAATTACATCCTCCGAGAACGCGAAGGCGAGGAATGGAAGCAGGCCTTCCGCGTTGGCCGGTTGATGTGCAAAAAGGAAATTCCGCGCGAGACCGCGGTGCACTTGGCAGAAAAGGGCAAGACGGAGCTGATCAAGGGATTCATCTCCAAGAAAGGCCGGCCCTTCGACGCCTTTCTCGTGCGCCAGGGTGCGCGCATCGCCTGGGAATTCCCCCCGCGGGAAGCGAAAAAGGATAAGGATGGAAAACCGGTCGCGCGTAAAGAGCGTGCCCAGGTCGATCTCTCCAAAGCAAAGGTAGTCGGTGAGAGCAAGGTGCACCACGGCGAGCTGGTGGAAGCCGACGACGCCTACTACGTGCGCAAACCGGACCAGGACAACCGGGCGGTTTTCAAGCTGACGAAGAAACTTTGCGAACACGAAATCACCCCGGAGGAAGTGAAGGAATTGCTCGCGCAAGGAAAGTCGCCGCTGATCGAGAACTTCATCTCGAAGCGGGGCAACAAATTTGCCGCCTACCTCGTGCTCTCGCCGAAAAAGGACAAGGCGGAATTCGAATTCCCGCCTCGTTAGGCGGCAGCCCGCGCCGGCTTGTCGTTAGGCGAGGGGAATCGGCGTCGCGCAAATTTTTCTGCCAAAGCGCGAATTGTTGCGCAGGAACGTTGACGCTACAACTAATGGTGTGCTACACACAACGGCAACACCATGCGTTGTCCAAAGTGCGGATGCAGGGATGACAAGGTCATCGATTCCCGCCAATCACGGGATGGCTCCAGCATTCGACGACGCCGGGTCTGTATTCAGTGTGCCTTCCGTTATACCACCTACGAAGAAATCGAGCGGAGCGATCTGCGCGTTGTGAAGCGTGACCGGACCCATGAAATTTTCGACCGCCGCAAGCTCGCCGCCAGCATCGCGAAAGCGTGCGAAAAACGCTCCATCAGCCTGATGGCACTCGAACAAACCGTCGATGAAGTCGTGCACGAGCTCGAGACGGGCGAGCGCGAAATCTCGACTACCTCGATTGGGGACAAGGTGCTGGAAAAACTGCGCGAGCTCGATGAGGTCGCGTATCTCCGTTACGCGTCGGTCCACCGGCGCTTCGAGGACGTTGAACGTTTCGTCGATGAAATTCATGCGTTAGGCCGGCGTGTTAAACCCAATGCCGCCCAGCCGGAACTGTTCAACGAACCCGCAAATCATGGTCGCGTTTAAAGAAGAATTTCCCTACCTCCGCTCCGACTCCGGGCAGCTTTTCGAGTTCAACCGCGATTGGCTGCACGGCGAGATCAGGCAGGCCGCTGACCGCGCCGGTTATCCGAGTTGGTGGCTGACCGAGCACGTGACGGAAAGCATTGCCTTCTATTTGCGCCTGCGGACGGATGAGTCGGTTGTCGCTTTCAGCCAGCTCAATCAAACCGTGCGCTACGTGCTGAAAGTGATCGGCTACAAGGAAATCGTGCCGCATTTCCGGCCCACCCCGCCGCCGATTTCGGTTTCGCTGTATGAAGTCGCGGAAGCGGCCGGCGCGGGCTACGAATTGGCCTTCTTTGATCTCCTCGAGAAACGCGTGCACGCGATCATGGAAACGGGCGCGACCGGAATTCACTTTTTCGGTTTGCAGCCGGCGATCAAACATCTGCGTGGAGTCAAAATCTGGACCCGGGCCTGCGATGGATTGCGCGAGGAAGTGACCTGCTTCATCCGCGAAAAGATCTGCAGCGCGGCGGGAGTGGCAGAATTGAGTTGCTCGATTCGATGACCATTTTCGAGAAGATCGCCGCACGCGAGATCCCGGCGAAAATTCTTTTCGAAGACGACGACGTTCTGGCGTTCCATGACGTCAGTCCTCAAGCACCGGTGCACGTGCTGATCGTACCGAAGCGCGTCATCCCGCGGCTGGACGAGGCGAAGGAGTCGGACCAACAGATTCTCGGGAAGCTGATTCTGACCGCGGCCAAAGTGGCGCGCGAGCTGGGGGTGAGCGAGAGCGGCTATCGGGTCGTAATCAACAACGGCCCGGACGCGGGCGAGAGCGTGCCGCACCTGCACGTCCACTTGTTAGGCAAACGCGCCCTCGCCTGGCCGCCGGGTTAGGTCACCCGTGGCCGCGGGACTCTTTCATCGGCTGCGGCTGCGCGAAGGGCTGCGGCATTTCTGGCGGTTATTCCATCCGCGGCGCTGGCCGGCTCTTTTCGGGCTGACGGTTCTCTGCCTTCTCCTACAGGAAAATTATCCCTTCTCGGATTTCCCGATGTATTCCTCCTTCGCCAAGAATTCCTACTACATCTACCTGGCGGATGGGAAAGGAGAGGCGCTGGGCACGAACCAGTTTGGCCTGACGACGCCGGGGATGAAAAAAATTTTCGAATCGAAACGGCGAGCCGCAATCAGAAAGGATATAACGGCGCAGGAACAAGATCCGTTCTGGGCCGACCGCGCTGCTGGCGCCGCTCTTCTGCGTTATCTCGAAGGTTTGCCGGCGGTGCAGCGGCAGGTGCCTTCGCTTCTCCCCGGGTTGGAGGTCCGCCGCGTCAATCTCCTCTGGAAAGCGGGCCGGGTTGAAGCAACGACAAGGATCGTGGCGCAACGCCCATGAAAGAGGCGACGTCGCCACCGACTCATCCGCCTTATGAGCGGCTCTTCATGCGGGTGAGCTTTGCCTGGGTCGTGCTCGTCTCCACGCCCGCCGCCGTCGACGTTCGCTCGCTCCCGGCTCCAAACGGTTTGGCCCGGCTGATCGACCTCACTTTTCTGACCGATCCTCAGCTCCTCTCTGTCCTCCACACGGTGCTTTTGATTGCCCTCGGGCTCTACATCGTCCGGATCCTCTGCTGGCTCGCCTTGCCCGTCGCGCTTCTGATCAACGTCGGAATTAATACCGTGATTAACTCGCAGGGCGCGATCCATCACGCGATGCAGATCGTTTCCCTCGCTTTGCTCGCGCAGACGGCGGCGCACTTTTACGGGCTCTGGTTAGGCTGCCGCGCTCCGCGGTCCGAGGTTTCGCTGGAAGAACGCGAGATCTCGTGGGCGCAACAGGCGGTCGCGGCCGCCTACTTCGTTGCCGGCCTGACGAAATTGATCGCGACCCATGGCGCCTGGATTTTTCGCGCCCGTTTCATGGGCGTGCAAATTTTTAAGACCGCCTACCAGGAATACTACAACCAGCTCGATCCGGCCGGGCTGGACCGGCAGGTCGCGATCGCGCAGTTCGCGGCGGGGCATGGCCCGCTGATCGCCTTAATCGCCGGGCTCGGGCTCGGGCTTGAGCTGCTTGCCCCGGTTATGCTTCTGGGTCGCAAATGGGGCCTTCTGCTGGGCTGCGCCTTTGTGGCCTTTCATCTTTCCATTTCCAGCGTGATGCAGCTCAGCTTTGTCTTTCACCAGCTCCTGGTTCTGATCTTCATTGTTAGTCCGATCTACTGGATCGTGCAGCTGGGGAAGGGCGGGGCTCACCTCGTCCGCCGCGTTACATCCCCATAATCTGATAGCCGCCGTCGACGTAGATCACCTGCCCGGTGATGGCGGCGCCGCCGTCGCTGGCGAGGAAGAGGCCGGTCTGGCCAATTTCAGCCGGCTCGCAGCTTCTCCCGAGTGGGGCGTGTTCCTGGTAATGTTTCAGCATCGCGGAGAAGCCGCTGATTCCGCGCGCGGCGAGGGTGTTGACCGGACCGGCCGAGATGCAATTGACGCGGATTTTTTTCGAACCCAAATCGTAAGCGAGGTAACGCGTGCTGGCTTCGAGGCTGGCCTTAGCCACGCCCATGACGTTGTAGTGTGGGACGACTTTTTCGGCGCCGTAATAGGTCATGGCCACGATGCTGCCGCCCGCGGTCATGAGGGGCGCGGCGGCGCGAGAGAGCGCGACTAACGAATAGGCGCTGATGTCGTGCGCGGTCCGAAAGGCCTCGCGGGTGGTGCTGATGAAGTCGCCCTCGAGCGCTTCTTTCGGAGCGAAAGCGACGGAGTGGAGGAGGAGATCGACTCGCTCCGTCTGGCCCCGGACCTTCTCGAAGAAAGATTCGATCTCTTCGTCTTTCGAGACGTCGCAGGGATGTAGCGGCGTGCCTTCGCCAAATTCGCCGACCAGCTCTTCGACATTTTCTTTCAGCCGCTCGCCCTGGTAGTTGAAAATCAGGCGGGCGCCGGCAGCGGCCCAGGCTTTGGCGATCGCCCAGGCGATGCTGCGTTTGTTCGCGACGCCGAAAACGACGCCGGTTTTTCCTGCGAGAATTTGTTCGGTCATCACGACGGGACTTTAGCGGCTTTGCGTGACAGGGAAAGGCCCGCGCTTGAGCCGCGGTTGGGCCGCGGTTGGACTGCGGTTGTAGACGCCTCCCTCTGGGAGGCGCGGGTGCAGGTCCGGTTGCGGGAGTCGATCCTCGCGCTTCGCAGAGCGAAGCGTCTACATTGCCAGGCCATCGCGACCGGCTAATAGTGACCCATGAAAGTGAAAGTGATCGTGACGCCGAAGGAAACTGTGCTCGATCCGCAGGGGGCGGCGGTGCGCGAGGCGATGCATCACCTTGGCCTGACTGGCGCGCGCGAGGTGCGGATCGGCCGCTACCTCGAAATCGAACTCGAGGGCGACGCCGCCGGGCAGGAACCGAAGCTCCGCGAACTTTGTCGCGATCTTCTCTCCAATCCGGTGATCGAGGATTACCGGCTGGAAATGCCTAACGAGAGCAAATGAAATTCGCCGTTATCCAATTTCCCGGTTCGAATTGTGACCAGGATTGCCTTGCTGCCCTGCGCGGGGTCGAGGGCATCGAAAGTGAATTTGTCTGGCACAAGGAAACTTCCCTGCGCGACTGGGACGCGATCGTGTTGCCGGGCGGATTTTCCTACGGCGATTATCTGCGCTGCGGAGCGATCGCGCGTTTTTCACCGATCATGCGGGCGGTGGTGGACGACGCCCGTGCCGGCAAGCTCGTGATCGGAATTTGCAACGGCTTCCAGATTCTTTGCGAAGCAGGGCTGCTCCCGGGCGCGCTCATTCGCAATCGCTCGCTTCATTTTGTTTGCGACATGGTGACGACGCGGGTTGAGGTGGCGGAGACCGCGTTCACCCGGGGGATGCCGGTCGGGACCCTTCTGCAATTGCCGGTGGCGCATGGGGAAGGGTGCTATTATGCCGACGCAACGACTTTGCGCGAGCTGAACGAACGGCAGCAGGTCTTGCTGCGTTACTGCGATGCGGCGGGCGCGATTACAAGCGACGCGAATCCGAATGGTTCGGTGGAAAATATCGCCGGCATCTGCAATCGGGAGCGAAATATCTTCGGCCTCATGCCGCACCCTGATCGGGCTTGTGAAGAGCGGCTAGGCAGCGGTGACGGAGTGCGAATTTTTGAGTCGATGCTCAGCACGCTTGCGGGCGAGCGGGCGGCAGCGTGAGCCTTTTTGTTACCGGCACCGATACGGGAGTCGGCAAGACCAGTTTTACGACTTGGCTGCTGCGAGAGCTGCACCGTCGCGGCGTCCGATGCGCCGGCTATAAGCCAATTTGCTGCGGTGATCGCGATGACGCGATCCAGCTCCAAGCCGCCGGCGACCCCAGCCTGACCATCGACGAGGTGAACCCGCTCTGGCTCCGGACGCCGGCTGCGCCATTGACCGCCGCCCAGGCGGAAAAGCGCACGATCGATCTTCCAGCTTTGCGCGCGGGGTTCGGCCGGTTAAGCGCGGGCGTCGATTTCGTCGCGGTCGAAGGGGTGGGAGGCTGGATGGTTCCAATCACGTCCGTTTATTTCAGCAATCACTTGGCGGCTGAACTGGGATTGCCAGTGATCGTGATTGCGCGCAACCGTCTCGGGTGTTTAAACCACGTCCTGCTCACCATTCGCGCCATCGAAGCGGACGGATTGAAGTGTGCCGGCGTGGTCCTGAATGATTTCGGCCAGGAAGCGGATGTGGCGATAGCGACCAACTTCGAAATCCTTCGGAGTTGCCTAACGGCACCTGTGGTCTCCGGTTTTGGTTCCGACTTAGCGCAGTTTGGACAAATCATCCCGGAAATCAGGCAGTTAATGTCACTGCGTTGACGGTCATATGATGACAGTTGTGTCAATTATCTGAACACATTTACTCCGCCTGAAGAGAGCTCTCCCTAGGTAAAGCGGTGTCGGCACATCCATTGCTAAAAGGAGTGGCAACAACCTGACTAACACTATGCTGCTACAAAAAACCCTTCACATGAGCCAGTCGCTGGATGAGAGCAAAAGCCGCCTCGCCAGCATTCAATCCTACCGCCGCCAACTCGTGATGGTCACGAAGGCCACGGTTACCTCGTCCAAGACGCTCGACTTCAGCTTCAAGGGTCCTTTGGGCTTTGAGGCGAACACAGTCGTCGCCACCGTCGAAAGCAGCTCGCCCAACCAGGTGGCTTTTGAGTCGTGGGGAGGAAACGTCGACCTCATGGGCCTGATCGATTTCGAGGAATTGCGGCCTGACTGCACGGAAGTCACGATCGCTGTGCATTATGAGATCAAAAACAAACTCTACGCCTGGCTCGACCGGCGTTTTGGGTTTGTCGATGCGATGCTGACCGCCGACCTGCGCAGCCTGCGCTCGCATTTCGAAGGCATCGCGGCCCCGGTCATGGAACGGGCGCCGGTCTTTGGAATGTTGGAGCCGCTCTCGGCCTAACGAGACCAAAATTTCTCCATTGGAAGGAGCGCGGCCAGGGAACTGGTCGCGCTCTTTTTTTATTTGATGCGAACGGCGCGCGTCTTGTCGAGCCGCAGGATGTCGCCTGAGCGGAGAATGGTCTCCGCCTGCGGATCTCTGATTTTTTCGCCGCCGAGCTGGACACTGCCCTGCTCGACGAGACGGCGCGCTTCGCCGCGCGATTTGGTTAGGCCAAAAGCGCTCGCGTAGGCGGCGACCACCAGCGAGATGAGATTGAGCTCGTTCGGCGGAGGCGAAAATTCCGGCAGTTCGGCCTGGTCGAGTCGTTTTTCGCAGAAACGGCGTTCCCAATCCTCCATCGCAGTGCGTCCGGCACCGGCGCCGTGATAGGTATCGACGATTTCCGCGGCCAACTCTTTTTTGGCGGCCATCGGATGCGCTTCCGCGGGCTGGGAACGTGCCAGGAGAAGGGGATAGTAGCGCGCCATGAGCTCATCGGAGATGCTCATCAGCTTCCCGAACATGTCGTTAGGCACGTCGTTCACGCCGACGTAATTGCCCAGGCTCTTGCTCATTTTCTGCACCCCGTCGAGCCCCTCGAGGATGGGCATGAGCAGGACGACCTGCTGCGGCTGGCCCTCTTCTTTCTGCAGATCGCGCCCGACCAGGATGTTGAAAAGCTGGTCGGTACCGCCGAGCTCGACGTCGGCCTCGACCTCGACGGAGTCCCAGCCTTGCATGATCGGGTATTGAATTTCATGCGCGCGAATCGGCTGCTGGTTTTCGATCCTTGCCTTGAAGTCCTCGCGTTGCAGCATCTGCTGAAGCGTGACGCGGCTGTTGAGCCGGATGACTTCGGCAAAGGACATTTTCCGGAACCAATCACCGTTGAAAACGATCCGGGTCCGCCCGGGATCGAGCACTTTGAAGGCTTGGGCGCGGTAGCTCTCGGCATTGGCCATGACCTGCTCATGGGTGACCTGCGGACGGGTGATGGAACGGCCGCTTGGGTCACCAATCATGGCGGTAAAATCGCCGATGATGAGGATGGCTTCGTGCCCGAGATCCTGGAATTGGCGCAGCTTGCGCAAGACCAGGGTATGGCCAAGATGAAGGTCCGCGCTCGTCGGATCGACTCCCAGCTTCACCCGGAGCGGTCTGCCTAACGAAAGTTTTTGGCGCAGCTCTTCCTCGCTGATGATTTGCGCCGCGCCAAGCTTGAGGCTTTCGAACGAGTCCGCTGGATCCATCTCGCAAGGTGCGTCAGCTTCGCGCGGCTTCAACCCGCAGCGGCAGCTACTTGCTCTTGTTCAACAGCTCACGGATTTCGTCGATCGTGAGCGGCTTGTCCTGCTGGCTGAGAATTTTCTGACGCGTTCCTTCGCCTTGGAAGGGACGGTTCCCCGCATAATCGCGCGTGGGAGCGGTTTTGCTCAGGTCAGCGGCGGTCCGGACGAGGGAACTGCTCCCGGTGGCAAATTTCAGTCCCGCATAGGTCGGCTCGCCGCTGGCGTTGGCCGCCTTTTCGGCGCGGGTGAATTTGGCCGAAGTGAAACTTTTCGAGGAATACTCCTTCTCGCCCGTGAAGGTTTTGGTGGTCTTTTCGTTGCCCGAATAAAAAGACTTCGCTTCAAACTTCTTGTCGACCGGGGTTGAGCCGGTGCCGTTGAATTGCTTGTTCTGCGCCGGGTTAGCGAGCGTCATGTCGGGTTTAAGCAACCGATCGACCAGCTTATTTTCCTGTTCCTGGGCGCGACTGGCGGTGGCGCCAATCGTTAGGCAGAGGAGAGCGAGAAGGAGGCGCACCGGGCGACCCTGCCGTAGTCGGTTCCGGCCTGTAAAGGAAAAAGCAGGCGCCCCTTAGTAGCGGCTGAGGATGCTGAGCAAGCGCTGCGTTCCGCCGGTAGGAGCAACTCGCCCGCTCAGGATGGAGCGCGCGCTAACGACCCGACCGTAGTAGCGGGCGTTGGCCGTTTTCTGCGTGCCGAAAATGGCGCCCTCGAGCGAAATGCCGGCGAAAAGGCCTTTGCTCCGGCTGTAGGTATAGACCGCGGCGGTGGGCGTGACCGCCCCCTGCAAGTCGCGGCCGACCGGGCCGGCGGCGGCGCTGATATCCGCGCCGATTTTGACATTTCCATCTCGGGAAAAGGCGCGAACGGCAGGGTCGTTATTGAGAACAAAAATAAAATCGGAAACCTGCGCGCCGATTTGCAGCCCCCAGCCCGCGCCACCCAGCCCAATAAAGGATGGGGCCGACCAACCATGCGCGGTCCGGGCCACGACCACCCCTTCGCCACCTTTGCCGCTGACCCCGAAGCCGACCTTGAGAACACGGATGATGGCAAGGCCGCGCGCATCGGCCAGGATACGGGGCGGAATCTCGCGCTCCGGGATCTGCCGGAAATCGCGCAGGATTTCGACCGACTGATCTACGATTTGCTGTTCGGTAGCCGCGCTCGCGCTGGCCAAGGCCAGGGCGCACACCCCAAGGACAAGTGCGAGAACTTTCATAACTTTGATATTTCGTCCTAGGCCCCGCCGGATGCAAGCCCGGCCCTGTCGTTAGGCAGAGGCTGGGCGCGCCTCCTCTTTCCCGGGAGCGAGGCCCTGGTCGCTCCGCATCGCTTCGCTCACGAAGCAGGCATTGCGGGTCGGCCGGATGCCGGAGCCGTAACGACTGGCGTAGACCTTGGTGAATTCCGCGCCGAGCAAAAAGATCGTGGTCGAATAGTACACCCAGACCAGGATCAGGATGAGCGCGCCGGCCGCGCCGAAGCTGGAGGCGACGCTGCTCGTCCCGAGATAAAGGCTGATGAGATATTTCCCGGCGGTGAAAAGCAGCGCCGTGACGGCGGCCCCGATCCAGACGTCGTGCCAGCCGATCTTGACGTCCGGCAGCACCTTGAAAATGAGGCCGAAAAGCAGGACGAGCACGAGAAAACTGACGGCCGCCGTCAGTGGGGCGACAAAACTCGGGATCGGCAGATAGCCAGTCATGAAACTGTTCACCGCTTGCAGCACGGCACTGAGGAGGAGGGAAATAATGAGGAGAAATCCCACCCCGAGCACCATCGAGAAATTCAGCAGATATTCCTTCAACGAAGCCATGATGCCGCCGGGTTTGAGCATGACTCCCCAGATCGAATTCAACGCATCCTTCAACTGGCCAAAAACACCCGAGGCTCCGATGAGGAGCGTCACGACCCCGACGATGGTCGCGAGCAGGCTCTTGTGCGGATCGCTTGAGGCCTGGATAAGATTCTGGACTTCCGCCGCGCCTTTTGGGCCAAGAAGCCATTCGATCTGCTGATAAATCTGCCCGCGTGCGGCTTCTTCGCCGAAGGTCAGTCCCGCGACCGAGATCGCGATGATGATGAGCGGCGCCATCGCGAAGATGGAATAGTAGGCAAGGGCAGCACTGAACCGGAGCGCGCGATCAGCCAGGCAATCGTTAAAACTCTGGACGAAGAGCGGTCCCCAGGAACGAATTGGATGAAATTTTTCTTTGTGAGATGTCATCTGCGGGTTCTTTAGCGGAAGCGGGAGGCTATTTCAAAAAAGAGCAGTAAAAATTGGAATCGATCATCGATCTGCAAAGTGACGCCTATTTCATGAGCGAGGCGTTGCGGATGGCGGCGCGGGCCTACGAGGCCGAGGAAGTGCCAATCGGCGCCGTCATCGTGCGCGAGGGGAGAATCATCGCCCGTGCCTTCAACCAAGTCGAGCTGTTAAAGGACGCAACCGCGCACGCTGAGATGCTCGCCATGACCCAGGCGGAAGCGGCCGTGGGCGATTGGCGGCTGACCGATTGCGATCTCTTTGTCACCAAAGAGCCTTGCCCGATGTGTGCCGGCGCGCTCGTCCACGTCCGGATCCGGCGGGTCGTTTTCGGTTGCGCCGATCCTCGCGGTGGCGCGGCGGGCGGGCTTCTGAATCTTCTGCAAAATCCGTCACTGAATCACCAGTGCGACGTCGTCCCTGGCGTTCTGGCCGAGGATTGTGCCGCGCTTTTGCATAGCTTCTTCCGAGCGCGTCGGAGCCGGGAGACGGAGCCGCCCTCGACCTGAAGTGGGGCCTTCTCCCGGGCTAAGGAGGGGAAAAACTTGCAAATTACCGGAAAAAGGATTGGTTGCGCATCGACCCGAGGTCCCAATTAACCGGCTGATGGAGGCGGAACGAAGGGGGCAGGGCCTGTCCACGCGGCCGAGAAGGGTCGCGAAGTCGACGTAGGTTTCAGCGCGGTGACCCGAAGGTTACTTTCTCCGGCGGCCGTTGAAAAAGGGCCCCCAAAATGCTCTCGTCCACTGTCTCACACTTTGAAAATGAATAAACTTCTTCGACTTCTCTTGACCGTCATGGTGAGCCTTGCGCTCGGGCGGTCGGTTCAGGCGGTCGTTCCGACAACCGAGGTCTTTGGAAATGCCTCCGATGGAACCGTTCTGCATTGGGTGGTTTACACCCCGACCACGGCCGGTCCATGGCCCGCGGTGCTGATCATTCACGGGGGCGGATTCGATTCCAACTCGCCGAACAGCTCCCCCGAATCGATAAATTGCGCGCAGGACATGGCCGCGGCCGGCTACATTGCTTTTTCGATTGAGTATCGGCTCGCTCCCCCGGGTGCGCTGCCGGGGCAGGCCTCCGATGGGCGGTTTCCCGATCAATCGGACGACGCGCAGTTGGCGATCCGTGCCGCCCGGACCGATCAGCGTGGCAACGGCCAGGTCGCCGCGGTCGGTGGTTCCGGGGGTGGATATCTGACCGCTTTTTGGGCCGGCAGTGGCACGCCCGGCGATGACCGGATTGATGTCGGAGTGGGCCTTTCCGGCGTCTATGATCTCTCCGACTTCAGCCCGAATCCGACTCTCAACTATTTCACCAACACCGTGACGAACTATGTTGGCGTGACCACGACCGATACCGCGGCCCTACGGGCGGCTTCTCCGGCCTGGTTTGTAGATTCCGCGATCGCGCCTCTATTGATGGTAAACTCGATCTCGGATCCCATGCCTTATTCGCAAATGGGGGATATGATCGAGCACCTCGACGCTCTCGGCGTCACAAACTACCAGGCGATCACCTTCCCTGGAGGGACTCACGCCTTTGCCAACTGGCCATCGGTCAAAGTGCAGGCGCTGGCTTTTATCGCCAACGGTTTCGCGGGCATTGCGCCGCCACCGCCGGTCCCGGTCCCGCCACCCGGATCGATTACGAAACAACTCCTGAACGTTTCCACCCGGGCTACTGCCGGGGCAGGGGATGGCGTCATGGTTGGCGGATTTATCGTCAGCGGGACGACGAACAAACGAGTGGTCCTGCGCGCGCTCGGACCTTCGCTCGCCCAGTCTGGAGTGAACGGCACCCTGGCCGATCCGGTGCTCACCCTCTACAACGCGAATGGCGTTTTGATGGAATCGAATAACAACCGTCTCCAGCTCGACGGGGTGGTAAATCTGCTCCTGCCCTCGAATCCTGCCGAATCCTACCTCACTGCCATCCTTCCGCCGGGAAGCTACACCGCCGTGCTGGAGGGCGTGAATGGGGCTGCCGGGGTTGCGCTGGTCGAAGCATACGACCTGACACCGGGCAATTCTCGCGTGGGAAACATTTCGACTCGGGCCAATATCGCCTTTGCCGGCGACGTCATGGTCGGTGGCTTTATCATCGGGGGAATCGATTCGACCCAGGTGATCGTGCGCGGCCTTGGCCCTTCGCTCGCGCCCTACGGGATTGCCAACCCCTTGCCGAATCCGGCGTTGGAAATTTACGATTCGAACGGCGTCCAGGTAGGGGCCAACGACGATTGGCGCTCCACCCAAGCGCAGCAAATTCAGGCCACCTCCTTGCAACCGGCTAACAGTCTCGAGGCGGCGATTGTGACTGCGCTCGCGCCCGGCAACTACACCGCGGTGGTGCACGACGCGGGCCAGGGAACCGGGATCGGGCTGGTCGAGGTCTACAACCTCGATCTCTAGGGGCGCTGCCTCGCAAGGACTCGAACCTTGACAAAGAGATCCAGAATCTCTCGTGCTACCATTACACCACGAGGCATGGTTGCGGGACGAGACCTAAGCCTCGCTCGCCCTCCCGCGCAAGTGGCGAGCGGCAAAGTCTTAGCCTAACGAGCGACGCGCACGGTCCGATTCGCGATCGGTCCCGCGGCCCAATCCGCAATCGTGCGCGCCAGAAGATCCAGCCGGCGGGCGCGGTTCGCGAGGTCCGATTTTAATTCCCGTTCCACGCGCAGGCGAAGTTGTGGGTTGGCCCCGACGCGCGCGAAATCCCAGGCGTCTTCCCCTTCCGCTTCTCGCAGGCTCATCTCCAGTGCCCGGAGCGAGCGCTCCAGCTCCGTCCGCACGGCCTGCATTTGCGAAAGCGACTGGTCGGCGGTGCGCCTCAGCTCAATCCCGCTCAAGGCCAGCAGGATTTCCATCCGCGCGACATCGCTCGCCGCATATGCCTCCTGCACTTCGTGCCAAAGCGCGGAGACAGCTGCGCTTCCATCCGCCCGCAGGTCGGGATGCAATCGCCGGACGAGCCGGCGATAGAGTTCCTTCACCCGCGCATCTACTTCCGCGGCGGATTCGGTCCCCGACGGCGATTCTGCTGGCCCGGCTGCGCGCTCTCGCACCGACCGGGGAACGTGCGGCGGCGGCGGCTCCTCCGCCGCGGGCCGGAACATGTGCGATTTGAAAGCCTCGAACGAGGCCGAGTAAGCATCATCATCCATCTTGTCGGGGTTCGTGCCTAACGAGCGTTTCACCCAGTCCTGAAAGAGCGCTTCCTTTTCGAAATCGGTCAGCTTCCGGGCCGCGCCGTTACCGGCGTGATTTGCTTCGGTCTTTTCTTCGGCGGATTCGGCCATGGGATTGGCCCGGCGGAACATGACCCGTTGATAAGCGCGATGCGCGTCCTGAAATCCGCGCCGCATTTCCATCTCTACTTCGTGAATGAGCGCCTGATGATCGCGGATCTGGATCTCGACCTCGCGCGCTCTGCTAAGCAGCGTTCCAAACTCGCGCGCCCGCCAGCGTGCAAAGGCCGGCTTGTCTTTTCGTTCGAAGTGGTGCCAGCCCGCGCGCGCCTCTTCCAGCCGCGCCATCGCGGCCGAGCACTCTTTCGTCGCTCGCTCACGCAGCGGCGTCTGGTCGATGAGCACGATGGAAAACGGGATCGCATTCGACCCCGTTCGCTCGCTCCGTGTTGATGGCCTGCGCGGCATCCGGCGAATTTACGCACGGGCTGCCGCGAGAAAAGCGCCGGTCCGGGATTTCGCTAGGCGACGGAGGCGAGTTGCGGGCTGCCCATTGCGCGCTTGGCCGCCGCGGCTTCTGCCCACTCGCGTTCCCGGGTCGCCATCAATTTGCGCATGGCGAGCCGGGCCGGATTGTTGCGTGCTTCTTCGCCGTAGATTCTGCCGGCCAGGAGATCGAGCGAATCGACCTTGTCTCGCCAGGTCACGATGCGCTGAAAAGCGAGCGGATATTCCCAGAGCACGCCGATCACGTCCTCGACCACATCGTTGCCTTCATCGCAAAGGTCTTCGAAGTCGGCAAACGGGTTGCCGTTCGTTTTGATCTCGCCGGAGAGATGCGCCGCGATTGCGTCGGCCGCGAACTTGCCTTCCTGGATTCCAAAATAAACGCCGTAGGCGAAAATCGGATCGATGAAGCGGTGCGCGTCGCCGACGCAAAGGAAGCCTTTGCCGGTGTAGTCGCGCACGCGATAGGAGAAATTTGGAATGGCGTGGATCGGCTCCTGCGGGGTGAGGTCGGGCAACCGCTCCGAGAGCACCGGCGTCATGTTCCGGCATTCATGCAGCATCATCTGCTCCTTCGTCATCCCGGTTTTCTTGAAGTAAGCGGTCGGAAAAACCACTCCGACGCTAGTGATTTCGTCATTTACCGGAATGAACCAAGCCCAGTAATGCTTCGCCTGGTAGTAAAGGAGCGTGTTGCCGGGTTGCTTCGAGAGGTCCTCGCCGTTATCCCGCACCGTGTTCGCGAATTGGGTGAACAAGGCGATCTGTTTGTCCGAAGCGCCCGGATCTTTTTTGCCAGTCACGCGATGGTTGGCCAGGAAAGTGGCGCAACCGGAAGCATCGACCAAAACTTCGCAATAAAGTTTTTCCGTCGCTCCCTCCGGGGTGCGGATGGTCAGTCCGACCACCGCATCATTCTCCGTGATCGGTGAAACCGCTGTAGCCTTGATCCAGATCGCGCCGCGCTCGATCGCCGCATCGAAAAGGATCTTGTCGAACGAGCTGCGCATCACGTTCCAGGTGTAGTTGGGCACCTGTTCATGTTTTTCATCGCGCCGGACGAGGCCAACCCAGAAATCATTCTTGCCGTCCGGACCGTAGAAAACGGCCCCGTGCTTCACCGGGTAGTTTTGCGCATCGAGCGCCGGCCCCAGCCCCAGCTCCCTCAGGGCGATCTGGCTGGCCCCGGTCAAGGACTCGCCGACATGGTAGCGAGGATGCTCGTCGCGTTCGATGATGACGGGTGTAATGCCCTTACGGAGCAGATACATCGCCGTGGCCGCGCCCGCAGGACCGCCGCCAAGGATGATGACTGGATGTTTTTTAGGTGCCATAAATTAAAAGAGAGGAGGAAACGCATCCTGAAACGGACGCCCCGGTGCCATAATTCCGTCATCAGAATGCACAATATCTGTCATTTCCGTCAAGAGGTTTCGGGCCGGGTACCGGTTGAGTGCTACCTTCAGAAGTCTTGGGAGCAATAAAGAGACCAGCAGTCCCAGAGGGCGAAATTAGCGAATGGCCCCCTGGCGGAACGGGGATCGCTTCTTGGCTGAACGCGGCGTTTCGATGGTTCTGTTTTCGTGCTTCCGGGGTAGGTGGGCAAATTGCGCGGCTTGCGTAGCGCAGGGCTAAAATCTATCCTCTGTCCCCATGAGCAAAAACGACTTCAAGACCACCATCCAGGGCGGTTATTCATTCAAGGGCGAAGCGATTTTGCTCGGGGCCGCCACCCGCGATGGCAAAGTTTTCCCCGAAGCTCCAGTCCGGTTGCCCTTGCGCACGATGAATCGGCACGGCCTCATCTCGGGCGCGACTGGCACCGGGAAAACCAAGACGCTCCAGATGATGGCCGAGCAGCTCTCCGAGGCGGGCGTGCCGACTTTGCTCATGGATATCAAGGGCGATCTCAGCGGCTTGGCGATGGCCGGAACCCCTTCCGACCGAATCACCGAGCGCCACGAAAAAATCGGCACGGAATGGTCGCCTAGCGCCTATCCGGTGGAATTCCTCACTCTTTCAAGCGAGCCCGGCGCGCGGCTGCGCGCGACCGTGCTGGAGTTTGGGCCGCTCCTATTCTCCCGCATGCTCGGCCTGAACGAGACGCAGTCGAGCCTGGTCGCGCTCGTCTACAAATTCTGCGACGACAAACATCTTCCGCTCCTCGACCTGAAGGACTTTAAGAAGGTCCTCGAATACATCACCGGCGAAGCCAAGGCCAACGTCACGGCGGAATACGGGCTCGTTCCGACCACCTCGACCGCGCTCATTCTGCGCAAGCTGATCGAGCTCGAGCAGCAAGGCGCGGAGGAATTCTTCGGCGAGCCTTCCTTCGAGATGGCTGATCTGATGCGGGTGGTCGACGGCTTCGGCGGCATCTCGATTCTGCGCCTGACCGATATGCAGAACCGCCCGAAACTTTTCTCTTCCTTCATGCTTCAGATGCTGGCCGAGCTTTATGCCACGCTTCCGGAAATGGGCGACCTGGAAAAACCCAAGCTGGTTCTCTTCATCGATGAAGCTCATCTCATTTTCGACGACGCCGAGAAATCGCTCCTCGACGAGATCGAGACCGTCATCAAACTCATTCGCTCCAAAGGCGTCGGCATCTTCTTTTCCACCCAGCTGCCGACCGACATTCCGGACGACGTCCTCGGGCAGCTCGGGATGAAAGTGCAGCACGCACTTCGCGCCTTTACCGCCCGGGATCGGACCGCGATCAAGGCGGTTTCACGCAATTATCCGGAAACGGCATTCTACAACACCGAGCAGCTCTTGACCGACCTCGGGATCGGCGAAGCTCTTGTCACTGTCCTCGACGAGCGCGGCATTCCCACCCCGCTGGCCGCGACTGTTCTCTGCGCGCCGCGTTCCCGGATGGGCCCGCTTGAGCCTAACGAATTACAGGAGATTGTGAACCGCTCCGAGATCGCGCAGAAATATAACACCACCCTGGACGCCCAGAGCGCTTACGAGATTCTGGGCGGGAAAATCGCGACCGCCGCATCGCCCGAGCAGGCGCAGAAAGTCGCGGGCGCGACCCGCCGGACTTTTACTCCCGGTGCCGCCGCCCCGCGCAGCGGCGAACTTTCCAAGGCACTTGGGACAGAAGAAGACGTTGCGCCGCAGGTCGCGACCGGGGTGCCCTACGCCCGCCCGGCTGCGGCGCCGTCGCCGGCCCAACCGAACGTGCTCAGCGAGATTTTCGGGAGCACCGTTGCCCGCAGTGTCATTCGCAGCGTCGCGGTCAACGTCACTGGCACTCTCACGCGTTCGCTCCTCGGGGCGATGGGCGTGCGCGGCCGGCGTCGTTAGGCGGCGGAATGTAGCGGCGGCCCTGTCGGCCGCAAGAACAGGCGTGGTCCGAGAGTGACAGGCGACACGCCCGCCTCTACACCGCGTGCGCCTTTAATTCCTCAAGCGAGACAAACTCCAGCGCCGACGAGTGCGTCGCCTCGAGATCGACCGGCGGCGCCACCCCGCGATCGAGTGCCTGTTTCCAGCGCGAAACGCAGATGCACCAGCGATCGCCCGGTTCCAAGCCGGCAAATCCCCATTCCGGATGCGGCGTGACCAGATCGTTCCCCATCAGGACCGAGTAATCGAGAAAGTCGCGTGTCATTTCCGCGCAAACCGTGTGCAGGCCGGTGTCCTCCGGCCCGGTCCGACAATAACCGTCGCGATAAAAACCGGTCGCCCGATTGGAACAGCAGGCACGTAAATCAGTCCCGAGGACATTGGTCGGCATGGCAGGACGCTACTCGCGGCCCGCAGAATTTCATGCGAAGTCGCCTTATGTCGCAGCCGCTGCGCTCGCCCACGATGCTGACCTATTGGCTGATGCCGGCGTCTCCCGCGCGCGAATTTTTTTGCGAAGTCATCAGTCGCCTGGCCGCGCAGCACGAAGCTCCTCTCTTTGCTCCGCATCTCACCCTCACCGCCGGGCCGGATGACGAAGCCCAAGCGCACCGGCTTTTCGCTCGACTCAGCGCCACGCCGATTGAATTGCGCGTAGCCGAGGTTGACTACACGAGTGAATTTACTCGCACACTCTTTCTCCGCTTCGTTTCCACATCCCCGCTCGAGCAACTGCGCCAGTCGTTAGGCGCGGAGGACCAGCAGCCATGCGATCCACACGTCAGTCTGCTTTACCAAAAAATTTCCATCGGAAAGCAGGCGGAGCTCGCGGCCTCGATCAAAATTCCCTTCCGCACGGTTCGATTCGATGCCGTGCAGGCCGTCCGCTGTCGCGTCCCGGTGGCGAGCGCGGCTGACGTCGCGTCGTGGCAAGTCGTCGCCTTCGTCACCCTCGCGCGCTGAGGGTGCGCGCCGCTTCAATTCCGGGGAGCGCACGCGCCCTCGCGTGCCCATTGCGGCGCCCTCGCCGCATTGATCTTCAAGGAAAACACCTCGCCCGGGAAAGCCACCGTTACTCTTCGAAAAGACTCGTCAGTTTCATCGCCACTGCATCGACCAATCCCTGATCAGTCAGTTTCAGCGCCGGAATAGGCGAGAGGCTGAGAAAAGAGAGCGACATGAACGGCGCCGGGAGCTGGCAGCCTAACGAATTAGCGGCGGCGTTAAGTGCGGCGATTTTGTCGATCACGGCCTCGAGCGGTTGATCAGATACGAGGCCGGCGATCGGCAAAGGCAGCGCGGCCTCGATTTTGCCATCCGCGACCGCAACCTGCCCGCCGCGCATTTCCTCCAGGGCGCGAACCGCAAAGCCGATCTCATCGTCGTTCGTCCCCACCACGACCACGTTGTGCGCGTCGTGCGCCACCGTCGAAGCGAGCGCCCCGCGCTGCAGTCCGAAGCCCCGCACGAAACCGACGCCGACGTTCCCCGTCGCCTGATGCCGCTCCAGCACCACCAGCTTGAGAATGTCGCGCGCTGGCTCCGAGACCACTTCGCCATCGACAACTTTCGGATTCTCCAGCGCCTGCCGCGTGATGATTTGATTCGGCACGATCTCGATCACCTTGATTTTCCGGCGGCCGTCCGCTCGCACCGCGAAATCTTCCGGCGCCTTGTAACGCAGGTTCATTGTGCTCCGCGGCTGCGGAGTGTGCGCCGGTTTTTCGCCGAGGTAACGGCCCTTTTCCGCGACCAGTTTTCCTTTTTTGTAAACCTGACGGACAACGAACTTCTCCAAATCGTCCAAGACAAGAAAATCAGCCCAGAACCGCGGCGCGATCGCTCCATGATTTCGCAGTCGGTAATGTCGCGCGGTGTTGATCGACCCCATCTGAATCGCCGTCATCGGCGCGACTCCCAGCTCAATCGCGCGCCGAATCGAATGATCCAGGTGACCCTCATGCACGAGATCGCCTGCCAGTTTGTCATCGGTCGCGAAGGAACAATTAGCGGAATTCTGCGGCGTCACGAGCGCGATGATGTGCTCGAGATTGCGCTCCGTGCTGCCTTCCCTAACGAGCAGGTGCATTCCAAGTCGGAGCTTCTCCCGCGCTTCTTCCAGCTCGGTACTTTCGTGATCGGAGCGCACCCCGGCGAGCGCGTAAGCGTTAAGATTCTTCCCGCGTAATCCCGGCGCGTGCCCGTCGATTGCTTTTCCTTTTCCGGCGCGGATTTTCGCTAGCTCGCTTTCCATTCCCAGAAAAACGCCGGGGTAATTCATCAGCTCCGCTACGCCCGCGATGCGGTCGTCGGCGATCATCAGAGAAAGGTCGTCCGCGGTGAAACGCGCCCCCGCCGTCTCCAAATGCGTCGCCGGCACGCAGGAGGGGAGCATGATAAAAAAATCGATCGGCAAATCCTTGCTCGATTCGAGCACGTAACGAATGCCGTCGAGCCCGAGAACGTTGGCGTATTCGTGCGGATCGATCACCATCGCCCCCGTCCCGTGCGGAACCGCCGCGCGGACAAACTCCGGGATCGTGAGCATCGTGCTCTCGACGTGAAAATGTCCGTCAATCAAACTCGGCGCGAGCCAGGCGCCCTCCAGGTCGATCGTCTCGCGCCCTTCGTAATCCCCGATCCCGACGACGCGGCCATCGTCGACCGCCACGTTCGTTAGGTAAATCTCCGCGCTCAAGACATTGACCAGCTGCGCATTCTTGAAAACGAGCGCAGCCGGCTCTTCCCCGCGCGCCACGCTCAGCTTGTGCGGAACATTCCTCATCGCAGGACCCGCTCCGCCATGGCATGCGCGGGCGTCGCTTCCGCCGGTTGCGGCGTGCTGGTCCGCCCGCTGATCGCGTTGAAGATCGCCTCGCAGGTCGCGGGGGAGGCGAGGGGAACCGGACCATCGCCTTCGCCGAAGGCCGCGACTGCGTCGCGGATGGCTTCGCGGACCGAAATCGCCAGCATCAGCGGCGGCTCGCCGACCGCTTTGCTGCCGTGCACGACGTTAGGCTGGGTCGCGTCGGTCAGGAACGCGACATTGAAATTATCCGGCGTGTCGCCGATCGCGGGAATTTTGTAAGTGTCAGGCGAGTGCGTCCGCAACCGGCCCTCCGAATCCCAGACCAGTTCCTCCATTGTGAGCCAGCCCGCGCCCTGCACGAAGCCGCCTTCGACCTGGCCGCGCGCGATCCCGAGATTTATCGCGTCGCCCACGTCGTGCAGGATATCGACCCGGCGGATGTGCATCATGCCGGTAAATCCATCCACCTCCACTTCGCTCACCGCCGCGCCGACGGCGAAGTAGTGAAACGGTTTTCCGCGTCCGGTCTCGCGATCGTAGTGAATCTCCGGAGTTCGATAAAATCCGGTCGCGCTCAAACTGGTGCGCGCGAAGTAGGCCCGCTGCAAAAGTTCGGCAAAAGGAAAAGCCGAAGCCGGATCATCCACGTTCACCACCATGTTGGCGTTGAAAACTATCTTGTCGATTGGCACCGTCGTGCCGCTCTTCTCCGATAACATCTCCTCCGCGAACGGGAGCAGCCTCGCGCGCAAAGTATCGCAGGCGTTTTTCACCGCCGCGCCGTTCAAGTCCGTTCCGCAGGAGGCGGCCGTCGCCGAAGTGTTCGGCACCTTGTCCGTCCGCGTCGCCATCATTCGCACCCGATCACTCGTTAGGCCAAGTTCGCGCGCGGCGATCAGCGCGATGTTGCTGTAAACGCCCTGGCCCATTTCCGTGCCGCCGTGGTTTACCTGCGCGGTCCCATCCTGGTAAAGCAGAACGAGCGCACCCGCTTGGTTGAGATGCGTGGTCGTGAACGAGATGCCGAACTTGACCGGCGTCATCGCCAGCCCGCGCTTTTTGTTAGGCTGGTTCGCGTTCCAATCCTGCAGTTCCTTCCGGCGCGCTCCGAACCGGCTCGATTCAGTCAGCTCCCGCCAGATCCTTTGGATCCGGTTATCCTCAATCTCCTGCCCATAGGGCGTGGTGTTAGTCTCGCCGCGGGCGCGATAGAGATTGCGCTGCCTAACGACTTCGGGCGCGAGACCGGTGGCGCGGGCGATCCGGTCCATAATTTCCTCGATCACGAGCATGCCCTGCGGTCCGCCAAAGCCGCGAAAAGCGGTGTTGGAAGCAAGATTCGTCTTCGCCACCTGGCCGCTGAATTCGACATTTGGAATGTAATAGGCGTTATCGAGATGAAAGACCGCACGATCCGTTACCGCGCGCGAAAGATCGAGCGACCAGCCGCCGTTGGAATAGAGAGAAATCTTCGCCGCCAGGAGCATGCCGTTGCGATCAAACCCGACCTCGAATTTTCCGAGAAAGGGGTGCCGTTTCCCCGTGATCATCATGTCCTGATCGCGATCGAAACGAACGCGCACCTTGCGCCCGGTCTTGGTCGCCGCGAGCGCGGCCAGCGCGGCGAGTGTCGCCGCTTGCGTCTCTTTACCGCCGAACCCGCCGCCCATCCGCGGGCATTCCACGACCACGCTATGCATCGGCAGACCGAGGACGTGCGCGACGATATGCTGCACTTCAGAAGGATGCTGGGTCGATGAGCTGAGAAAGATCGTGCCGTCCTCGCCCCGCACCGCCCAGGCCGCATTCGTTTCGAGATAAAAATGATCCTGGCCGCCGAAAGAAAATTCGCCCCCAAAGTTCAGCGACGCACTCGTTAGGGCAGCACTCACGTCGCCGCGCCGGATAAAGTTCGGATCGCTGTGAAAACTTCCGGCTTCGATCGCTTCTTCGATCGTAAAAATCGGAGGCAGCGTTTCATATTCGACCTCCACCCTGGCGGCCGCGGCGCGGCAGGCGTCCTGCGATTCGCCCACCACCAGCGCGATGATCTGTCCGTGGTAAAAAGCTTCCTTGTCCGCGAGCAGGATCTCGTCGTGCCGGACGGCGCCGACATCGTTTAAGCCCGGCACATCCTCCGCCAGCAGAACCGCGCTGATGCCCGGCATGGCGCGCGCCGCCGCCGCATCGCGCCGCAGAATCTTCGCGTGCGCGTGGGGCGAACAAACCGGCCAGACCTCGAGCATGGTCTCGGTTTGCGCCACGTCGTCGACGTAAATGGCTTCGCCAGTGACATGCTTGTGGCCGCTTTCATGCGGGATGGAATCGTCGCGCTCCGGCAGGAAACGCGCGATCTTGCGATCGTTAGGTGCGATCTCTTCTCCGGCAAAGAACTTCCGCAACAAAGTCTTGAGCAACTGCTGCCGGTAAGCCGCGCTCCCGCGCACATCCGAGATGGGGGTGAACTCGCCGGCCAGGGTTGCGAGAACTTCTTCGGCGGTCTCCGCCCGCCACGGTTTCCCGATCAGGGCCGCTTCCGTTTTTCGCGCCCTCGTCGGCATGGCCGCGACACCGCCGTAAGCGAGCCGCGCGCGCACGATCGTGTCGCCTTCGCCTAACGAAACTGCGAAACAGCCGGCGATGGTGCTGATGTCCATCTCGCGGCGTTTCGAGACCTTGTAGAACCTCCGGATCGAGCGCGTCTCCGGCGCGATCCGCGGGACGATGATGGAAAGGAGGATCTCGCCCGGCGCGAGCGCCGTCCTGCGATAAGAGACAAAGAAATCGTCGAGCGGAAGGCGCCGCTGGCCGCCGGCCGAGGCGAGCACGACTTCGGCTTCGAGCGCGAGAAGCACGGGCGCGGAATCGCCGATCGGCGAAGCGGTCACGAGATTACCGCCGAGGGTGGCGCGGTTCCGGATCTGACGCGAGCCGAAGAGGAGCAGCATTTCGCGCAACTCCGGGAATTCGCCCCCGAGCATTTCATCGAGCCGGGTCAGGGTGACACCAGCGCCGATGGTCCATTCGTTAGGCGTAGAACTCAGCGCGGTCAGCTCGGGAACAGCTTCAACAGAAATCAGGACCGGGAATTTGTGAAACTTCTTCGTGATCTCGAGACCAAGCTCGGTCGCACCCGCGATCAGCCGGGCGTCAGGATATTGCGCCATCGCTGCAAACAATTTCGCAAGCGATACCGGGCGCAGAAACGTTTCGCCGCCGCTGCTATAGCGAACCGATTTCAGCTTCGGTTTCGACGCTTTGAGCCGCGCATCGAAGTCGTCCGGCGCCCCGCGCTGAGCGAACGCGTCGGCCGCGGCGTCACGGATCGGACGATAGCCGGTGCAGCGGCAAAGATTTCCGCAGAGCAGCTCGTCGAGTTGCGCGCCGGTCTTGAGATCCTTGCGATAGTAGCCCTCGAAAAGCGACATGATGAACCCGGGCGTGCAGTAGCCGCATTGGGAACCGAAGTTTTCCACCATCGTCTGCTGCACCGGATGGAGCACGGATTTCTGTAGCCGCGCCGCTGTGTCGGCGCGTCCCGGGGAGCACGGCGATGCAGCGCCGTGGCTACAGTTTTTGTCGTTGGCGGCCACGCCTTCCACGGTCACGATGTCGCGACCGGCCATGAGCGGCAGCGGAACGAGACAGCTATTGATCGCGCGATAGCAGCGTTTGCCGTGGGCATCGCGCTCGATAATCGCGACCGAGCAGGCCCCGCAATCGCCCTCCGCGCAGCCTTCCTTCGAGCCGGTCAGGCCGTTCGTGCGCAGCCATTGCAGGAGGGTGACGTTAGGCGAGACGGACTCAATGCGAACGGGCTTTCCGTTCAAACGAAACTCGAGCGGCCGACTCATCTAACGACGGCGCCCCTGCAGGATCTTGAGAAAAGAGCGGGTGTGAATTTCTTCGATCGTCAAGCCAGTGGCGAGGGCCTCGGCTTCGGTAATGGCCCCGCAGGCGATGCCGCGGAGGAAAAAATTGAGCAGGCCCTGGCCGGTGGCGGCGTCGTCGAAGACATCGCCGAAAAGCGAAGCGAGGGCGGCTTTCTCAACGAAGCTCTTGAGGCGATTCGAGGCGCTGGCCAGGCCTTCCAGAAAGAAAGTGAAGACCGCGGCATAACGAGTCACGAGTTGAGCGGGATGCAGATCCCAGCCCTGATAATAACCGGTCCGGAGCGAATGCATGTTGTCGTTGAACCCGAGCTGCCAGGCCGCGTGGACGGCCGCGCGGTTTTCCGCGAATTGCGCGGCGGTGAGCGATTTTCCCTCGCTCGCGCGCTGCGGCCCGACCGGGAGAATGTTGGTCGCGCCATCGGAGAGATGCACCCCGGTGCCGGCGAGCGAGACGAGCATCATCTGGCGCGCGAAATCGCAGGCCGGGTGCCCCATCGTCTGGTAGGCGGCGGTGATCCCGCAGCTGGCGGTGTAATCGTAAACCCCAAAGTGGACGCTCTGGCAGCGGCCCTCCGCCGCCTCAACCAGCGACTGCAACGCGATCTCACCGCGCTGGTTGATGATGGCCTGTGGAGTCTCGATCATCGGTTCGAGGCGAAGCGCGCCATTCGTTAGGCCGGTTTTCTCTTCGACCGCCGCGAAGAGGCGAACCGCGGCCGCGACCTGCTCGGGGAGCTGGATCTTCGGGACGGTGACGACAAAATTGGGCGGCAATTTGCCTTCCGTCGCTTTCGTTAGGGAGGTGATGAAAATGTCGAGAGTGCGCATGCTGCGCGCGCGCAGGTCTTCATTCAACGGCTTGATCCGAATGCCGATGAAAGGCGGGAGCGTACCTTCCTGCAACCCGCGCGCCACTTCGGCGGCGGCGCTCTCCGCATGTCCGTCCTCCTCCGCGTCCGGGCGATTGCCGTAGCCGTCCTCGAAATCGAGCCGGAAATCCTCCACCGGTTCGCGTTTCAGTTTTTCAATGACGCGGTCGTAAACCGATTGCGAAAGTTCGTCGACCTGCTCCACGCCGAGCGCTCCGGCCAGGGTCGCGGCGTCGGGGGCGTATTCCTCGAGGGAGCGCAAGGCGACGGCGCCGATCTTTTGCGCGGAATCGGCTTTGAAGAGATGCGCGCCGCCATAAACCGTGTGCACGGCCTGGCGCCGGTTCGATTCGCCCGGATAGCGAGACATGAACGCCCGATTGGCCCCGGACAGGTCGGCGCTGATTTTTTCTATCTCGTTAGGCTGGAGTGACGTTTTCGAGTTCAAGATCCTGGCGTTGTTTCCGGTCTAATCAGTCGGCCGGCTGGGCGCGGGCCGAGGTTACCATTGTCGAAGATTGTTTGTCCCCGCAAAATTGTGCGGACAATTCGGCCCCGCAGCCGGCGCCCGAGATAGGGGGTGTGACGATGGCGATAATGGAGCGCCTCCGCCCGGATCGTCTCCTCCGCCGCCGGATCGACCAGGGTAAGATCGGCATCTTTCCCGATCTTCAGCCCGCCTTTTATTGAAATCCGGAAACGCTCCGCCACATTTTCGCTGGTGAGGCGGGCGATCTCCGGGAGGGAGATTCTTTCGCGGGCGTCGATCAGCAGCGGGAGGAGATGTTGACAGCCGGAGATGCCGCCCCAGACGCGAAAGAAGTTTCGCTCTTCTTTCATCGACCAGGGCGAGGGCGAATGATCGGAACCGATGGTCGCGACGTCGCCGAGTTGCTGCCAGAGCTCAGCCTGGTCGCTTTGCGAACGAAGCGGCGGTGCGCACTTCGCGACCGCCCCGAGGCGCGCCATGTCTTCCTCGGTCAGGAAAAGATAATGGGGGCAGGTCTCGCAGGTTACATCCAGGCCCCGCGCGCGGGCTTCTGCGACAAGGGCGACGCCGCGTCCGCAACTGACATGGACGACGTGCAACCTGCATCCGGTTTCATGGGCAAGGTCGATCGCGATGCGGATGGCAGATAATTCGGCCTCGACCGGCCGCGAGGCGAGAAAGTCACGGACCGAGCCATGGTTAGGTGGCGTGGCTAACAATTCAGAACTCTCGGCGTGAACTGCGACGAGCAAATCGAGTTCCGCGGCGCGTTCCATGCCGGCGCGCAAGCTGGCGCGATCGACGGCGGGAAAATCCTCGATCCCGCTCTCGCACATGAAAGCCTTCAGTCCGACGACGCCGCGATCGCGCAGCGTTTCGAGCTGGTCGAGATTTCCCGGTACCAGACCGCCCCAGAGACCGAAATCGACTAACGAATTCTGCTCGGCGGCCGCGTGTTTCGCATCGAAGGCCGGGCCGTCGATCGTCGGCGGATGCGCGTTGAGCGGCATGTCGAAAACCGTCGTCGTCCCACCGGCAGCAGCGGCACGTGAACCGGTGGCGAATCCTTCCCAATCGGTCCGACCCGGCTCATTGAAATGAACGTGGGCGTCGATTGCGCCGGGCAAAATTTCCAGGGCGGTGGCGTCGATTTCAGTTTGCGCCGAACCGCGGAGATCTTTTTCCAGCCTAACGATTTTACCTTCCGCGATGCCGATGTCTTGCCCGCGGCCGCGCACGAGCAGATCGAAATCACTCATTCGTTAGGCAAAGTTGGAATGGCCCAGACCCGAAGCCGACTGACGCCGCCATCGGGGAAGATATTCAATCGTAAATGCGTGCAGTCGCGGAGCGGCGAGAACTCGCGCTCGAAAAAATGACGCGTGTCGGCCCGCAATTTTGTCCGAGGCAAAATCTCCTGCCAGCTGGTCTGCGGACTCGTCAGGTCAGCGAGCGAGACTCCGGCGGCGGCACAGCCTTCGATCGAGCAGGTGTCCGGGTAGTTGCCCTTGAAGTGGTTGGTATCGACTTCGATTTTTTGGATCGCCCCGGGCAATCCAAGTTTCAGGATGATCCAATCGTGGCCGGGACCGCGCCGGCGTTTTGTTTCCCAGCCGTCGCCCATGTTGGCGGAGCAGCCGGGCATGATGAGGTTGTTCATCGAGCTGAAAAACATGTCGCTGCAGGCCAGGGGCACGCCGCCGTTTTCAACCGCGGCGAGGTCGATGAGCGCGCCCGGTTCCACTTTGCTCCAGTCGGGAATGACGATGCCGTAGACGCGCAGCCGCGCGACGCCGCCATCGGGGATGATGTTGAGCCGGACGTGGGTGGAGGGCGCATCGCCGACAATGGAGAAGAGGTTTTCCGCGCCGGGATTCAAGGGGGATTTCGGCAGGACGGGAGTCCAGGGAAGCGCTTCGATCGCCGCGAGATCGCGGGGGAACTCGTTCGTTAGGCAAAGCGCGTCGAGCGAAGCGAAGGGCGGATGGTTACCGAGGAAATGGTTGGTATCGATGTCGACCTGCTTGATGATGCCGCGCAATCCCAGCTGGACCACGCACCAATCGTGTCCCGGAGTGCGGCGCCGCCGGGTTTCCCAGCCGTCCATCCATTTCCCGTGATCGGTGTACTTGTCGGGAATGAAGATGCCCCTACCGGACTGAAGGAGGTTTTCTTTCTCGGCGAAAAATTCGTCGTTCGCGATCAGCGCAAAACCTTCGATGCGGGCGGAAGCGAGATCAACCAAACCAGCAGGGGTCGAGGAATCAGCTGCGCTCACGGTCGCAATTTAACTTCCGCGGTAGGTGCTGTAAGCCCATGGGCTAACGAGCAGCGGAACGTGATACTTGGTGGTGGCATCCGCGATCCGGAAATGGACCGGGACACGGTCGAGAAATGATTTTTCGCCGAAGTAATCGCCGACATAAAAAAGGAGTTCGTACTCGCCTGTCTGGCTCTCGTTAGGCGAAAGGAGAGGCGAATCGGTCCGCCCATCCGGGTTAGTCGTGGCGCTTTTCACAAGCTTGCGCGGCTCTAGCGACCACAACTCAATTTTCATCCCCGTCGCCGGCCGGCCGTTGCGGGTGTCGAGGACGTGGGTGGTCAGGCTCATGCCACCAGGTCGCGCAGGCGCAGCTCCGCGATTTTGCAGATCTCACCCAGGGCGGTTTCGATCTCCTGCTCTCGGGAATTTTCCAGGCGGATGGGAAACGCTTCCAGGATCGCTTCTTTTTTGTTCAACCGCGCGCAGATGACGAAGGGAAAACCAAATTTCGTCCGGTAACGCTCGTTGTATTCCCGGAAGCGCGCGCTTTCCTCAGCGGAAAGATCGGTCAGGCCGGCGCTTTTTTGTTCGGCCTGCGATTCCTTCGTCAGGGTGGCGTTGCCGACGAGGTCGGGGTGTGCCCGGATGAGGGCGAGCTTTTCATCCTCGCTCGCGGCGTGGACGGTTTGACAAAGGGCACGGTGCAGCGCCACCAAGTCGGCGAAGGGGCGGCCCTTGGCGGTGCGGGCGGCGACCCAGGGCGAATGCTCGAAAATGGGTCTCAAGCGGAGGGTGAATTGCTCCAAATCGAGGGCGTTGAGCTCGGCCAGCTTTAGCATCGCGCTTTCGGACTAAATGATTTAGTCCTGTGGCGCAATGGCGAAACTGATCGAACAACGATATGGAAAAGCGCAGGTGCGGGTGCTCAAAATCCTGCGCGACGGGCCGGTTCACGCTATCCGTGAGATCGATGTCTCGGCTCTCCTGGCGGGCGATTTCGAGACCTCCTACACGGCCGGGGATAACTCCAAAGTCGTCCCGACCGACACGATCAAGAACACGATCAACGTGCTCGCCAAGCAGCACCTCGCGGATGACCTGGAGCGGTTCGCGGCCCTCGTCGGCGAACATTTCGTCCGGCGCTATAAACAGGTGAAGCAGGCCACGATCGAGATCACGGAACGGGCTTGGAACCGGCTCGAAGTCGGCGGCAAACCGCATCCGCATACTTTCGCGGCGGGAAGTGAGGCGCGGCGTTTCGCCCGGGCGTTTTGCACTGCGGGTGCGAGCGAGTTGAGCGCGGGCGTGCGCGACCTCGTCATTTTGAAATCGACCGGCTCCGGTTTCGAAGGTTATCCGAAATGCGAATACACCACTTTGCCCGAGACGGCGGATCGGATTCTCGCGACTTCCTTTCGCGCGACCTGGCATTTTGCCGGCGTGCCGGCCGGTTATCGCGCGGCGGACGACGCCATTCTGGCCGCGATGCTGAAGGTTTTTGCGGAAAACTTCAGCCCCTCCGCGCAGACGACCTTATTTCAAATGGGCGAAGCAGCTTTCGAAGCGTGCGCGGAAATTTCGGGGATCGATCTCGCCATGCCTAACAAACATTGCCTGTTGCTGAACCTCACTCCATTTGGCCTGGAGAATAAGAACGAGGTTTTCGTCCCGACGGAAGAGCCTTTTGGTTTGATCGAGGCGAGCATGGCGCGCGAGGCTTGATGACGGACGCGCTTCTCGATGAGCTGATCGCCGCGCGACGGGCGCGCAAACCATGTGCGCTCGTGACCGTGGCCGCGACCAAGGGCTCCGTCCCGCGCGAGCCGGGCGCGAAGATGCTCGTCTATCGCGATGGCCTAACGAGTGGCACGATCGGCGGCGGGAAATTTGAAGCGCTCGCGATCGCGGACGCGCTCGCCTGTCTGCGCGAAAAACAGCCTTTGCTCAAAACCTTCCCCCTGCGCGAAAACGAGCCCGACTCCTTTGGCGCGATCTGCGGGGGCGAGGCCACCATCCTGATCGAGCCGCAGTTGATGCGGGAAGCGCTTTTTGTCGTCGGCGCCGGTCACTGCGCGCAGGCGATCGTGCGCTTGGCGGTCGAGTGCGGGCTTTTCGTGCAGGTGATCGAGGACCGGGCGGAGCTCTTCGACGCCCTCCCGGCGGAAGCGGCGCGAACTTCAACGACGAGCGCGGCTGAATTCATCGCCAGCCGCCCATGGCAAGCGGATGAAGCGATTGTGATTGTGAGCCGGAACCACGAACTGGACCGGGACGCCCTCGCAAGCGCTCTCCAAGCTCCGGGCGCGGGTTATGTCGGCATGATTGGAAGCACCCGGAAGGTGCGCCATGTCTTCGAACAACTTCGCGTGCAGGGGGTAACGGAGGAAGCTCTGGCCTCGGTCCATGCCCCGATTGGGCTCGATATCGGGGCGGATTCACCTTCCGAGATCGCGGTCAGCGTGCTCGCCGAAATCCTGGCGGTTCTGCGAAATAAGCGTCCTGAAAGTCTGCGCAAACGAATGGGTTAATGTAGAGAGGCGACGCCGGGTGCGAGGAGGGAATAAAACCCCTCTGTCAAACATCTTATCTCCGACAAAGATGGCAATTTCCTGTCAGGCAAAAAATGATGCTCGACAAGAAGAAAAGAAATGAACAACAAGCATCCAGACGCTGTCTTTATTCCGATATTTAACCTTGTTAAGTAGTTGCGCTGATGCTACAACACGCATTCCACAAATGCCGGGAGTTCGAAATAGCCGGTTTTTTGTGCCCTCACCCACCTTTCGACCTAATTCATGAGAACTTATATGGCCGCTGAAGATAGCGACACGGGGATAAAGATTTACCTGCGCGAGATCGGGCAGATTCCGCTTTTGACGCCGCAACAGGAGATCGAGCTCGCCGCCAAAATCAAAAAAGGCGACAAGGAAGCTCGTGCCCTGATGATCCGCTCCAACCTGCGTCTCGTCGTGAAAATCGCGCACGATTACGCCAACCTCGGGCTGCCGCTGCTCGACCTCGTTTCCGAAGGCAACATCGGCTTGATGAAAGCCGTTGAGCGTTTCGACCCGGCAAAGGGCGGAAAGCTCAGCACCTACGCCGCCTGGTGGATCAAGCAGTCGATCAAACGCGCCCTGGCCAACCAGAGCAAAACGATCCGTTTGCCGGTCCACCTCGTCGATAAAATTTCCAAAATGCGCCGCGTTTCGCTCCAGATGAGCGAGGAACTCGGCCGCGAACCGACCGACGACGAGCTCGGCGAAGAAATCGGCATCGCCGCGGGCAAAGTCTCGCAGCTGAAAACCGTTTCGATTCGCCCGGCTTCGCTCGACGCACCGATCAGCGACGATGACTCGACCGAGTTTGGCGAAATCGTCGGCGACGAAGACGCGCAGACGCCGTTTGAATTACTGCGCGACAAGAACCTTCGCAACGAAGTTGGCGGGTTGCTCGACGTCCTCGACGACCGCGAGCGCAAGATCATCTTCTCCCGGTTCGGGCTCGATGGCGGCAAACCGAAAACGCTCGAAGAGGTCGGGAAGAAGTTCGGCGTCACGCGCGAGCGCATTCGCCAGCTGCAAAACATCGCCCTCTCGAAACTGCGCCGTGCGCTGAGCAAGAAAGAGCGCCCGGTCGATGTCGAGCTGACGGCGGAAGTCTAAGTCTGAGACTAACGAATTCAGAGCGCGCGGATGGAAACGTCCGCGCGCTTTTTTTTTGCGCCGGTGTAGACGCTTCGCTCTGCGAAGCGCGGGGGTAAGCTTCGCGATCGTATCCAGTTCCTGGCAAGCAGGCGCGCCGGCCCGCGCTTCGCAGCCACCGGCTCGTATGAGCTTACGGCTCGGAGAGAGCGAAGCGTCTACCGAGGCGGCACCGCTAGTTCAAAACCGGGAAGGTTGAGCGACAGGTTCGG
>JBBPZS010000029.1:0-51266 GCA_038198605.1 Chthoniobacterales bacterium | reverse complement strand
TCATAAGTGCGCTGGTCGCCCATGACCCCGACCGAGCGGACGGGAAGAAGGACGGCGAAGGATTGCCAGACCCGGTAATACCACTCCGAAGACTTCATCTCACTGACCACGATGGCATCGGCGTCGCGCAGGATGCGGAGGCGCTCCTCGGTCACTTCCCCCAGGATCCGGACGGCAAGCCCCGGTCCGGGATAAGGCTGACGATGCACGATCTCGTTAGGCAAACCGAGCTGCTGACCGGCCTGCCGCACCTCATCCTTGAAAAGCTGCCGGAGCGGCTCGACCAGCTCAAAATTCATTTTTTCCGGCAGCCCGCCGACGTTGTGGTGGCTCTTGATCAGCGAGGCCGGATTGCCGCCAATCGCGACGCTCTCGATCACGTCGGGATAAAGCGTGCCCTGGGCGAGGACGCGATAGCCGGCGTGCGGCCGCTTGTCAGCCCGGTCCTGCGCGAGGAGTTCCTTGGTCGCTTCTTCAAATACCCTAACGAATTCGCCGCCGATCACTTTGCGCTTGGTCTCGGGATCGGTCACTCCTTCGAGCAGCCCGAGAAAACTTTCCGAGGCGTCGACGTATTTGAGTTTGATCTGGAAATTCTCGCCAAAGACCCGCTGCACGATCTCGGCCTCGTTCTGCCGCAGGAGCCCGTTGTTGACGAAGATGCAGGTGAGCTGGTCGCCGATCGCTTTGTGTAAAAGCGCGGCTGCGACCGAGGAGTCGACTCCGCCGCTCAGGCCGAGCACAACTTTCTCGTCGCCGACCTGCTGCCGGACGCGGTCGCAGGCCTCGTCGATGAACGACCCCATCGTCCAATCCATCCCGCAATGACAGATGCGGAAGAGAAAATTCTCGATGATTTCTTTCCCGCGCGGGGTGTGCGAGACCTCGGGATGAAACTGGAGCGCGTAGAGCCGGCGCGTGCTGTCTTCGATCGCTGCAAAGGCGGAATTCTCGGTGTGCGCAATGGCGCGAAAGCCTTCCGGAAGCCCGGTCAGCTTGTCGCCGTGGCTATTCCAGATGTCCATCTGCCCGCCCAGCCGATCGAAGAGAGGCGTACCGCCGTCGATTTGCAGCAGCCCGGCTCCGTATTCGCGCCGGTCGCTGAACTCGACCTCGCCCCCGAGATGGCGGGCCATTAATTGCATTCCATAGCAAATGCCAAGGACGGGGATGCCTAACGAAAAAATCTGGAGATCGATCTGGGGCGCGCTCTTTTCATAGACGCTGGCCGGGCCGCCGGAGAGGATGATGCCCTTGGGCGCGAGCCGCTCGATTTCGGCCGCGCTGATGTCATGCCTGACGATCTCGGAATAGACCTGGCATTCCCGCACCCGGCGGGCAATGACCTGGGTGTATTGCGAGCCGAAATCGAGAATAAGAACTCGGGAATGGGCCGGCGTCTTCACGGATTTTGGGGCGCGTTTGTGACCGGCGGGTTGAGGCTTGCATCCTCCGAACGGTCGAGCGGAACGATTTGCCCTTGCCCGGAAAGGCCGCGTTGAAATTGCTCTCCCACCTCGCTTGCGGGAGGCGTCTCGACCGCGCAACCGCCCATGGCGAAAGCGAGAATGGCGGTCAACAGGGGTTTCATCGGGAAATGTTAAGGGGCCGCGGTTTCTTTGCAAGAGAAGAGCGGCACGGTGGATGGTTTGTTGCGATTGATAGCGAAAGACCCGGCCGATGATTGATTCAGAGCTCCTCTTGCAAGCTTATCGCCTCGGCGTTTTCCCGATGGCGATGGAGAGCGGCGAGATCCGCTGGTTTTCGCCCGACCCGCGCACGGTTCTGCCGCTGGAGGCGTTTCACGTGCCGCATGGTCTGAAGCGCGAACGGCGCGCCGCCCGGATCGAGATTCGAGTCAATACTCGTTTTGAGGAGGTGATGCGCGGCTGCGCCGAACGTCCCGACACCTGGATCAACGGCGAAATCATCGCCAGCTACACTCGCCTGCACGAACTCGGAGCCGCTCACTCCGTCGAGGCCTGGGTGGAGAACGAACTAGTCGGCGGGCTTTACGGCGTCGCGATCGGCGGCGCGTATTTTGGTGAATCGATGTTTCATCGCGCGACGGGCGCGTCCAAGATCGCGCTTTGGGCGCTGGTCGAGCGCCTGCGAGAGCGGCGTTTTATTCTTCTCGACACCCAATGGCTCACCCCGCACCTCGAGCAATTTGGGGCCCGGGAAATCTCCCGCGCGCTCTATCTCCATCTCTTGAAACAGGCGATCGATTTGCCGCGGACATTCGCCTTGTAGACGTTTCGCTCTGCGAAACGCGGGTCTGCGTTCCCGCCGTCTCTGGGGAATGTCAAACCACCCTCGCGCTTCGCAGAGCGAAGCGTCTACAACTCCTGAGCAAGGCGATAGATTTGTCGCGGACGTTCGCCGACATGTAGACGTTTCGCTCTGCGAAACGCGGGTTTGCGCTCCCGCCGTCTCTGGAGAACGCCAAACCACCCTCGCGCTACGCAGAGCGAAGCGTCTACAGCTTGCCTGCGGGAAAGAATCCGCCATAGTGAGAGCCCGGCGTTGAAAACCCGTTTCGGATTTCGCGATTCGTGTTTCGAATTTCCGCCTTGGCTGGGTAGCTCAGTTGGTAGAGCAGAGGACTGAAAATCCTCGTGTCGGGGGTTCAATTCCCTCCCCAGCCACATTTTCCTCAGGTGGAAGAAGTTACAGGTTATTCGCCTAACGAAGTCATAACAAAATGCCGCAGAAGTCATAACGCGGTATTAATGTTCGCGCATGTTTCGGGAGGGCATTGATGAAAGAAAAAGCCTCAGCGACTCCTCCCCTAACCGAAGGATTTTTCCCGCGGGGAAACCCATTTGGCGGGTCTGGCTCTAGCGGCGGTTGGGCTCGGGCGCCCTTAAAGAAAGATGTGTCTATAGGATTTCGCCGCCAGCCATTAGTGAGATTTCCACAAGAGCCGCCGGTCTAACCGGCGTTCCCTCGTAAGCCTCTGCCGCCTCCGAAGACGATAAAGAGCGATTCTGGCGCTCCTGGAAAGCAGGCCGCGCGCATGCGCTCTTTCCAAAGTTTGAAGCCACTCCGTCTGCTCAAGCGTTAGCGGCTGGATCGACTGGTCCTTATTCAGCATGGCAGCATTTCTGAAACTCTACAGCCTACGGAACAAAGGTTGACGGGGAACTCGAATCGTCAATTCCTTGCTGATCATCCAAACAAAAATTTCGACTGCGCGCGACTGTTGCTCGCTCCTAACAAAACACAATTAGCACAATTGCGGAATTGCTTTTGCAAACGTTGGCGCGCGTCTGCGCCTTTGCTGACAATGATAATTCCGCTTGTCCGCTGCTCTCGCAGAAAGCGGAATCACAACCCGCGCACTTTCGGCGCGATCTTGTAAGCCGTGGTCGGACGCCCGGCGCCTTCCGGCTTTCGCTCGAAGGAAACGACGCGCCCTTGCTCCTGCCATTGCGCCAGCAACCGCCTGGCGGTCGTTGCGTCGTGGCAGACGCGGCCACCGTTGTAAAGATCTCGCGCGGTGATGCCGGCGGGCGTCGAGCGCATGACGGCTTCGGCTCGTTCCCACGCCGAATCGTCCGCTGCCACTCGCTCCGGCGCGCGCAGTCGCTCCTGGTGCGCATTGAACCAATCGCGCACGCACAATGCGCTGCGCATTGTTTCCGCGTCGAGATCGTGCTCGTGCCCGTGCATTCGCGCGCCGTAAGTGCCCGCGCCTCGCTGCTCAATTTCGCAGTGCCGAAACACATGAAGCACGAGCGCGAGGCGGATCGCGTTTTCAGTATGGCGCGCCTCGAAGGGCGCATCCGCACCTGCCTTGGCGTGCGCGCAAAAGCGATTCCAATCGTCGATAATCAATCTCAGGGCGTCCGGCGTCACTTCGATTTCGTCCGGCTCGTCGTTGCTGGACAGACGGTAGAGATTCACTGCCGAGAAGATCGCTGCTTCGTAAGGCTGCGCGGCGTGTGTTGGCAGGAATGTCGGCGACTCAATCCGCTCTAAGTCGAGCGGCATCGGCCTTGCATCAGGATCGCAAGCGAGAAAGCGCGGCAGCAATCCGCCCGCAGTGAGTCGAGGCGTGCGGTAAAGCTCCTGCACCTTGTCGGGCGTGGTCACAAAAAGAACAGCGAGACATGGCGCGTCGAGGTGAACCGCTTCGGAGTTTTTGCGAAAGATCGCATGCGGCTCCCCGGTGTAGGATTTCAACCATAGTGAGTCTTGCGCGTGCGCGCCGTCGCCGTAGCGAGTGCCGAGAATGATTCCGAGCGCATCGGCCGCATCGCTGTCGAAGTGCGCGAGCGTCTCGCCGTTGTGCGCCAGCATTTCGGCGAGTTTTTCCGGCGTCACATCGGTTGCGAAAAGCAGCTTGCCGCTCCTTCTCTTGTCCAGTTCGGCGAGCTTTTGATTACACCTCGTTAGGCGATTAAGAATCTCGTCGCGCTCTCCGCCCGCCGCACCTTTCAGGCTTCGCTTCGCTTCGTCGAGTTGCTGAGAAATGTCGATGTGTTCCGCGTCGAGTCTCGGTTTCTCATTTTCTTCAAACTCACGGCGTAGCGTTTTTTGGATCCCAACGAACGGCGCGGTTGCGTGCCGGAAGGTCACGCTGCCGCCGCTGCCGGAAGTTTTGCAGACCAGAATGTAAAGGTTGGCCGGCGTAGTAAGTCCGGGCCTGCTGCGCACGCGCAAGCCGCGCCCGATACTGGCGCTCGCTGTCGCGAGAACCATCGGAGCGGCCATGCCAAGCGGCACACGGCATAGCTCCGCAATTGCGCGCACCTGCTTCTCAAGCACTGGCGACAAACACTCAACAGGGAAGTCGGGAATCTTTTCTTCCTCGCGCGCGCCGTCGGAATCGGCCGCGCGTTCGGTCGCGGAATAAACTCGAGTGCTCATGCGCGGTCAGAAGGTTGTCAGCGTCCAAAGCTCGCGGTTCCGCTCGAAGTCATCAGACGCGATGCGCGTGAGGTCGTTGAGGTCTTTGACCACCGTGCCGTCGTCGCGTTTGAGTCCGGCAAGATCGAAGCAATGCGCGTCGAGTTCGGCGTCGTGGAGTTGCGATTCCCAGCGCACCGCCGCGCCCGCGCCCGCGCCGTCCAGGTGCGGAAAGATGCGAATTCGTTTCCCGGCAAGAAGCCGAATGCCGAAGGTGTGAATCTTCTGCGCCGCGCCGAGCATCGCGAGTGGCTGCACCTCCGCAAGCGTTTCCTCCACTTCAGCGAAGTGATAAGCCGCGAGAAAATCGCCCCCGCCTTCGCACAGAATGACGCGAGGCGCGTCGCCAACGTCCGCCGCGCCGATCGGCCAGCTCGCCGACGATCCGCGCACTGTCAGCGCCTTTACCGCTGCTCCCGCGCGTGTCGTGAACGGTTTGCCATCGAACCTGCGAAGCTGTGCGCTGCGTCGCGCCCAATCTGTCACGAGCCAGCAACGCGCGTCGCGCCAGTGCGTGCTAAAAAGATGCCCGCGCTCGCTCGCTTCCGCGCAGGCTTGAACGCTCACGCAGCGGAGTTTCGCAAGCTGGCTCAACTCGTTAGGCGTTAGTTTATTGAGCGTCGGCAACTCCGGTCTGGTCTCGCGCTCCTCGGAGCGGGGCAGCGAAGGTGCGCAGGTTCTCTGCGGCACATCCCGCGCATCCGCACCCGCGAGTTGAATGAATATCCGGCACGCGGCTTCTGGCGTCAGTGCTTCCACGCGCGCCAGCAATCCCGGCGCATCGAGCGTCTCGCCGCTCGTGAAGTCATGGAACAAGCGGCCATCCGCGAGCACGCTTCCGCTCGGCGTGCGATCTTCCCGCCACGGCACGCGACACGAGCGCCCCGGCGTCCCGCGCCAGTTACGCAGTTGCCAAAGGTCGGGAATCGCGAGCGTTAGCTTTGCCGCCTCAAGCGCGGTCATTTCCGCTTCGTCTCGCGCTTCCGCTTCCCAGCTTCCCGATTATCGTGGCCGATGATCGTTGCCAATAGATCAACGAGGAATGCGGGCGTCGCCCATCGCTTACCGCTGGCAAGGAAATGCCAGAACCATTTGATTAGGCCATCGCGGGTGGCAAAATTTTTGATGTGCAGCTCGTAGCCCGGCGCTTGTCTGAAGGTCAAAATACCCCTTCTGTTGAGCTTTACCCGAGGTTCGATGCGCAGTTCCCGGCAAGCTTCGTCAACGAATTCCGAGATATGGCGGATTTCGTTAGGCTCACGTTCAGGAGTGCCGTTCACTTGGCGTTTTGCTCCGCGTTGAGATCGCGCAAAAATTTTTTGAGCGTGGAGAGCACGATCAAGCGCCGGCCGCGAGTTTTTCCCGGCATCCTGAGCGATACAGTCTCGATTTTTTTCTCGCGCCAGAGTTGATACAAAAGGCCGCGACGCAGGCCGGAGTAAGGCTCAACCTGTGAAGGCGAAGGCATCGGGGTAAATTCGGGCTCAATCCCTCCCGGCGTTACAGGTGCAGCAATGGACGTTGCCGCTGTCGTTGCGTTACTTTGGCCGGTATCGCGCTCGGCATTTGGACTCTGGTTACTCATAGGCACCATTGAACAGCGCCGAGAGCTTTACAGAAACCAGAGCGTTTCCCGGAACTCTTAAGAGCGAACCTTGTTATACCTCGGAGCGAGGCTTTGTTATGCCTCGGATTGTGCCAATCGGCTTCGCTGCGAGACTTTTGATCGCGGCATTGATATTCGGTATATAGTCGTAAAGGCGCACTCTCTTCGTTTCACCGCGGCGCTCGCAAGCGTCTCTGGTTAGCGGCGCCCCCTTGCTTTCCATTCGAGCGAGGATTTCATCCTCGTTCTCGCACATTCGTTCATAGACGGTCTTGGCCCACTGCGGCCAACTGTGTTCATCGAAAATTGGGAGGGCAATTAGCTTTTCGCGCCAGCCTCCTTGTTGCTCGAAACCTGGAAATACGTCAGCGACAGGCACCGCGGCGTAACGCTGGATTACGCTCCGTCGAGACTCTAGCTCGCGAAGGTAATCGCCGGAAAGCCAAGCTATTTCACATTCGGGCGCACGCGCTCCGCGCTTATCTCCTGCGCCAAATTCGATGGTGCGTTCTTCGAAAGCCGGATTCGTATCCCGCCATCTTTTCTCCTGTGCTGAGACAGCCCGCACTCGATCGGCCAGCGCACGCCCGGCCCATCGCTTTAGATCGTGCGATGCTTCGCCCTCCGCCCAGGTTATCAGCTTGCTTAGCACTGCATCGACAACGGGCAGAAAATCTTTATGGAACACAACGAATGAATCTCCCCTGTCGGACTCCAGTGCGTCACTTAACTGTCGCAACCCCACAAAGCACTTCTCCTGCGGTTTCTCCCGCGGCATTGGAAAGCCACCGCGCTTACGTGTTGCCCCTTTGTTGCGGTCCATCGTCAGCAATGATAACACGGCCACCAAGCATCATCGACAAGCGAGCGAGCGCGCGCCGGTCGAAATTTTCCAACGCTCTGCGGATTCCGCTCGGAATTCGTGAGCGCATTTCGCAAGCGCAAATCGAACGTCAGCGACGTTCAACGATGGTCACCAATGTTCGGAAAGGGAATTGTGCGATTTTGCGGATTCCGCTTCGTAAAAATCCGCGTGGCTTAGTGATTGCCTTCGTGAGACCGCAATATCTGGTCATCGAAGGGGATTTGGCCCACCATTTGCCTCGAGGCGTTCAATTCTCGGCAGGTCTTTTCAATCGCCTCAGCGGATGTGGCGCCCTGGAGCAAGGCGAACAAGTCGGTTTTCGGATCGCTCATCGCAGCCGTGAAGTCGCGATGGTGCCGGACCAAAACCTTCGTTACAAATTCAATGTTTATGTTCTCCTTGGCCGCGATCAGCGCAGCGTAACGGGCAGTTGAAAAATCAGTCAACTTCTGAATCTCTGTCTGGCTCATGGGTTTGGGCGTTTTCGCGGGCTTACTTATATCGCAGCTTGGGATTAGCAGTGAGAGCACCGTTGCCGCACTGATCATTCTCAACGTGGCCCTTTTACCGCTCACCGAATCACTCGCCAAGAAATTACGAGCGGGACCTCCTTTTAAAAAAAAATTCCACGAGCCAAAACGGATTTCAAAGTGGTGTCCCCTTGCGAATCGTAAGACCCCCGCCCCCCAAAGGCCGGCAATGGTCCTGTTCCTCTTCACTTACGGCCCCTCTGAGTCACCCACGCCAAAAACTTCGACCAGTCCTATCCCGGTCGAACCGTCTGCACTCGAAACAATCACGGTGTAAGCGCCAGGTTCCAGCGCAACTTGCAGTGCCGATTCCCGATCGTCTGTCGGCGCGAGGCCAGAAGCCGCAATCTCACCGGAATTGGCGTTATTTCGCCAGCCGTTGTTGGAGGCGATCAATTGACTGCCGAAATACAGGCTGATCTGTGTCGCTTGGACTGGACTCGCAACCCCCTGCGCGGAGAGGGAAGGCCCTTTCGCATCCATGAGCACCGTTTTGCCCCCGTCGCCTATGATAAACCCGCCGATAAGCACCTGCTCGCCGGTTCCCACGAAACCTCGTGTCGAAATATTCTGCAGCCGTGCCGGCACGGCGCGAACTAGAGAAGCCGTTCCCCCGCCAGCGATGTCAAATGATCCAGAGTAAAATCCGAAAGATGGGGTGAAAACGCCACTTGTAGTCTGCCCATCGAGTAAGGGTATAGTGAACTGACCAGCGGCGTTTATCGTTCCCACCCCTGCGTTGACAACGAAGTTTTGGAAGCCCAAAAGAAAAACTTGTCCTTGGCTAGTGATAACCGCGGTCACAGCCCCTGCGCCCGAGGTAGGATCAAACACAGAACCGCTCCATACTCCAGCAACGCTCCTCGTTGGACCGTACGATGAGTCCTTCAGAGCGGATCGGCTAGCGCCGTTGTAGGTGAAACTGACGGTTGTCGCCGAAACCGATCCAGAGACCGACCGACCCGTTATTTGCGAAGTGCCGGAAAAGATCCCGTTCGGCGCGATTGTTGTGAGGATCGAATCAATTTCTCCGGTCCCGTAATTAAGATAAAGGAACACACTCCCCGAAAGGAACGTTCCTTGCGATCGGAAGAGGAAAAATTCCCCTGGCGCGCCTTGCGTAATGATCACTGCCGCCGGCGCAATCTGCGCCAATGCGGATGCAGCAATGAGGATCGACCCGGAAACGGCGAGTAATATGGAGAACAGTTTTTTTGTCATGGCTCAATCGTATGGGGTTCGTCGATCATTAGGCAATCCTTTCCGGGAGGAATGGCTCGACGACCGAGAACCCCGCTAAGGCGCTTACGAGGTGAGCGGGCGCAGGTTTGCGAGGGCACGACGCTTCGTGTCCACGTCCAGGTGCGTGTAACGTTCATGGATTTTCTCATCACTGTGGCCGCTGATTTGCCGTCGCACATCCGCAGGCACGTCGGCATTCGCCAGCTCGGAAACGAACGTGTGGCGCAGGCTATGAAAACCGAGCGTTTTGAATTGTCGCCCCTTGCCGCTCTTTTCCACGCCCCGGTCGCCGTGGACTCCCGCCTTCTCCATTACCCGTTGGAACATCGAGGAGAGGCCATGATTGCCCCCGGTGCTCTTTGTTGAGAGGGTGGGGCATAGGGCCGCGGCCGGATCGTCGCTGCTCGGCAGCGAAAGCAAGTGCGCCTCAATCTCCGGCATCATTGGGATTTCAAGCTGTCCGGGCAGGTGTTTTTTCCAATCCGGGTGCCGACGGGCGCCCGTCGTTTTCTGCGGGAAGAAACGAATCTCGTGCCGCTCGAAGCTAATGCTTTCCCAAGCAAGGCTCGACGCATCTCCCAGCCGCAGACCGCCGTTGTAAGCGAGCAGGATCGCGGTTTTCCATTCCGGCGACGCGGCGCTGACGATCGCTCGAAGCTGATCGTGCGTGAACACGTCGCGTGCTTCCTTCTCCACATCGAAAGTCTTTACGCCCTCGGCCGGATTGACGCTGATAAGGCCTTCGCGCCTGGCATCGTTGAAAAGAATTCGCAGGGTTTTAAGAGCGAGATTCGCTGTCGTCTGCGCCTTTCCTTCGCGGACCTGAAAATCGCGGAATGCCTTCACGTCGCCAGCGGTGATCGTCTCAATGCCGCCGCGTGTGGCTCGCTGGCCCGCATGAGCAACGAATGCATTCACGACGCCCGAATAACGCACGGACGTTGCATTACTCGTCGTGGTCTGCTTGGACGCTAGCCATTCCCTTACGTAGTCGGTCAGATTGCAGACTCGAATTGCCGATTCGCCTGAGAGCGCCCGAACCTCATCGAGAATCTTCCGCGCCTGGTCCTCCGACAGCAGGCGTGCGGTTTTGCGATGCGTTGTCGAGTCTCTCTTCCAGGTTGCATCCTCCATCGTTAAGCAGAAACGGAGCGCCGCATCTTTATCGGTCAGCTTCGTTGATCGGAACACGCGCTTCCCGTTCGGGAGCGTGAAAGCGCAATAAAAGAATGGAGATTTCCCGCGCGGATCTTTGTGAATTGAGGCCATGCGGTCATAATTAAGTCATAACGGATATGGGGTCAATGATGTTTTTGACGGCTTGATTTCAAGCAATTTACGGGTGCCAAAAGAGGTTGTTTGGAGTCGGGGGTTCAATTCCCCCCCCAGCCACCTTCTCTATTGGCGCCTGAGCGCCGAGGCAAAAGGGCACGTGTTTGGATAGCACTGATCCTTCGCAATCGTTAGGCAATGATTACGGGAAGCACTTATTGCATTCCCCGGGGCGCTAGATCGTTTGAGTTACTCTTCGCGGAACGCTTCGCCCTCGGAATAACCGAAAAGAGTGTCGTTGCAGGTCGTTGCCATGTGGGCGCCGTCGTCCGAGAGGGAGCCTGAGCAAGAGCCCGACGATGGCAAAGAGGTCTGGTAAATCGGATTAAACCAGAATGCGGTGTATTGGCTCTTTAATTGCAGTCCGGAGATCGTGCCGTTGCCGTTCACCTTGAATTGAGTCCCATCGGGCAGAGTTCCCGATCGTGTGAAGGTAAAGCGATTGCCGTACTGCACGATATGCGCGGTATAGGCAGGGTTCTCGCTGTCGTGCCATACGCCGGCGATTGATGGAGCGGCAGGAATGCTGGGCAAGGTCGGCTCTGCAGTGGCCGTGGGCCGGAGATCTTCGGGCGGCGTTTGAATTGGGATGGCAGTCGGCGTCGCGGTCGCAGGCACGAACGGTTCCGGTCCGGGTCGAGGGTAGGCGAAGAAATATCCACCGCCTAACAGGAGGACGACCAAAGTCGCGGCTGCGATCCAGATGAGCGAACGAGCCTTCGCGGGTTGGGGAGGCGGAGTGGGTGGCGCCGGTGGCAGAGGCGGCGGACGCCCGGCGAGAATGGCTTTCACGGTTTTCGCCAGAAAATCAAGATGCGCTTCCAGCGGGGGCGGAAACGCTTCTATCCATTGCGAAGTCGAGATAAAATACTCGAGCGATTTGGTCGGTTCGATATTTTCGATCCGGATTGGAATGGTGTAGACGCCTTTGTCTACCGCGCGTTCGACTTCGCGTTTGATTTGCGGCGAAGCGTTCGCGCTTGAGGTGAAGACGAGCACCATGATGCGGCTGTTTTCGATCGCGTCGATGATCGACTCGCCCCAATCCGCCCCCGGGACGACATCGCGCGGCGCGACCCAACAGCGGATCGAGTCAGCCTCGAGTCGGGCCACGATCGCGTCGGCCACGACCTTGTCTTTGACCGAGTAACTAACGAAAACATCGTGAGGCATAAGTTTCTCACCGACAGCGGCGGGGATTAACTCCGAGGCTGAGCAGTCGGCTCACGCCATTCAAGAAAATTTGCGCGGTGCTCGCACCGTTTTGCGGGGCGCACGCTGCTCAACTTTGTGCCGGCGAAGCCGCTTCGAGCCGTCGCCGCCGGATGATCCCGTGCCAGGGGACGAGAATGGCCATCGAGAAGTAAACCCAGCCGCTCCATTCGAGTTGTTGGTGGGCAGAGTCAGCGCGAGAAGCAGCGAGATGAGTCCGGTGATGACCGGGATGCTCCAGCCACGTAGCTGGCCGCGCGTCATGGCCTGCTCACGTTCGTTCAGGCGGAGCGGCGCTCGCAATCGCCAGGCCCGCAGATTGAGGAGCCAAATCTCGAAAGCAATCGCGCTGAAACCGATCGCATAAACCGCGAACAGGGTTCGCACTTGCGAGACCGTGCTTGGCCCGAGCGTCTGGCCAAATCGGCCCTGCGTCAGGTAGAAAAACATCGATCCGAAAACAGCTTTCAGCGGGTAGATATAGATCAAAATGGTAACGAGCATCGCCCAGCTGATGAAGATCGAGACGCCATCTTCCAGCCCATAGCGCCGGCTCCAAAGCCAGTGGCCTCGCCAAAAAATGCCGATCACGAAAATGCTGAAAATAAAAGTTGGGACATTCCGAAATGCGACTAACAGCGCCGCGATGTCATCCGGGATTTGTTGCGTGGGGATGACGAGCATCGTGATCGCAAAGGCAAAGGCAGCGTCGATGAACGTCTCGAGCCGCGTCATCTGCATGGCGCGTAACCGGAACCCGTCCAGTCGTGGCAGCGCATCGAGATCCGCCGGCAGGGCCGACTCGATTTCTTCCTGGCGCGAGCTCATGTCTGCTGTCATGCCATAGATCGAGCGCCAGTCGCAACCACCTTCGGTCGGCTGCGTCGCGACCTTGCGCTAAAACAGCATTGCCAAGGCAAAAGGATGCTTCGACTTTGGCTGCCCCGACTTGTTCATGACCAAGCGACTTCTCCAATTCTGCGCCGTCGGTCTCACCCCTCTCGCCTTCAGCGGGTGCACCACCGTGACCGAGATGGTGGAGGCAAACATTCCCATTCGCGAGAACGGCCGTCCTTCGATCGTCATCAGCCTGCGTGCGCAGGAGGCTTATCTTTATCGCGGCAAAGTGCTCGTCGCTTCCTCGCGCATCTCGAGTGGTCGGGAAGGCCATCGCACGCCGATCGGGCGCTTTCGCGTCATTCGCAAAGACCTCGATCATAGCTCCGGCCTTTACGGCGACTATGTTGACGATTCCGGCCGAGTCGTGGTGGCAAACGTCGACACCCGCAAACATCGCAGGCCACCCCATACTCATTACGAGGGTGCGCCGATGCCCTTTTACCTCGAATTCTCGCCCAGCTACGGCCTGCACCAGGGCTACCTCCCGGGCGAGCCGGCTTCGCATGGCTGCATTCGGATGCCGTATTGGAAAGCGCGCCAGTTCTATAACACCGCCCATGTCGGAACGCCGGTCGTGGTCCAGCCGTAGCGACGCACAGCTCTGCGGTGCTGTAGCGTCCGCTGTCTCAGCGGAAAGGGAGAGGAATCCTTAAACATGGGTTTCGATCAGCAATGCCTCCGGCGAAAGCGAACTCCCGATGCGCTGGGACAGCGCACGCTACAACGGTTGCGCCCGGCTACTGCTGCTGACGTTCGTAAACCATCCTGGCCGCGACGATGTCTTCCACGGCCACGCCGACGGATTTATAGAGCGTGATCTCGTCGGCTGATTCGCGTCCGGTTTTCGATTCCAGGATTACTTCGCCGAGTTCAGCGAAGATATTGCCAGCTGCGATGACGTCGCCCGATTCCCGGCTCGCCGCCTCGCGCGACTCGACGTAGAGGCGCGCGCGGCGCAGGACTTCGTCGTCCAGCTCACGCCAGTTCGGGCGGGTCGCGCCGACCGCGTTAATATGCGTGCCGGGCGAAATCCATTCGCCTTTTAATACCGGGCTCGTTGCCGAAGTGGCGACGACCACCACGTCCGCGCCGCGCACCGCCTCTTCCGCGCTGGCGGCAGCGGAGACGCCGAATTTTTTCGCAAACTCGCCCGCGTGGCGCGGACTCCAGACCCGCACTTCGCGAAATTGCCTAACGATGCGAAGCGCTTCGAGATGGCTCTGCGCCTGGACGCCGGAACCGAGAATGGCGAGAACGCCGACCTCGCGTCGCGCGAGGAGATCGGTCGCCACGGCGGAGACCGCCGCGGTCCGCATCTCGGTAATCAAACGTCCGTCCATGGTCACGAGCGCTTCGCCCGTTTCCGGTTGAAAGAGCTGGATGATCGCGTGGTGTGTCGGCAACTCGGTGTTCCCCGGGTAAAAAGTGACGAGCTTGGCCCCGAGCGCGCCGCCGCCGAAGGCTGGCATGACGCCGAAGAAACCCTGGTGCTCCGCCACTGGCAAAACCAGCCGCACCGGTTGCTCGACCCGGCCCGCCGAGAGGTCGCGCAGCGCGTCCGCCATCGCCGGGATCAACTCCTCCATCCGCAGGAGGGAACGCACCTCTTCTTCGCCGAGCCACATATCGTCAGGCTAGGTCTGCCCGATCAGGGCACTGAACTTTTCCATGTCGATGTTGCCGCCCGAAACGATGCAAACGATCGGGCCCGGTCCGGCTTTTCCCGTCAGGGCCGCGGCCAGCGGCATCGCGCCCGCTCCTTCCGCGATCACCCGCGCTTTCTCCGCCAGCAACCGCAGCGCGTGCCGCGTTTCTTCCAGACTAACGACTAACGAACCGTCGATCAAAGGTTGCATCCGTTCCCACATCCGCGGGAAAACGCTCTGCCCGCCCGCTCCGTCGACGAACGAAGCTTTCCAGTCCTTGAAATGCTGTGGCCGGCCGGCGGCGAGGGAGAGCGACATCGGCGCTGCTGTCTCCGGTTCGACCCCGAATATTTTAATCTCCGGCCGCAGCGCCTTGATCGCGCTGCCCACTCCGGTCAGGAGCCCGCCGCCGCCGATGCTCACGATCACCGCCCTGGTCTCGGGCGCGTCTTCCAAGATCTCCAGGCCCATCGTGGCATGGCCGGCGATGAAATCGTGATCGTCGAAAGGATGGATGAAAGTTCCTTCGGCTCCGGGAAAAGCGCGATCTTCGAGCGCTTTCCAGGCCACGTGGTAGGGAACCTTGATCAACGTCGCCCCAAGCGCGCGCATGCGCTCGAGCTTCGAGGCCGGCGCCGTCTCGATCGCGACCACGGTGCAGGGCACGCCCGCCTTGCGCGCCGCGTAGGCCACGCCCTGGCCGGCGTTGCCCGCGCTGATCGTCCAGACTCCGGCCGCTCGCTCGGCCTCGGGCAGAAGGGCGACCGCGTTGGCCGCGCCCCGCAGCTTGTAGGCGTTGATCGGCTGGAGGTTTTCGAGCTTGAGACGGATGTCGGGAAAATCCGGGCCGAGTTCCAGCCTAACGAGCGGGGTGCGAAAGATCGTGCCCGCGATCCGTTCGCGCGCGGCGCGGATTTCGGACAGGGAAATCGGGCGGACAGGGGGCGGCGGTTTCATCAGATCTTTCGAGATGAGAGATCGTGAAGGTAAAGTGCCGGGATGCCAAAGCCATTTTTCCTTTTCGCGCCAGGGGCGGGCGCGCCCTCATCGCATCCTTGGATGCAACGCTGGCAGGAGCGGCTGCGGGGCATCGGCGAGGTCGAGACGTTCGATTACGATTACATGCGCGCCGGGCGCGGCCGGCCCGATCGCCTGCCGCAGTTGGTCGCGGCTCATCGCGCCGCCCTCGTCGCGGCGCGGGCGCAGGCCGGTCCCGACCGGCCGCTTTATCTCATCGGCAAAAGCATGGGCGGCCGGATCGGCTGCCACCTCGCGCTGGAGGAAAAGGTGAGCGGCCTGATCTGTCTCGGTTACCCGCTCTGCGCGATGGGCGACCGCGGCAAACTGCGGGACGAGGTTTTGCGGTCGTTAGGCACGCCCATCCTTTTCGTGCAGGGAACGCGCGACAAGCTCTGCCCGCTCGACCTCCTGGTGGAGGTGCGGCGCGGGATGACGGCGCCGAACGCGCTCCACGTTGTCGAAGGCGGCGATCATTCGTTAGGCGTGACGAAACGGCAATTGCAAGCGGCCGCGGAGACGCAGGAGGAAGTTGATCGCCGCATTCTCGCTGCCATCGCCGATTTTGTGCAAGGACACTCCACTTGAAGACCGGGCGCGTTCTGATCGGCCTCGGTGTTGCCTTCTTTGGCCTTGCCGTGGACGCTAAAACGCCAGGCCTGCGCCACACGCGACCGCTTTCGTTAGCGAAAATCTCGCGGGCCAGGAAAATTGCTCGATTGAAAGTCGCGATGGCAAAATTTCGCGCGCGAGCAGCGACGCGGGATTCCAACGCACGAAGTGCTGAAGATGGCGACGGTGAATGGCGCGCGCACCCTGGGTTTGGTTGCGCCTCACGGCATCATCGCGCCCGGCGCCGGGGCAGATCTTGTGATACTCGAGCGCGATCCGGAGGAAAAAATCGAAAACAGCAAAAGCATTTCGACGTGATCAAAGCCGGCGAAATGTTCGCGACCGCCACGCTGCTCAGCGAGTGACCGCGTTCACGCTGGCCAGCGCAAACTCACGGTGTCAGCCCCATCCGGCGGATGAGGTCGATGTAACGCGGGTCGTCCCGCAGATTGTCGAACTGCAAACGGGAGCGGACGAATTGCAGCTCGGCGCTGTGCTGCTGAAAATCTTTTTCCAGCCAGGCAAAGCCTTCCGCTTTCTCGCCCAAGCCGAAACAAACCGCGGCGATCGTCTGGCCGACCGATTCTCGTTTCGCGTAGCGCTGCTCGAGGTCATCGCGAATTTTGATCGCCTCCGGCTTCCGGCCCCCGATGGCATAGAGGTAACCGAGCAAACCCAGCTGCGGGGTGGAGCGTTGCGAAAGCTCGACCACTTTTTCCCGGACCGCGATCGCTTCCTTGATCCGTCCCTGGCGCAGGTAAGCCAGCCCCAGCCAATCATGGCCGGCGGGGTGATTCGGATAGAGTTCGATGATCCGCTGGCACTGCTCGATGGCGGGCTCTGGTTCGTTCTTGACGACGTAAACCATCGCCACGACCGAACCGATGATCGGCGAGAGGGGATCGAGTTCCTGCGCGCGCTTGATCTCGGCCAACGCTTCATCCAGACGCTGGTCGACGACGAGGGAAAGCGCGTACCAATGATGCCCGGTCGGATAATTGGGATTGAGGGCGATGGCCCGGTGGAAGCCTTCCTTGGCCTGGGCCCATTGCCACATGAATTGGTAGATCATGGCCGAGGAAGTGTGCGCCTCGGCGAGCGACGGATCGATCTGCAGCGCGCGGTCGGCGGCGGCGCGCGCCTTGGGCAGAAACTCCTGCGACGGGACGCCGGAATATTGTTCGAGAAGAAGGAAGGAATCCGCCAGACCCGCATAACCGAGCGCGAAATCAGGGTCGAGCGCGATCGCCTGCCCAAATTCCTCGATCGCTTTCTTCGTGCCTTCGGGCGTTCGCCTGTTCCAATAGTAGCGGCCGCGCAGGTAAGCCTGATAGGCGACAGGATTCGTGCTGTCGCGCTTGACCAGGCGCCGCTGGTCTTCGCCGGAGAGACGAAGCTTTAGGGCCTCCGCCACTTCCCGTGCGATGGCCTGTTTGACCGCGATGACGTCGGAGATTTTGCGCTCGAAAGCGGAACCCCAGAGTTGCGTTCCCGTGGTGGCGTCGACCAGATCGACCTGAATGCTGAGTGCGTCCTGGACCTGCCGCACACGGCCGGTCAGGACCGCACCCACCTGCAACTCGCGCCCGACCCGTTTCGGATCGACGTCGGGCCCCTTGTAATGAAACGCAGTCGAGCGCGCGATCACCTTCAACTGCTGCAACTCGGTCAGGCTGTTGATCAGCGCCTCGGCGATGCCTTCGGCGAGATACTCGGCGTTTGGATCGTTCGCCGCGTTTTCAAAAGGCAGCACGGCAATCGAATGCCGATCGACTGGCGTCGCCTTGTCCGCGGCGCCCGGGGCCGGATTGCCCGGGCGGAAATGAAGGAGCGCGCCGCCGGTCAGCGCGACGAGGAGGAGCGCGGCGCCGGCCGCGAGGGCGCGCCTTCGTCCGGATCGACCCGAAACGCTCGCGATCGATTCGTTAGGCCGCTGCGCTGCGGCGTCGAGGCATTTTGTCGGGGTCGCGTCGTTGCCGACTTCCTCGGTATAAAAATTCACCAGCGCGATTCTGCGACCATGCTTCACTTCGTACTCACCGAGCTCGTGCAGGTGCGGATTCCATTTCGGATGAGGCGCGAGGTCGTCGGCCACTCGTTTCGAGAGAAGGATGTGCCCGGCATCGCCGCAATCCATGACCCGCTGCGCGAGATCGATTCCGGCCCCGGCGATATTGGAACGGTCGTTGATATCGAGGATTTCATTGACCGGGCCGCTGTGAATGCCCATGCGCAGACGCAGTTCCGGATGAGTCTTCAGCGCGCGGTCGATTTCCACCGCGCACTCGAGGGGCGCCTCCGGCTCGTCGAAAAAGACAAGCACCATGCCGTCGCCGGTTGGCAGCCGCAGGAGTTTGCCTTCCCCGGCATTTCGGAAAGGGGCCGTCTCGCGCACAATCCGGTTCAGCTCGGCCAGGGCCTCGCTCTGTTGCGGCAGGAGCAGCGTGGAATAGCCGATCAGGTCCATGGTGAGCACATGAACGATCCTTACCTTCGACTGCGCGGTCTCAGTCATTAAGCGATCCAGCCGCTCCCAACCTAGACGAAGGTCTCGCTGCGCGAAACAATCGTTAGCGGGATGCGGCGCGGCCTGCCTTGGCACCGCGCGCGTTCCGATTATCTTGTCGCATGGCAGTCGAACTCGAGAAGATCAGCGCCGAGGATTTGCAGAAACGTGCCGACGAACTGCGGAGGTTTCTTTGACGTCCCGAAACTCGAGTCGCAACTAGCCGCGCTCGAAACGCGGATGAGCGAGGGCGGTTTCTGGAATAATCGCGAACGCGCCCAGGCCGATGTCGAGGAAGTCTCGCGCGTGAAATCGCTCCTCAATCCCTTTCGCGAATTGGAACGCGAGATCGCGGATTTCGACGCGCTCCAGCAACTGGCCGAGGAAGAAACCGACGCCACCGCGCGGGCGGAAGCGGAGCGCGAAGTCGCGCGCGAACACGAGCGACTCGCGCACAAGCTCTCCGACTTCGAGTTGCGCCAGTTTCTCTCCGGCGAAAACGACCGTTCGAATGCATTCGTCACGATTCACTCCGGCGCGGGTGGGACGGAGTCGTGCGACTGGGCCGACATGCTCCTGCGGCTGTATCAGCGCTGGATCGAGCGGAGCGGTTTCACTTCGCAAACGATCGACATTCAGCAGGGCGAAGAAGTCGGGATCAAATCGATCACCCTCTTGATCAGCGGCGAATACGCCTATGGTTACCTCAGCGCGGAGCGCGGCGTGCATCGTCTCGTCCGCATCTCGCCTTTCGACGCGAACAAGCGTCGGCACACTTCCTTTGCTAGCGTCGACATCACGCCGGAGATCGCTGACTCCGCTCCGATCGAGGTGAACCCGGTCGACATCGAGGTCGACACTTTCCGCGCCGGCGGCAAGGGCGGGCAGAACGTAAACAAGGTCGAGACCGCGGTCCGGATCGTGCACAAGCCGAGCGGGATCGTCGTCGCCTGCCAGGCGGAGCGGAGCCAGGGGCGCAACCGCGAGCTGGCGATGAAAATGTTGAAGGCGAAACTTTACGAGATCGAGCAGGACAAAAAACGGGCTGAGATCGACCGGCAATACGGCGAAAAAGGCGACGTCGCCTGGGGGAGCCAGATCCGCTCCTATGTTTTCCAGCCCTACCAGATGGTGAAGGATCACCGCACCGGCGCCGAGACGAGCAACGTGCAGGCGGTGATGGATGGCGACATCGATCTCTTCATCCAGGCAAAGTTGCGCGGCCAGAAAGCGGCCAAGGGTGAAGGGTCGGGCGACGACGCCTAACGAGGTGTAGTGGCGGGCGTGTCGCCCGCAGGCGCAGCATCCCTCCTCGGTTTGACTCGCCTAACGCCGTGGGTCTTTTTCGGGGAGCGCACGCGCCTCGCGTGCCGTTTGCGGCGCCCTCGCCGCAAACTTCCTTCGGCGCTGCGGCCCGCAAAAAGTTCGTGATGGCGAGGCGCCATCACAAGCACGCGAGGCGCGTGCGCTCCCCGGAGTCGGCAACCAGAGGCGACCGTATCGGCCGCAAAAGAAATGGGTGAAGAGGCATGCGGTAGAAACGCGATGCGGCTGCCTCATGCGGCCAGCACGGCCGCCGCTACACCAGCGCAACGGGCGGAACCTTCCCCCCCAGGACGGCGGCGCCCGGGCGCATGCAACCATTGCTCGAGCACGCTCCCGTAAACGCTGCGGAAGTCGGTGTTGAATTTCAAATCGCCGTTATCGAGATCCGTCAGGCTAGGTATTTCCCGAAGAGCCCCGGCTTCACTTTGCCGCCGAGGACGAACATTGAGAGCGAAGTTCGAAGCGCATTTTCTACAGGGCTAATTTCGCTTGCTTGCGCAGCAAGCATCTGGACTTACCTTCGGTCGGCGCGGAGAAGTAGCGCCGCAATTGGGGCCGCAGGTTCAAAGGAGTTCATGCCGATTACCCCGACCGATCGCCGAAAGCTGGCCGCCATTATGTTCACGGACTTAGTGGGTTACAGTGCACTGGCCCAGCGAAATGAAGCGCTTGCACTTAAGCTGTTAGAGGAACATCGAAATCTCCTGCGGGAGATTTTTCTCAGATTCAGCGGTACGGAAATAAAGACGATTGGCGACGCGTTTTTGGTCGAATTCCAGAGCGCCCTCGAGGCCGTCCAATGTGGGATCGAAATTCAGCGTACGCTGGCGAAGCGCAATCATGACTTTACTGGCGAGGAGAGGATCGAATTAAGGATCGGAATTCACATCGGCGACGTTGTGCATCGCGAAGGAGATGTCTACGGAGATGGAGTCAACATTGCCTCACGCATCGAGCCGTTGGCGGGACCGGGTGGAATTTGCGTCTCGACAGATGTAGAACGGCAGCTTCGCAGCGTCCTGGACGTTCGATTCGAAAAACTGGGCCCCGCCGGTTTGAAGAACATTCAGGCGCCGATGGAATTGTTCCGCGTTGTTCTGCCATGGGAGAAACAACGACCGTCGATTCCGGAGCCGAAGCAGTCATCGCGAAAGAACGCAATCAGGCGAGCAGTGTTCCTATCGCTGGCTCTTCTCATTTTCCTGGGCCTTATCTGGTTTCTCATCCATCACAGCGAACGCACGCCGCAACCGGCGGCGAATCCACTGCCCAAAGAGCCCCCTGCCGCGCCTGCTGCGGCGGAGCTGACCGGCCAGAAATCGGTCGCAGTCCTGCCTTTCGTGAACCTGAGCCCAAATAAGGGTGATGAATATCTCAGCGATGGGATGACGGAAGAGCTTCTCAATGCGCTGGCGAAGGTGAAAGGATTGCGCGTGCCTGGGCGAAGTTCCTCATTTGCTTTCAAGGGCAGAAATGAAGAAGACATTTTTCGAATAGTTGGGAAACAGTTGCACGTTGGCACAGTCCTGGAGGGAAGCGTCCGCAAAGCGGGCACAAAGCTACGGATCACCGCGCAACTGATCAGCGTGGCCGATGGGTTCCATCTCTGGTCGGAGACCTACGATCGGGAGATGGCTGATATCTTTGCCATCCAGAGTGACGTGGCACAACGTGTTGCCACAGCGCTGCAAATCCAGTTGTTGGCCGGAGAAAAGCAGCAGCTCACACGGAGGCCGACTGACAACCTGGAAGCCTACGACCTATACCTTAAAGGCCGCTATTCTGTGACGAAAGACACCGAAGAAGCGTTTCGGAAGGGCATCGCGTCTTATGAAAAGGCAATTGCACTCGATCCTGACTATGCGCTGGCCTATGCCGGGCTCGCTGATGCTTACGGGGCGCTCGGCGGTGTCTTTGGGTTTGTTTCGCCCGCGGAAACATTCCCGGAGGCCAGGGCTGCAGCGCTCAAAGCGATCGAGCTCGACGAGACACTGGCAGAAGCACACGTCGCCCTGGCCAACTATAAACTATCTTATGAGTGGAACTGGGAGGAAGCGGAGCGGGAATTCAAGCGTGCCCTTGAGTTAGACCCAGATAACGCGCGAGCCTACAATGGATATGGGAGTTATCTGCAAGCCCGAGGGCGATTTGAGGAAGCCATTGCCGCCCGCAGACATGCCCAAAAACTGGATCCTCTTTCTCCCGATCTAACCGCAAATGTTGGCTATCCTTACTATTATGCGCGCCAGTACGATCAGGCGATCGCCTGTTACCGCCAAGCGCTCGAGATGGAGCCCAATTATTTTTGGGCATCTCTCTGGTTAGGACAAGTTCTCGTGCAGGAGAGGAAGTATGACGAGGCCATCGTCGAAATAAACAAAGCCGTCAATCTGTCGGGGCGCAATGTCAGGACGGTGGCTTCCCTCGCCCATGCATATGCGGTTGCGGGGAGAAGAGACGAAGCGTTCAGGCTGCTTGACGAATTGAAGCGGCGGTCGGCTGAGACGTATGTTGCGCCCTACTTTGTTGCTGTCGTCCTGGCGGGTCTGGGGGAGAACGACGCGGTCTTTCAATGGCTGGACAAAGCTTACCAGGAACGGTTTCCATATCTTTATGTGCTGAAGGTTGAGCCAGTCTTTGCCGGCCTCCATTCCGATCCGCGTTTCGTGGCCTTGCTCAAAAAAGTGCACTTGGAACCATAAGCGACGCCTTCGTTTGACTATTTTCAACCGCAGAGATTTGCCTGCCGTCGTGGATATTCACTTCCAACGGCAATAAGACGCCAGAAATGCGCCGCCTCTTGTTCCGAAGCGGGCTCGGGATCACGTGTCTCTGTGCGCTCTTCGTCGCCTGGGTGGCAGGCGCGCGGCCGCTCTCCATGATGCTGGACCGCCTGCACGCGGTAGAGATCGAATCGCAGGCGATCACGCGGCTCGGCGTGGCCGATGCGGAGCGCGGGATGTTGCAGGTGAACGAACTGCCGATGAGCACGGCGAACCGCGGTCACGAACATTCCGGCCGCTGGTCGGAGACCGTCGATTCGTTAGGCCTGAAGGACGCGGCGATTTTCGCCTGGGATGCGCGCGGTCACGGACGCTCACCGGGCGCGCGGGGCGCGGCGCGCGACCTGACGGATGTCATCAAAGACGTGGACGCCTTCGTCAGGCACCTGGGGGAGCGCTACGAGATCGCGACCGAGAATATGATCCTGCTCGCGCACAGTCTCGCGGCGGTCACGGTGGCCGCTTGGGTGCACGACTACGCGCCAACGATCGGGCGCTCATTTTGGCGACAGCCGCGTTTGAAGTGAGGCTCTATCTGCCGCTCGCCATCCCGGCGCTGCGTTTGCAGCAGAAGGTTTTCGGGTCGGGGAAGGTGACGAGCTACGTGCGGGCGAAAATGTTGACCCACGATCCGGTGGAGGCGGCCCTATATGACGGCGATCCGCTGATTTTTCGCGCGATTGCGATCAACCTCCTGCTCGATCTGAACGATACCGCGCGGCGTTTGCTGGCGGATGCCGGCGCGATCCAGGTGCCGACGCTGATGCTCGCGGCCGGTCGGGACTGGGTCGTTAGTCTGAAAGCGCAGCGTGAGTTTTTTAACGGTCTTTCGTCACCGCGGAAACAGATGCACGTCTTCCCGGCGATGTTATCACGCGATTTTTCACGAGACGGACCGCGCGCAGGTGATCGAACGCATCCGCGCATTTATCGAGGAGCGCTTCGTGGAGTCGCCCGTCGTGGTCTCGCTACGCGATGCGGACAAATGGTCACACCTGGGAGGAACACGAGCGCTTGAAGTTGCGCGGCAGCCCGCACTTCGCGGTCGTGAGCGCGGCGATGAAAATCGGGGGACGCCTGAGCAAGGGGATCGAGCTTGGCTGGAAAAGCGGTTTCGATTCGGGCCGGTCGCTCGATTACGTCTACGAGAATCGCCCGCAGGGTTCGTCGCGCCTTGGCCGGTTCGTGGACGCAAATTATCTCCGCAGCATCGGATGGCGCGGCATCCGGCAGCGCAAAGCGAATCTCGAGACAGCGTTGCGCGAGGTCATCGAGAAAGTGGTGCAGGATGGAAGTGCGATCCGCATTCTCGACGTGGCGGCGGGGGCGGGCCGCTATGTTTTGGAGACGATGCGCTCACTGCCGGAGATCCAGATGAGCGCGATTCTCTGCGACAATGAAGAGGAGAATGTCGCAGCGGCGCGTGCTTTGGCGGAGGAGTTCGGATTGCAGGATCGTGTGCTGGCGCGGCGAGCGGATGCCTTTGACCGCGCGGGGTCGCGTCGCTCGCGCCGCGCGCGACGATCGGGATTGTTTCCGGGCTCTACGAACTATTTCCCTCGAACGACGCGGTTTTGCAGTCGTTAGGCGGTTTGGCCGGGGCGATCGAACCGGGCGGTTATCTGATTTACACCAACCAACCCTGGCATCCGCAATTGGAGTTTATTGCGCGTGTCCTGCGCAATCGGGAAGGCAAGCGCTGGATCATGCGCCGACGGACGACGGCGGAAATCGATGAACTGGTGCGGCTGTCCGCCTTCGAAAAATGCGCGATGCAGATCGATCGCTGGGGAATGTTTACTGTTTCCACCGCAAGGCGCCTGAACTCCTGAAAACCGACGCTCCAGTTTCGCGGTGGCACGCGCTCCTGGCCTCGGTCGGGCTTTCGCTCCTTTTCCTGGCGGTCTACGGGATCTGCATGTGGATCACGGCGCGGCGGCCTGATGTCGGGGTCTTCTATTTGGCCTGGGAACGCGGAATCCCGTTCCTCCCGTTCATGATTCTGCCTTATCTCTCGATCGATCTCTTCTTTGTCGCGGCGCCGTTTCTTTTTCGCGATGAAGGCAGTCTGCGAATTTTCGTCAGGCGAGTGGCAGCGGCGATCGTGATTGCCGGAATTTTTTTCCTCCTCCTGCCGCTGCGCTTTGCCTTTCCGCGGCCGGTGGCTCAGGGTTCGTTAGGCGTGCTCTTTGATTGGTTCCGCGGATTAGACGGGCCGTATAACCTGTTCCCTTCGCTCCATGCCGCGCTCCTTGTGTTCCTGGTGGAGGTATATGCCCGGCACCTCGCCGGGCCGGCCCGAATCGCCGTCCTGGGCTGGTTCGGGTTGATTGCTTTTTCCCCGCTGCTGACCCATCAACATCACGTCATCGATATTTTTGGCGGCCTGGCTCTGGCGGCGGGCTGTTTTCTTTTTATCCGGCCGAAATTTAGCCTCGATTCCAACCGACAGAGCCCGTAAATCAAGGGCGACGATGAGTTACAGCGAACTGATTCAGCTCTATTTCGATCGCTCGACCGCGATGCAGAATTACTGGAATCTCTACGTCCTGGTGGTGGGCGGCCTCCTCGCCTTTTCCTCGCTGCGCAAACAGCACGCCGCCGTGACGACGGCGCTGGTTTCGGTCTTGTTTGCGCTCTTTGCCTACGAAAATCTCGGCGCGATGAAGGATGTGACCGCGCAACGTTTCGCCTTGCTCGGCGCGATCAGGCAATTCGAGGCCGCGAGCGGGGCGACCGCGGATCCGGCGGCGGTGCGGGCGAAAATCGAGCCGACGCTCACCCCCGCCACCTATGGCAGCGTTCGGACGACGCATCTCGCGAGCGATGTCCTGACCATTCTGGCCCTGATCGCGATGGAGCTGCGTCGCCGGACGCTGCGCGAAGTGCTGCATGTTTCCTGAGGCGCGATTCTGGCTCCAATCTCCATCGTGAATCTCTGTGAATTCTAAACTGATGCGCCGCTTCCTTCGCCGATCTGCTGTCGTGCTCTGCCTCTTTGCCGTCGCGCTCAGCGGGCCGCGTGCGGCGGCCAATCCGGTGGGCGATTTTTTCAAAAAGGTCGGGCGTTCTATTTCCAACGTCGGAAAAAAACCCACGCCCAAAACCAAACCGCGAAAATCCCGGACGGACGAGGAGAAGACGAAAGCGCAGGAACCAACCCCGTCGCCCACGCCATTCCCAACCCTGACTCCGACCCCGACGCCCTTGGAAATCCGGCCCGCGAGCAGCGCCCCCCAAGACCAGCAGCGCTCGCGCGATCTTCCTTACGGCGTGGCGGTGCCGAACCGGCCCGGACTCGTGACCAGCCCGTATGCGCCGAACGAGGGCTACGTGGATGTGAGCGGGTTCCCCAGCTCGACCGAGGTGATGGATCCCTTCACGGGCAAAGTTTTTCTTACTCCCTAACGGCGCCAACTGCGTCACCCGAAGGCGGCGGCCTGACTCTTGCTACCTTGTCTGGCCGAGGAAATGAAGACGGTGTTAAAAATTCTGACCGTTGAGGACGAAAGCGCGGTGGCGCATTTGCTCGCGCTCGTGCTGTGCGGTCCGAAGTGCAAGGTGACGGCCGCGAACGACGGGGTTTCGGCCCTGGCGAAAATTGCCGCAGCCGCGCATCCCTTCGATGTGATTATTACCGATCACAAGATGCCGCGCATGACCGGCATCGAGCTGGTGCGCCAGCTGCGCGCGCAGAAGTTTGCGGGCAAGGTGGTCGTCCTCTCCGCCTTCCTCGACGAAGCGAACACCTGCTCCTACAAGGCGCTCGGGGTCGATCTTCTCCTGGCCAAGCCTTTCGACATGGATGAGCTCCGGCACGCGATCGAAATCCTGACCGAGGAAGCGCCGGTCTATGCGCAACGCGCCACGGGTTGAGCTGGCCTAACGAAAAGACTTTCGCCCTTTCCTAGGGCTCGCGCTGCATGAGGAACTGGCTGAGCGGTTCCAACGCAAAACCGAGCGGCGCAAAAAGTTTCGTTCCAAATTCCTCGGGAAAAACGGGGGGCGCGAAAAACTCGCGTGCGTGATGCAGTGCCAGGATCGCGGCCAGCGCTTCCTTCATCGCGACCCAATCGGGGGCGCCGGTTTCCGGGGAAGCGAGCGCATGCACCCGCAACGGACCGGCAACGGCGGGATCGCCGATGACGACGACCGCACGGCCGGAGGAATAAGCGCGACCGGCGGCCATTTTCGCGACCGCGTGCCGGCAAACCGCCCAGGGCAACGCCGGAAATTCCTGCGCGCTCGGGAGCTGGCTGGCAGCGGCGAGCGATATTTCTTCCAGCGCGCTGGAGGGCCCGGGCTTCGCCGTTTCGCCGGCCGGTGCGGGGCGGCGCCAGCCGCACAGTCTTCCCATTTCGCGGAACCCCTCGCGCCGATAGAGAGCGCAGGCGGGTGGATTTTGTTCGATCACCTCGAGCACCATCAGGCGATCGTGGCGGGCCCGCGCCTCGTCGAGGAGGTGGAGGAGCAGGCCGCGCGCGACGCTGCTGCGGCGGGCCGAAGCAACCACGCCCATGCCGGCGAGCCGGGAAAATTCCCCGATCCGTCCGATGTAGCCGAAGCCGCAAAGTCCTTCGGCGTTCCGCGCAAAACGGCTGTGACAAAGGTCGGCGCCTTGAACAGAAATGAAACGCCCGAGGCCGGCCGCATCCATCGCAAACGAGCCGCCGACGTAGCCGGCAAAGGCTTCGGTGAAGGTCGCGGCCTGCTCGGCCAGGGACAGATCATGCGCCGGAATGATTTCGAAGTTCACAGCCGAGGAAGGATCTTTTGCCTAACGAGTCCCGGCGAGGCCGAGCCGGTCGGCATCGGCCTGGAGGGCGGTAATCACACCCGCGATCACCTCTTCGAGCGGACGTCCAAGCTCAGCCGCGCCGCGCACGATGTCGTCGCGATTGACCGCGCGGGCGAACGCCTTGTCTTTCATCTTCTTCTTCACCGCGACGGCTTCCCAAAGATCCGGGTCACCTCCCTCGGCCGGGGCAAAGTGGCGGAGCGAATCAGACACCGCCTGGCAATGGCGCCGCAGGCTTTCCGATTCGACCCATTCGTGCAGGATGGCCCGGGCGCGATCGGCCTGGCTGGAGTGCTCGGCGCCGGACATCTAGATCGCCCTGCGCATGACGACGGAACGCGCCTCCTGGCTGGCTACTTCAAAGCCGAATCTTTCGAAGAGCCGCACGGCCGCACTACTTGCCCGGACATGCAGCAGCACAGCCGAGAGTTTCGGATTGGCCCTTACCATCTGGGTGAGAAGCGACGCGCCGAGTCCGCGCTTGCGATGCCCTTCTTTGACGGCGAAGGCCAGCTCGGGCGGAGCTTCCCCGGGTTCAATCTCGACCCGGGTCCGGAGCCAGACGGCGCCGAGGAGTGTGCCTTCGTTTTTGTCGTGAGCAACGTAGCCTTGATCCAATTCGCGACCCCAGCCTTCGACGAAGCGGGCATACTCCGGGCGATGAATAATATCGCGCTCGGGCGCGACCGCGCCGGGCGGGCTCAAGGCCTGGTAAAGCATTTCCCACAAGAGCGGCTCATCCTGTGCAGTGAGCGGCCGGAGTTCGTAATCGGCGGGAGCAAACATTTCGTTCTGCTTGTTAACTTAATTTTCTGGCTTGGAAAAGAGATCGTTTAGCTCGGCCGAGCGCGCCGCCTCGGCCAGCGCCTGGAAAGAACCGGCGTGCGCGATCTCGCGCGCGCTGTGGCTGAATGCGCCCCACGCCGCCAGCGCCAACCCGGAGCCGACCGAAATCCGGCGCACGCCGAGGCTGGCCAACTGCGCGAGTAAAAGATGTGAATTAAAACCTGTGACCAGGACATTCACCGGTTTAGGCGCGACCGCCCTAACGACCTGAGCGATCTCTTCCGGCTCGGACAAGCCCGGCGCATAAAGACAATCCGCTCCCGCCTCGGCGTAAGCCGGAAGACGTGCCAGGACTGTGCCCAGCGGGTCGGGATGGTCGACCAGAAAAGCCTCGCAGCGCGCGGTCAGGACCACCTTGCTTTGCGAAAGGTCAATCGCCGCTCGGGCCGCGCGGATCCGATCAACGGCGATGTCATCTCCGTAAAGCGGCTGCTCGCTTCGCCCGGTCGAGTCTTCAATCGAGAGACCCGCGACTCCCGTCGCGATGCAGCGGCTGACGTTCGCCGCGACTGCTTCGGGCTCGTCGGCAAAGCCATTGAGGAAATCAGCGTTGACGGGCAGCGGCGTGGCGGCGACAACCTCGGCAATGTGCAGCAGCATTTCGTCGCGGGGCACCCCGCCATCCGGTTTCCCGCGGCTAAAGGCGAAGCCGGCGGAAGTGGTGGCGAGCGCCTGGAAGCCCAGATGCTGAAGATAGAGCGCGGTGCCGATGTCCCATGGATTTGGCAGGATGAAACAGCCTGCGCGGTGCAACCTGCGAAATTCCGCGACCGCGGTGCGATGCCCGTCCGTCATGGCGGGGAATTTATCCCAAGCGGGCGGCGAGCGCCAATCGCGGCCATTTTTTCGATACTCCCGCATGTCCAGAGGCTCCTTACGCGGTCACGTTATTTTGTCGCGACTCAGCTTTGGCCGCTGGCGCGAGTGGGCGATCACCGGTTGATTGGGCTTTGAAAATGCTGGTTGCTTTTGATTCACTCGCCTTATGACCCCTCTCGTCAGCATCATCATCCCGACTTTCGATCGGCCGCAATATTTGCGGGAGGCGATCGATGCCGCGCTGGGACAGACGTATGCCAATGTCGAAGTGCTGGTTTTTGATAACGGCACGATGGAGGAAACGCTCGCCGTCGGGGAGGAAGCGATGAGGCGGGATTCGCGGGTCCGGTTCCAGCGTAACGAGCGCAACCTCGGGATGTCGGGGAATTTCAACGCCCTCGGGGCCGCCGCGCGCGGGGAGTATCTGGTCGCGATCGGGGATGACGACCGGTTGTTGCCGGATTTTGTCGGCCGCCTGGTCGAGGCGATGCGGCCGGAGGTGCGGGTGGTGTTTTCCAATCACTACCTGATCGATTCCGAGGGGCGGCGGCTGGAGGAGGAAAGCATCGCCTATAACCGCAAGTATGGCCGCGATCAGCTGGCGGCAGGTGATCTGCAAAATCCGGAAGCGGCAGCCTGGCGGCAATCGATTCCGATGTCGGCCTCGCTCCTGCGCACCGCCGACATGCAACGGCTCCAGTTTCGAGAAGACTTGAACACGCCGGATGCGGAGTTCTTCATTCGGCTGGCCACGGAAGGAGCGCGCTTCGTTTTTCTCCCGGATTACCTGATGGAATATCGGGTGCACCTCGGGGCGGAGACGGTGAGCGGTCTGTGGAGCGAGCAGTTGGTCGATTGCCTCACGCCGATCAAAGTGAGAACCGAGATCGAACCTTTTAAGCGCCAGTTTCTGACCCCGATCGTGGTCAATGCCGTCAGCCGCTGTCTACAACAGGGCAACATGGAGATGGCGCGCAAGTTCCTGCGCAACGGATATTACCCGCGCGGTCGCTGGAGCGGGGCACCGGCAGCGGTGGGTGGCGATGGTTCTTCACCGATGCAAAACCATTCCGGTAACGAACTGCGGCACGTGCTCGGGAGCTGGCTGCAGAGTTTCTGCGCGCATCTCCCGGCCTCCCTCGGCGCGCCGCTGTATCGCGCGGTGCGACGCGCGAGCCTGACGGCGAAAAGATAGAGCGGCGACACGATGGGATTGTTTTCCGGCCAAACCATTCTCGTTACCGGCGCCAGCGGCGGAGTGGGGGAGGCGATGGCGCGACGATTGGCCGAGCAGGACGCGACGGTCTGCCTGACGGGTCGAAACGCGCAGCGGCTGGAGGAGATTGCGGATCAGTTGCCAGACGGGCGGGGCAGGTGGTGTCCGGCCGATCTGACGGCGGAAGAGGAACTGAAGAAACTCGCAGAGTTCGTGCTCGAAAAAAATCACCGCCTCGACGCGATCGTGCACTGCGCGGCGATCATCGTCCTCGGAACGGTCGCCACGGCCACGAAGGAGGATTTCGAGCGACAATTTCAGGTCAACGTGGTCGCTCCTTTTCGCCTGACTCAGCTCCTCTTGTCGGCCCTGATTTCGTCGCGTGGCCAGGTGGTCTTCATCAACTCCAGCGCGGGGCGCAATGCTTCGGCCGAGGTCGGTCAATATGCAGCCACCAAACACGCGCTGCGGGCGGTGGCCGACAGCCTGCGCGAGGAGAGCAACGCCGCCGGGGTGCGGGTTTGCAGTCTTTTTCTCGGTTCGACCGCGACTCCGATGCAGGCAGCCATTCGGGCGGAACAGAATCGTGCCTACGAACCCGAGCGCCTGATTCAGCCGGCCGACGTCGCGGAGATGGTGGCGGCGGTCCTGGCTTTGCCGCGCACGGCGGAGGTGACGGATCTGGCCCTGCGGCCGACGGAAAAGGCGTGATTACTGCTGTTAGCCGGGTGCGAATTTTTGACTCTCGATGAAGATACTTGTCACCGGCACCGAAGGATATCTGGGATCGCTTCTCGCACCGATTTTGATGCGGGAAGGACACGACATTCTTGCGGTCGACACCGGCTTCTATAAGGCCGGCTGGCTCTATCACGGCGTGTCCATGACTCCCCGGACTTTGCTTAAGGATATCCGGCAGATCGCGGCGGAGGATTTGGCTGGAATCGAAGCAGTCGTCCATATGGCCGAACTCTCCAACGATCCGACCGGAGAACTTGCGCCTCATATTACCTACGAGATCAATCACAAGGGTTCCGTTCGACTGGCAGAGTTAGCCAAAGAAGTGGGAGTAGCGCGCTTCGTCTACATGTCCTCTTGCAGTGTCTATGGCGTCGCGGCGGAGGGTTACGTCACGGAAGAGTCAGCGGTCAATCCGCAGACCGCCTATGCGATCTGCAAGACTCTAGTGGAGCGCGATCTGCAGCCGATGGCGAGCGATGGTTTTTCGCCCACTTACCTGCGCAACGCCACAGCCTACGGCGCGTCGCCCCGAATGAGATTCGATATCGTGCTCAATAATCTCGCCGGCCTCGCCTGGACGACGCGGGAAATCAAGATGGTCAGCGACGGAACACCCTGGCGCCCCCTCGTCCACGCCCTCGATATCGCCCGGGCCATCGTCTGCACTTTGAACGCGCCGCGCGCGGCGATTCATAACCAGATCTTCAATGTCGGGGAAACCGATCATAACTATTCGATCAAGGAAGTAGCCGAGGTCGTGGCAGAGGTCTTCCCGGGCTGCCAGTTATCGTTCGGCAATCAAGGATCCGATAATCGCAGTTATCGGGTCTCGTTCGATAAGATTAAAGCTCAACTCCCGGGCTTCCAATGCGCTTGGGATGCACGTCGCGGCGCCCAGCAATTGCACGATGTCTTTCAGCAGATCGATCTCACGCCCGAGCTTTTCAACGGACGCGGGTTCACCCGGCTCAAACAACTCGAGTATCTCATCCGGACACGACAGATCGACCAGGATTTTTATTGGAGTAGCGATCAGCCTTCGCCTAATGGCCCTCTTTCAAAGTGATCTTTACCGAAACTCCACTTAAAGGCGCCTTTGTCATCGACTTGGAACCACATAAGGACCCACGCGGCTTTTTCGCGCGCAGTTTTTGCCGGCGGGAGTTTGAGGTGCACGGGCTGAAGGCGGAAATCGCGCAGTGCAACTTCTCCTATAACCAAAAGGCGGGGACTGTGCGCGGAATGCATTTTCAGAAAGCCCCGGCGAGTGAGGCCAAACTGGTCCGCTGCCTGCGCGGCGCGATTTACGACGTCATTGTCGACCTGCGGCCTGAGTCACCAACTTATCGCCAGCACTTTGCAGTCGAGCTAAGCGGCGAGACACTGCGCGCGCTTTTCGTTCCGGAGTCTTTCGCGCACGGCTTTCAATCGCTGGCGGATGACACTTTGGTGGAATACCAGATGAGCGAGTATTACACGCCGGAGCTTGGTTCGGGCTTTCGTTATGACGAACCCGCCTTTTCCATTCTATGGCCGGCACCGGTCGCCATAATTTCGGAGCAGGACCTCGCCTGGCCCGCCTTCCCACGATGAGCACGGTCGGCGCAAGGATGCATGATTTGATCGGGCGGCTTTACCCCATTTGCCGCAGCATTACGGGCGACGGCGTGCGGGAGACGTTACGGTTCATTCAGGAACAACTGCCGATCGAAATCCATGAAGTGCCCTCGGGCACCAAAGTGCTCGACTGGACGGTGCCGAAGGAATGGAACATTCGGGACGCCTGGATCAAGAACTCCGCGGGAGAGCGCCTGGTGGATTTCCGGAAGCTAAATCTCCACGTGATGAGTTACAGCGTGCCGGTGAGAAAGCGAATGGAACTGAGGGAGCTGAAGCCTCACCTTTACACGGATCCGGCGCACCCGGATTGGGTGCCGTATCGCACGAGTTATTACGAGGAAAAGTGGGGCTTTTGCCTGAGCGAAAACCAACTCAAGCAGTTGCAGGAGGGCGAGTCATACGAGGTCGTCATCGAGTCGTCGCTTGAGCCGGGAAACCTGACCTATGGCGAACTTCTCCTGAAAGGCGAAGAAGCGGGAGAGGTGTTGATCTCCTGTCACGTTTGCCATCCTTCATTGGCGAACGATAACCTGTCCGGAATCGCGCTGGCGGTCGAACTGGCCAGTCGACTGCGCGCGACGAGCAATCGTTATTCTTATCGGTTCCTCTTCATCCCGGGTACGATCGGAGCTATTACCTGGCTGGCACGGAATGAAGCGACGGTGGGACGCATTCGGCACGGATTGGTGCTCACCTGTGTGGGCGATTCTGGGGCGGTCACCTACAAGCGCAGCCGGCGAGGCGATGCGGAAATTGACCGCGCCTTTGCTCACGTGCTTAAGCAAGCGGGCGATCCGCACCAGCTGATCGAGTTCTTCCCTTACGGGTATGACGAGCGCCAGTTTTGCTCGCCCGGATTCAATCTCCCGGTCGGTTGTTTCATGCGCTCCCGCCACGGTCAATTCCCCGAGTATCACACTTCGGGGGACAATATTGCGTTCGTTAGGCCAGAGGCGCTGGCAGATTCGCTGGAGAAATGCGAAAGCGTGCTCGATCTCCTCGAACATAACCGAGTTTACCTCAACCAAAGCCCCAAAGGTGAACCGCAACTGGGACGACGCGGGCTTTACTCCGGCCAGACGAACCGCGAAGACGGGCAGCAGAGAGAGTTGGCATTGTTGTGGGTCTTAAATCTCTCGGATGGCGATCACTCTCTGCTCGATATCTCGGAGCGCGCTGATCTTCCTTTCGCTTTAATCAAGGAGGCGGCAGCCGCGCTCGCGGGCACTGATCTGCTGGTCGTAAAATGAAGGTCGACTGCGCAATTATTGGCGGCGGCATTGTCGGCCTTAGTGTGGGGATGGCTCTCCTACGGAAGCAGCCGGGTCTGAATGTCGTGGTTCTGGAAAAGGAAGCTCAGCTCGCCTTTCATCAATCGGGGCGAAACAGCGGAGTCATCCATTCCGGAATCTATTACAAGCCGGGTAGTTTGAAGGCGCGTTATGCCCGGGCCGGGAACCGTTCCATGATCCGCTTTTGCGAGGAGCATGGAATCAGGCACGAGTCGTGTGGGAAAGTGATTGTCGCAACGAAGGCGGAGGAGTTACCGCTCCTGGATGATCTCTACGCGCGGGGCGCAGCGAACGGAATCGAAGTGACCAAGCTCGCGCCCGAAGCGGTGACAGAGATAGAGCCGCATGTCCGCTGTCTTCGGGGCCTCAAGGTTCCTACGACAGGGATCGTCGATTACCGCGAAGTCTGCGCGACCTATGCCGCCCTCATTCGCAAGGAGGGCGGCGCAGTCAAAACCAGCGCCGGGGTGACAGAAATTCGGCGTCTTGGCAGCGGCCATGTCTTGGAAACGGCGATTGGTGATATCGAGACGAGGTTCCTGATCAATTGCGGAGGCCTGCAGAGCGACCGGATCGCGCGCCAGACTGGGCTCGATCCGGGGGCGAGAATTGTTCCTTTTCGGGGCGAATACTACGAACTCGTTCCGCACCGCCGCCATCTTGTGCAGGGGCTGATTTATCCAATGCCAAATCCGGCTTTTCCATTTTTGGGTGTGCATTTCACCCGTATGATCAATGGCTCGATCCATGCCGGTCCAAACGCCGTCCTGGCCTTGCGCCGCGAAGGTTATCGGAAGACAGACATTGGGCTGGGCGCGGTCCTGGAATCTTTGACCTATCCGGGCCTTTGGCGCTTGGCACGGAAACATTACCGCGAAGGGCTGCGCGAAATACATCGCTCCCTGAGCAAGCAGGCCTTTGTTAAAAGTCTGCAACAGCTTATCCCTGAAATTCGCGCGCAAGACCTGGTTCCAGCAAAAGCCGGGGTCCGGGCGCAGGCCTTGCTGTCCACGGGAGAACTAGTGGATGATTTTCTCACGGTGCGCGGCCCCGATGCGCTCCATATTTGTAACGCGCCTTCGCCCGCGGCAACGGCCTCCCTGGAAATCGGACGTGCCGTCGTGGAGCAGGTGCCAGAAATGCGCATGGCCTTGACCAGATGTTAAAGGAAACGAGCCCAGGATACCGCTGCCGGTTTTGTAACGAGCCGCTGCGAGAGACCTTTGTCGATCTTGGCTTATCGCCGTTGTGCGAGAGCTACATTGATGCAGATCACTTGAGCGCTCCTGAATCCTTCTATCCTCTGCATAGCTTTGTCTGTGAGAAGTGCTTTCTCGTGCAGCTTCCGGAGCATGTTGGGGCAGGGGAGATCTTCGAGGAATATGCCTACTTCTCTTCCTATTCCGATAGCTGGCTGGCGCACGCCAAAAAATACGTGGACGAAATCAGCGCCCGGCTTGGTCTCGGAGCGCAATCTTCGATTATGGAAGTAGCGAGTAACGATGGCTACCTGCTGCAATACTTTAAAGCGAAGGGGATTCCCGTTCTCGGGATCGAGCCCGCCAAAAATGTCGCGCAGGTGGCTATCGGCAAAGGCATCCCGACCATTACTTCCTTCTTCGGTCAAAGGCTGGCCCGCGAATTGGCCAGTGGAGGAAAGCAGGCTGACCTTCTCCTCGGCAACAACGTCCTCGCGCATGTGCCCGATATCAATGATTTCGTCGCGGGGCTGAGACTCCTCTTAAAACCAGATGGTGTCATCACGATGGAATTTCCACATCTGGTTCGGCTGATAGAAGAAAATCAGTTCGACACCATTTATCACGAACACTTTTCCTATCTCTCGTTCACCACCGTGGAGCAGATCTTCGCGGCGCACGGTCTTCGTCTCTTTGACGTGGAGGAACTGGCCACGCATGGAGGATCGCTTCGCATTTATGCCTGCCACCGCGAAAATGAGGCCCGGCCAATCTCGCGCGAAGCGGCGGCATTAAAGGCGCGCGAGAAAGAGTGGGGTGTTACGCAGCTGGAGCCTTATCGCGCCTTTGGCAAACGAGTGGAGACGACCAAACACCACATTCTGCAATTCCTGATTGAGACAAAGGCCGCCGGGAAATCAATCGCGGGTTACGGCGCGCCGGGGAAGGGGAACACGCTTCTAAACTACTGCGGCATCCGCACCGACCTCCTCGATTACACCGTCGACCGCAATCCCTACAAACAAGGCAAATATACCCCGGGCACGCGCATTCCGATTTATTCGCCGGAGCAAATCCGGGAAACGAAGCCGGACTTTCTCTTCCTCCTGCCATGGAATTTAAAGGACGAAATCATCGCGCAAAACCAGTTTATCCGGGAGTGGGGCGGACGTTTTGTGACGCCTATTCCAGAGGTGCAAGTCTCTTGAAAAGAGAGGCGGAGACGGCCGGCGCGGCGGCACGAATCCAGCTAAAAATCGCTTGTCGGGCGGAACGCGCGACGGTAGGCACTATGGTCTAGTTCATGAAAGTCGTTCTTTTCTGCGGGGGTCAGGGGATGCGGTTGCGCGAAATGCCGCAACCGGTGCCGAAGCCGATGGCCGTCATCGGTTACCGGCCTCTCTTGTGGCACCTGATGAAGTATTACTCCCATTATGGGCATAACGAGTTTGTCCTTTGCCTCGGCTATGGCGCAGATGTGATCAAAGAGGCGTTCCTGAATTATAACGAGTGCGTTTCGAACGATTTTATTCTTTCCAGCGGCGGGAAGAAGATCGAGCTCCTGCGCAAGGATATCGAAGAGTGGCGGATTACTTTTGTCGATACCGGGCAGAACACGTGCGTGGGCCAGCGATTGTTGCGCGCGCAAAAGTTTGTCGGCGAAGATGAAATCTTCCTCGCGAATTACGCCGACGGTTTGACCGATCTGCCGCTGCCCGATCTGATCGAGTATTTCAAGGCGAGCGGAAAGATCGCCTGTTTCGTCGGAGTCACTCCGACTGCGAGTTTTCATCAGGTCGTACTCGAGCCGGACGGTGTCGTAAAAGAAATCGCCCACATCGCCCGTTCCGGCAGTCGCATCAACGGCGGTTTCTTTATCTTTCGACGAGAGATTTTCGATTATATCAAGGAAGGCGAAGACCTGGTCGAAGAACCTTTCCATCGCCTCATCGCCGACCGGCAGTTAGTGGCCTATCCGTATGATGGGTTCTGGGCCTGCATGGATACTTTCAAGGAAAAACAGCATCTCGAAGACCTGCACACCACCGGGCATGCGCCCTGGCAAGTGTGGGACGCTGGGGTGACGGTGTTGGACGGGAGATAGGCTGTGCTGCAGTTGCCTCTCGAGAAGGCCAGGAACCTCCTCTTCCTAGGCGCGCATGCCGATGATATCGAGATCGGCTGCGGTGGCACGATCCTGAAACTGATTCAGGCGAACCCGAAACGAAACATTCTCTGGGTTGTCTTCAGCGCGGAAGGAAAAAGACGGAGCGAAGCGCGATCCAGCGCCAGGTTGTTTTTGAAAGGATCAACTCAGTCACGGATTGTGGTGAAACAGTATCGGACGAGTTTTTTCCCGGTCGAACAGGAATCGATCAAGAGTTACTTCGAGACCGTGGGCAAATCGTTTGCTCCGGATATCGTCTTCACCCATTACCGCGAAGATCGGCACCAGGATCATCGCCTGCTTTCGGACCTGACCTGGAACACCTTCCGCAATCATATGATCCTGGAATACGAGATCCCGAAGTATGACGGCGATCTCGGCTCCCCGAACTTTTTCGTCCATTTGGAGGCGGCGGGAGCGCGGCGGAAGACGAAGTTTCTGGAGCAGGCTTTTCCCAGCCAGCGGGATAAGCATTGGTTTGCGGAAGAGACCTTTCTTGCGCTGATGCGCCTGCGCGGGATGGAATGCGCCGCACGCTATGCGGAAGCGTTTTATTGCCGCAAGATCGTCGGCAGCTAAGAGCTTTTTCCAGCCGGCCAGGCCCCGGACTACATCCGCCAGGGTGGTGTGACCCGTTTGATAAGTGGGGAAGGTTAGGGCAAGAAAAGAAACTCATGGCGAAAAAAATTGGATTGAAATGGACTGAAATCCTCTTTTTTACCCTCGGTCTCGTTGACCTGCGCGCGGATGGGATTGCTTCCAATCTCCTTGTCGCACCGAGCAGTAGTAAACTGGCGGGCGGTACCGCCAAACTCGTCGTCGGAGTTCTCAGTCGTCAGGACTCTTCCTACACGGGCGAATACCGGATCAGAGTCTTCCCTTATTTTTTCAAGAGCGAGACCGGCAAACTGCTCATCCGCGTCTCGGAGACATCGTTGCGGAGAATGATCGAGGGCGACGCCACCAGCTTCGCCGGACGCGCTATTACCGACGGCACCGGTGAGACACGCCGGGTTACGGCCAAGGTCTTGCCGGCCGCGAGCGATCATGGCGCGCTGACATTTACGGTCGCGACTGAGAACGGTCCGCTCGTTTTCAACACTTCCTATCGTATCGCTTCGCCCTGAGGCGGAAAAGATTGCGTGTCATTACGCGTTCCTGGGCGATAGTCCTCGGACTGTGCCATTTCGCTCGCTCGGTCTCGACGACCGCATCTTTAAAGCCATCCAGGAAGCTGGTTACACCGAACCCACCCCGATCCAGGCGGCTGCTATCCCGGAGGTATTGACCGGCCGCGATGTGATCGGCATTGCCCAGACCGGCACCGGCAAGACGGCCGCTTTCGTCCTGCCTATCCTAACGAAACTGGCCTCTGCCGCCGGCGACGGAAAGCGCGGCGGGATGAAAGCCTTGATCGTGGCTCCGACGCGCGAGCTTGTGGTGCAGATCGAGGAGAACGTCCGGGCTTATGCAAGACATTTACCGCTGCGGATGGCGACCGTGTTTGGCGGCGTGAGCGAACGGCCCCAGATCGCGGCCCTCCGCTCTGGAGTCGAGCTCGTCGTCGCGACCCCGGGCCGGTTGATTGACCTGATGGATCAGCGTTACACCAATTTTTCCGGGGTGGAATTTCTCGTCCTCGACGAGGCCGACCGCATGCTCGACATGGGCTTTTTGCCGCAGATCAGGCAGATCGTTAGGGCGCTGCCCAGGAAGCGACAGACACTCATGTTCTCGGCCTCGCTCTCCCGCGAAATCGAGGCCCTGACGCATGAGTTTCAGGACTCGCCCAAGGTGATCGAGATCGGCCGGCGCGCGAATCCGGCCGACACTGTGACGCAATTGGTCTATGAGGTGCCGACCCATCTTAAACCCGCCTTGCTACAACATCTTCTGTCCGATTCCAACTTCGATACCGTCCTCGTCTTCACTCGGACGAAGCATGGCGCCGACCGGGTCGCGCGGCGTCTCGAAAGCAGTGGAATCAAAGCCGGGACAATCCATTCCAACCGCTCACAAAATCAGCGGCTGCGCGCGTTGAAAGACTTTAAGTCTGGCGCGGTGCGGGTGCTGGTCGCGACCGATGTCGCGGCGCGCGGGATCGATGTCGACGGCATCTCCCATGTCGTGAATTACGATTTCCCGATGCACTCCGAAGATTACGTGCACCGGATCGGGCGCACCGGCCGCGCCCACGCGGTTGGCGACGCGATCAGCTTCATCACGCCGGAGGATCACGGGCCTCTGCGTTCGCTCGAGCGATTCATCGGTCGCGGGATTGTCCGGAAACGCGCCGAGGGCTTCGATTACGCCGCGGCCGGCCCACCGCGGGAAGATCGAGGCAGGCGGGAACCACGAGGAAATTCCGGCGGCCAGGGCCGACCAGCTGCGCCTAACGATTCCAGGCGTGGCCCGGCGCCGCGGCGCAACGGCTTTCGGGCCGGTGGACCGCGCCGCAGCGGCGGTGGCGGACGAAGTCGTTAGGGGGGGCGGACTTGGCGAGGTATTTCGCTTTCCTGCGCGCGATCAATGTCGGTGGTCGCACCGTGCGGATGGCGCGATTGCGGGAGGAGTTTGAGGCGATGCGCCTGAGCGCGGTCGAAACATTCATCGCCAGCGGCAACGTGATTTTCGAGACGCGGACCACGAACGAGCGGCTGCTCTGCGAGAAGATTGAGCGCCAATTGAAAAAGACGCTCGGCTTCGAAGTCGCGACTTTTCTCCGGTCAACCGCTGAGCTCGCTCAGGTCGTGCAAGAGCGCCCCTTCGGCGAGGCAAACAAAGCCGCCGGTCACTCCATCCTTGTCGCGCTCCTCGCCGCAGCGCCTGATTCCAAGGCGGCGAAAAATCTCATCGCCTGCCGAAGCGAAACAGATGAGTTTCACGTTCATTATCGGGAGGTTTATTGGTTATGCCGAACAAGAATGAGCGACTCAAAGTTCAGCGGCGCGCGCCTGGAAAAAATCGCCGGGCAGCCAGCGACGATCCGAAACCTGAGCACGCTCGAAAAACTGGCGGCGAAATATCCGGCGGCGGCAGGGGCCTGACGCCGGGGCAGCACCTGGCGGCCAGTCACCCCCGGTTTGCCGATCTCATCGCGGGCGCCCGGCCGTTCGAAGTAAAACGCAATCCGAACCTTCGCCCCTTCGACGCCCTGGCGGAGTCGATCGCTTACCAGCAACTCAGCGGCAAAGCCGCTGCCACCATTTTCGGCCGGGTGCGAGCGCTTTATCCGAAACGAAAATGGTTTTCGCCGGCGGAAATCATCGCCACACCCGACGAAAATTTCCGCGCCGCCGGCCTCTCGCGGAGCAAGACGATCGCGCTCAAGGATCTCGCCGCGAAGACCCTCGACGGTACCGTCCCGACCCGCGCCGCGCTCGAACGCATGAGCGATGAAGAGATCATCACGCGCCTAACGACCGTACGCGGGATCGGGCGTTGGACGGTCGAGATGCTCCTCCTTTTCGATCTTGGCCGGCTCGACGTCTGGCCGATCCACGACTACGGGGTGCAAAAGGGCTACGCCAAGACCTTCGGCAAAAAGAAACTGCCCAAGCCAAAAGAGCTGCTCGCGCTTGGCGAGAAGTGGCGCCCCTATCGCTCGGTCGCGGCCTGGTATTTCTGGCGCGCGCTCGATCTGCCGGAGAAAGTCAGGTAATCCGACGCTCGTTAGTTTAGCTGCAAGTTTTCCCAGTGGATTTGAATGGCGTTCCAGGCCGTGCCGCAGAAATCCAGTTCGGAATACTGATAGTTGAAGGCCACATTGCCTTGCGCATCGAGCCCGACAATACCGGTAAAGATATAGGGTCCGCCGAGGGTGTAATCGATCAGGTAGTTATCGGGCGCATCTTCATAGACGCTGCTGCAAAACGGACTATAAATGCTTGGGTTAGCGAGGTAATGCCACGTCTCGGTCGCCTGGAAGGTATTCAGATCGATCTGGTATTTCCGCGGCGCGCTGTAGGTGCGAGTCTCTCCCGGAGGTTGCTGGTAATTACTGCCGGCCCCGTCGTCGAAGAGGAGGAGCTGATCGCCCGGCATCGAGACCGCGTGTTGGCCGATCGGCGGCAGGGTGTCAAAGCCAAGAGTCAGCGCAAACTGACGGAGCGAGGGGAAGGAATACCAGAGCTTGGTCGGATCGCCCAGGATCCATTTGATCGCGCTCGTGTCATAATCTACCGCGATCACAAAATTCTCGCGGCTTGAGACGATGAGCGAGTTATCGGATGGGCGATAAGCCGTGGCGTTGTTATGAAACCAGTCCGTCGGCGCCCGCTGGATAAAGAGCTTGGGATTGTCTCCGCCGGCAGTCATCGCCGCACTGATGATGTCGCCGAAGCTCCAACTTCTCAGGACGGTGCCGGCCGCATCCACTTCATAGTTTACGGATTCCGTCCACTTCACCGTATCGGCATCGAGGATCATGCCGTCGCGACCTGGGTCGATGTTATGGTGAAACCCGGTTACCCCAAGGCTGCTGTAATCGGCCAAAGTAGTGGTGGTCCCGTCAAAGTCAGTCCGGAGCAGCGACGTGCCGGAGGTCAGGTAAAAGGCATTATTGAAAAGGATGCTCGGTTGCACGCCAACGCCCGCGGTTCCTATCCACCGGATCTCGGCATCGCTATCGATGATGATCGGTGTGGTGGGATCCGCGTAACTCTTGAGCATGATGAAATCATAGCTCAGGGTCGTGCCCGGCAGACGGGCTTGCACAACCGTCGGGTTAGAATAAGTCCCGCCATCATAAGTCGGCGTTCTGATGCCAAGAGTGCTTGTGGTCGAAGTTCCATCGGTGAATCCTACGGTCAAAGTCACCGTGTTGGTTCGCCCCGCGTAGAGGCCAAAGACAGGAACTGTGATCTTGCGACGATTTCCCCCGATATATCCACGTTGCTCCAGCCACGACCGGGCGTAGTGCACATCGATCGGCCGCGTCGCCGAGCCCGCTTTCGGCTGGATCTGAAATTCCGCATAGCTCACTGTGGACGCATCCGTGACCGAGACACGTGTCAGGCTGATGAAAGGTGTCGGGCCGCGACTGACTTGGACCGGACCGGCCAGCTGCCCGGCGTGGATCTGAGTCGCGACGAGCGTGAGAGCGAAAAACAACCCCAATCGAGAAGATTTCATGCGGTCTTTTATGAGATCGTCGACCGCACGGTCAAGCCTTTCTTTGTGTCATTTCTGTGTTAACCGGAGACACGATTTCCGCCGCGACCCGGACTTCTCGTTAGGCGGAGAGCTGACTTAGCGGCGAGCGCGCCCGACGTCATCATCCGGCGCGCCGCGATGCGCTTGGATAAACGCGCTCGGGTTGAGCCACCCACGCGTGTCCTTGCGATAGCCCGCGCCGATGTAAGGCGTGAGAAACTCGCGCATCTCGAAATGCAGATGCGCCCAATATTTTCCGCCGCCGGTGCCCACAGTCGCGATTTGCTGGCCGCGCTGCACCCGCTCGCGCGGCGCGACGAGCATCGTCTCCAAGTGACCGTAGAACGATTGTACATATTTGCGCGCGCCGTTCTCGCGATAGGCGTGCAGAACGATCACGATATTCCCCCAGCCGGGCCCGCCCTCGCGCGCGGCCACGACCTCGCCGTCGGCCACCGCGTAAACCGGATCGCCGAGGTCACTGTTTTCGCCGCCGATGCCGTTCAGATCGTCGCCCAGGTGCAGGTTCTCGGTGAAGGGCTGGGCGTTATAGACCATCGCGCCGTGCTCGCTCCCGAGCGGAAAATCGAAGCGCGTCGCCGTCGGCAAGGAAGCGAGCTCAATCGGAGAAAAGAGCGCAAAATGCGAATCGAAACGCCGGCGTTCCATCAACTCCGGGCCGAGCCGGAACCCGAGGTCGAGCAGGAGCGCGCCGAGGAAGCAGGCAGCCGCGAAGAGCCACCACCATTTGCGGCGGCGCGGCGGCGGGCTGGAGTTTTCCGGGATCATGTCGTCGAGCGCTGATTCATGGGGCGAAGCGGTTCTCCCCTTGCCCGCTCATCGCTTCCTCCTTACCCTCGCGCAATGAAAATTCTCGTCACAGGCGGCGCCGGCTTCATCGGCTCGCACCTTGTCGAGAGGCTCCTCGACGAGGGACACGAGATAGCGATCCTCGACGACTTCAATGATTTCTACGACCCGGAGATCAAGCGCGGAAACATCGCCGGCGTCGCCGACCGCATCACCGTCCATCGCGCCGACCTGCGCGATGCCCAGGCGGTCAACACGGTTTTTCATCACGGAAAATTCGAGACCGTCATCCATCTCGCGGCCCGCGCCGGGGTGCGGCCGTCGATCAGTCATCCGCAACTTTATTACGACACCAATGTCGGCGGCACCCTCCACCTGCTGGAGGCGGCGCGCGCGGTCGGGATCGAGCGCTTCATCTTCGCTTCCAGTTCGTCGGTTTACGGGCTGAACAAGACGGTTCCGTTTTCCGAGGACCTGCATCTGACCCAGACGGTCAGTCCTTATGCCGCGACCAAGATCGCGGGAGAATTCCTCTGCTCCACCTATTCGCATCTTTACAAAATGCGGATCGTTGCCCTGCGCTTCTTCACCGTTTACGGACCGCGTCAGCGGCCCGACCTGGCGATTCATCAATTCACCCGCCGCATCTGGAACGGCCGACCGATCGATCAATTCGGCGACGGCACGACCCGGCGCGATTACACCTACATCGACGACATCATCCAGGGGGTCATGGCCTCGTTAGGCTACGACGGCCCGCTTTTCGATGTCTTTAATCTCGGCGAAAGCGAGACCATCCAGTTGAAAGACTTGATCTCCGGCATCGAGCAGGCCCTGGGCAAAAAGGCGCAGATCAACTGCCTGCCCGAACAGCCCGGCGATGTCCCGCTGACCTGCGCCGATATCTCCAAGGTGCGCCGCCTTCTTGGCTATCAGCCGGCGACGCCGCTCCGGGTGGGGTTGCCGCTTTTTGTCGAATGGTTTCACCAGGTGCGGCCACGGGCGTGAGCAACGGGCGCCTTCGCCTAACGATCTTTCTCGCAGCCGTCGTGCTGCTGCCGGCGCTTGCCAGCCATCTCATCCCGGCCCGGCGCGATTTCGATCCGAAACCGATCAAGGACCTGCGCAAAACGCAACCCGAGGTCGTCATGATCGGCGACTCCGTCCTCGGCGGCTCGATTAATCCGAAGCTCTTCGCGCAGGAGACCGGCTTGCACGACGTCGAGCTGCTGTGGAACGGCGGAGCCGCTTCCGCCGCCTGGTATTTGCTCCTGAAAAATTACGTCGTCGCCGCCGAGATCCATCCCCAGCTCGTCTGCATCTTTTTCCGCGAGCGCATGCTGACCGACGCCACCTTTCGCACCACCCCGACCTACCGGCGTTTCCTCGAATCGCTCCGCCATCCCAAGGAACCGGTTTACCGCATGGTCCTGCAAAGCGACGAGGAAGACAAAAGCGCGCTCGGTCGTTTTATCGACTGGCTCTACCCGCTCAACACCCGCCGCCATGTGCAGCAGGAGAAAATCAGCCGCTTCGCTTTCCGCGTCCCGGCCGGCGGCGTCAGCATCGGGCCGCTGCGGCGGCGGGTGAACGAGATCTTCGACCCGGTGAAGTTGCGCGAGGAAATCATGAACGAATCGGCCGAGGTCAGCGGCGAAAAGCCGGAGGAATTTTCCGCCGACCCCAAGCGCAGCTTCCTGCCCCACATCGTCGACGCCGCGAAACAAGCTGGCCTCCGCCTCTGTTTCGTGCGCGAGAAACGTTACCCGCTGCCCGACGGCACCACCCCGCAACCGGAAGATATTCAGCGTTACATGAACGAGCTGCGCCAGTGGGTCGAAAGCCAGGGCTGCCTCTTCGTTGACCTAACGAACAACCTGAAGCCCGACCAGTCGATGTACACCAAGCCGGGCGACGATCACATCCGCAAAGGCGCGAAAGACGAGGCCACGAAAATCTACGCCGAGAAACTGCGCCCCCTCCTGCGCCAGCCATGATCTTTCATTCCCTCACTTACCTCGTCTTTCTCGCGCTTGTCCTCGCGCTCTACTGGTCGCTTCCACGCCGCGGCCAGAATTTCATGCTCATCATCGCGAGCTACATTTTCTACGGCTGGGAACATCCGTGGTTTCTCCTCCCGCTCTGGGCTTCGACCATCGTCGACTATAGCTGCGCTATCGGGATGGAACGTTTCCCGCACCGGCGCCGGGTCTTTCTTGTCATCAGCATCAGCGCCAGCATCGCTCTCCTCGCCACCTTCAAGTATTACGGCTTCGCGCTCGAGAACATCAACGCCATCCTCGCCAGCTTCGGCGAGGATCCGCTGCGCAACCTGCTCCGGCTTGCCCTCCCGGCCGGGCTCTCCTTCTACACCTTCCAATCCATCGGTTATGTCGTCGATGTCTACCGCGGCAAGATCAAAGCCGTCCGCGACCTGCCCGATTACGCGCTCTATGTCACCTTCTTCCCACAGTTAGTCGCGGGCCCGATCGAGCGCGCGGCGCACATGCTCCCGCAGTATCATTCCGAGCGGAAATGCGACGCCGAGACCTGGCGCGTCGCCCTCTTCCTCATCCTCTGGGGTTTCTTCAAAAAGGTCGTCATCGCGGATAACGCCGCCGTCGTCGCGAATAAGATCTTCGGCGTGCAGGACGCCTCGTTCCCGATCATCTGGGCCGGTGTCCTTGCCTTCACCGTCCAGATCTATGCCGACTTTTCCGGTTACACCGATATCGCCCGCGGGACCGCCCGCCTCCTTGGGATTGATCTCATGCGGAATTTCAATCATCCCTATCTCGCCACTTCGCCCTCCGATTTCTGGCGGCGCTGGCATATCTCCCTTTCCACCTGGCTGCGCGACTTCATCTACATCCCGTTAGGCGGGAGCCGTTGCAGCGCCGCGCGTGCTTCCTTTAACCTCATGGCCACCTTTACTATCAGCGGTCTCTGGCATGGCGCGTCGTGGAACTACGTCATCTGGGGCGCCTACTGGGGCGCGCTCATCCTCATCGAGCGGTTCCTTGAGTCGTTAGGCCTGGTTCGGCGCGTGCCCTGGCTGGTCAAGGTCGTCATCACCTTTGGCCTCACCTGTTTCGGCTGGCTCATCTTCCGCGAGCGCAGCCTCGCCCAGATCGCACACGACCTCGCGCAATCGCCCTTTGCCGCCAGCCCCGAGCAATGGCGCATGGCAATCTACTTCGTCGCCCTCGTTTTCATCTACGCTCTGCCGCTCGTCATTCACATGCTCACGACCGGCATCGATGGCTGGCGGATCGAAGCCCGGCTCACGAATCGCGGCCAGTTCATCCTCGAGACCGGCCTCGCCGTCCTCCTCCTGCTCGGGATCGTCACCATCCGCAGCGTCGCCACCTCCGACTTCATCTACTTCCAGTTCTAGCGGCGCATATCTAGAGCTAGGCCTGGAGGGACGACCCCCGTGTCGTCCAATCGCGCTCCCATGTAGACGCTTCGCTCTGCGAAGCGCGAGTGTTGCTCCGGACCGCAAAGCAAAGTGTTTAGCCTGACCGCCCCCGCACTTCGCAGAGCGAAGCGTCTACATGCACCATCGCGCACCTAGAGCTGCGCGCCTTGGAGGGTAAAAGTAATGGGCACATAGACCTGCTCATAAACGCCCGGCCGGCAACGCCAGCGCCGAAAGGTATTGCTCGCGAGCTGGTCGAGAATCGCGCTGCCCGTGCTTTGCACCAGCCCGACCTCGGTCACATAACCATTGCGATCGAAGTGAAGGAGGAATTTCCCGCTCCCCGTCTGCCGCGCCCGGCGCGCTTCGTAGGAGTAACTCGGGTGCGGCGCCGCCAGCATGTTGGCTCGCGCATTGGTGTAACTGGCCGGCCCCGGTCTCGTTGCCGCCGCCTGGGTGGGGACGCGCGGCGGCCGTTTCGGAGCGGTTTGCGGCCGCGGCGGCGGGGTGGGCTCCTCGAGTACAAAGTCATTCGGCTCGACTGGCTCCGGCGGCAGCGGCGGCGGCGACTCGTCGGGGTGGGGGAGTTGGCTCAGGCGGGACGTCGATCACGATCCCCTCCGCCGGAGGCGGTTCCTGGATGATGCCGAGCTCCGTCGGGATCTCTGGTGTTTTCTGCAGGCTCGCGACTGCCACCGCGCCCGCTTCCAGGGCGAGAGCTCCGATGAGCGCGGCAAAGAAGTGCCAGCGTGGAGGCGGCCTGTAAAAGATTGGCCTGGCCTTGCTGTAACTCTCGTCGGCATGACTACCGATTTGTCCTCGATTGCGGGTGCGGTTCGATTTCATGTCTCGCAGGACCTCTCACCAGACAGACACCGGAAGGCGCCAAAGTATTAGGAGAGAAACGCCGCGAATGATTTTTCGCGACCCGCGAGTTTTTGCCTTGGGAAGGAGGCCCGACGCCCGCTAGCCTGCCGCCGCAAATGAATGACGCGTTTAACTACGTCGCCGTCCTCGTCTCGATCGTGACCGGTCTGGCCGCGACCAATCTCATGAGCGGCCTCAGCGAAATGATACAGGTGGCGAACCGACCCCGCGTCTACTGGGCGTCCTATGGATCATCACCCTCTTCATGGATCTCATGCTCTACTGGTGGGTCCTGTATCGCTGGCGGGTGGAGACTGATTGGACCTTCTTCCTCTTCATCTGGGTGACTCATCCCGGCATCCTGGTCTACCTCGCCTCATCCATCCTCTTTCCCGGCGAGCTCGAGAAGACCGGCTCGCCCAACTGGCGCGACTATTACTATAAGAACCGGCGCAGCTTCTTCTACATCTTCGGCGCGATCGCACCGCTCGACATCATCGACACCCTGCTCAAAGGCCTGCCGCATTTCCAGGCGCAGGGGCCGTTGTATCTGCCGTTTATCTTTTGCTGGGGCGTGGGCTGTCTTATTGCCGGGATCACCCGGAGCGAGCGCTACCATTCCATCTGGGCGCTCCTCTTTCCCGCCATCCTCATCACCTACACCGCGCTGGTGCTGGTGAAGCTCGGTTAGGCGCGAGATCGTGCGAGCTGGCCTGTCGGCCTACTCGTTACTATGAATCGCCACCGTCCCCGCGCCCGGCGCGCCAATGGTGTAACTCGCGTTTGGAGTCAGGGCAAAGATCGCCGTCTCATCCGGCTCCGGAAGAGTGTCATCGAGCGCCTGGAGCGTCACATTAGCCGAGGCTGACCCGGCCTTGATCGTCGCGGGCCCTGCAGCTTCCTGTAATCCTTCGCATTCTTCGCCGTGCCCGAGAGCGTATAGAACACCGTCAGCGCGCTCGTCGTCGCGCCCGTGCAGGTAAACTGGATCCTGCCCGTGTCTGTCGAGGGCACTTCAGAGGCGCTGGCATCGGTCACCTTCAGCGTCACGCGTGGGTCCTGACGATTCAAGCATCCGGGACAGCCAGGCGACTGGGTTACACAAATTTAGTCTGGCCACGACCGCATCGAGCCTGCGCAGCTATTGGGTCGGAACGTGGAAGACTTCATCCTGCATCTCGCTGGCGATGCTGGTGTTGTTTTTAATCATCGTCCCCAGAGTCTGTTGCTGAACGAGCGCGAGCGTAGTGGCGTCCAAGTATGACTCATACCAGAAGCGGTCTCCATCGCGTGTGCGCTCGAACTGGTCCTTAAAAATGGTGAACATAGTCTCACCTACCAGTCCGCCGTTGACGTGATCTTCGGCGAGGCAACCGACCCAGAGGTCCATATCATCGGGCGAGGAGTAGGCGCTGGCGAGCCGGGATTGGAAATCAAGATTCGAAGTAACCTCGGCGAAGGTCGCCTTCGGAACGAGCCCGTAATCGATTCTGACCTGGTTGTAGCTTGGCAGGCCGTGATCGCGGCCGCGCTGGATGTTCAACGCCGCCAGGTCAAAGCCGGTGCCTATGCCGGTGAAAAAGTTGCGGACGCCGTCGACAATGCTGACATCGACTTCCTGTGGAATTTGCCTCGCGAGGCCACGCAGATACGGCTCGATGCCGATTTTGGTAATCAGCTGGGGTTGAAACAACGCCTTGTCCAGAGTTACATCGCCGATGGAGCGGTTCCTCGCGTCCAGCCGGTTTAGCACCGGCGGGAGAAAAGTATGGCCGACGCGAAAGCCCGCGGTAGAAAAGGCGAGGGAGACTCGCGGATCCACGCTCGAATTATAGCCGGTGTAAGGTGTGAGTGCATTCGGCCCAAGGAGGATCGGGATAAAATCTCGATACGTAATGGACTGAATTTCAGCTCCGACGATGGCGCGAGCCCGCTGGTAAATCCCGGTGTCGTCGAGCGTCGGGTCACCGGCCTTGATGAAATCGGCCCAGAAATTGTGCTCCCGAACCAGGAGGTTCTGCATCGTGCTGAGCGCGAGGTTTTCGTTCGACCGCTCATCGCCCCCGAGGAAAAAGAGGCCGGGATCGAGGCCTCGATCAGCCGGCGGCTGGTTGGTCAACCCGTTTACGTTGAACATCATTAGATTGCCCTCGCTGGTCTTCAGATGCCCCGTCCCATCCAGCGTCCGCATTTCGTTTTGGCGCTGCTTATCCGAGCCATAAACCACGGAGCCATCAAGAAAGGCGGAGTTGGAATTAACCTGCTGCCGGACTCCGTTCACGATCAATGCACTACTGCGGTTAAAGGTGAGAAAGAGTCCGCCCCTGCCTTTAGGATCGAAGACCGGATCGCCCTGCGGGATCGGAATGTCGATATGGTCGGACGGGATGGCTATCTTTGTCAGCACCATATCATGATCGACGATGTTGCCCCAGTTCCAGACGAAACCGGAAACGTTGACACTGTTGGGGATCGGCGCCGTTTGGAAGTTCACGAGATTGCTGATTTCACGCGTCCCCTTGCGGGTCGCGCCTCCCGGCGTGCCCAAGCCGTCGGCGTAGCCGATGGTGGTGTTGCGCAGATCGATTGACCCTGCCTTCCCGAGATCGCCTGGGGCGTTTCTGGATCCGTCAATCGTGCGGAAATCATTAGGATAAACTGCCGGCGGCGACGCTGGAAAGAACATCCCCACCTTCGTGGTCGACTTGTCCACAGTTTCCTTGGAATGGAATATGTCGAAGACGTCGTCGGAGGTGAGTGGGTTCGATCTGATCCCTTGCAGGTAAGCTGGCAGGACGGAAGCGAATGGATCCGTGCGCTGAGCAGCACCGAGGATTGTCGAAGCGCAAAGAAATGCGACGAAGGTTAATGACCGAAGGTCTTGAGCAGCGAACCGGCGGGACAGGATGGAATACATAGTTTTTATTTATCCAATCCGTACTTGAACCGATTTCGTCTGGCGATGCAACCAAAAACATCCGCCCGATTAGCTGGGTCGTTTCTTGAGCCGCCAAAATAACCGAAACTAGAAATTGAGTATGGACGCCCTGATCGTTAGCGGCGGATGCTTCTTGATTCTGACAATAGTACATCATCGATCAGCAAAGCGAGAATGACCTGGGGGGAATGCAAGCCCAGTCCAATGTTGCACCGCCTCCGGAGACGAAGATACGCCGAGATTCCGGACTGACTCCGATTCACCTTTGCTGCTTGCAAAGTCTTCTGACCGTAAAATAGGACGCAACGCTCGACCAGTAAGGCCGCCGGCTATTTCACTGTCAGCGTGGCGTTGTCGCTCGTCACGCTGCCGTAGGGATTAGTCACAACAACAGAAAAGAGCGCGCCGTTGTCTCCCGTCGCGGCTGGCGGAGTAGTGTAGGAACGCTGTAGCGCGCCCGAGATGTTCCCCCCGTTTTTTCTCCACTGGTAGGTCAAAGTTTTGGTGCCTGTCGCGGTGACCGAAAACTTGGCTGTCTGGCCGACGTTAACCGTCTTATCCACCGGCTGAACGGTAATGGCAGGCGGAAGATTAACTGCCAAAGTCGCCGAGTTACTCGTGACACTGCCGCCGCCGTTACTCACTGTGACCCGGAAAAGACTTCCGTTATCCGACGCGGACGCGGGCGGAGTGACATAGGTTGCCTGATTTGCGCCGGGAATATCGACGCCGTTCTTTTGCCATTGATAAAGCAACGGCGTGCCGCCGCTCGCGCGGACGGTGAAGGTCGCGCTCTCTCCGATAGATACCGTCTTGTTGGTCGGCTGCCGATCGATCGTTGGTGGAACTGGCGTGGGCGTTGGCGTCGCAGTCGGCGTCGGCGTGGG
>JBBPZS010000028.1:0-6471 GCA_038198605.1 Chthoniobacterales bacterium | reverse complement strand
CGTCGCGATCGGCATCTCGGTCGGGACCGCTCAGCTCGGCCTCTCGGGGGATGACGAGAAAAAGCCGAAGACCTCCGCGCCTAACGAAGTCCGTTTCGGCGGCCAGCTCGTGATCGCGGCCTGCGGGGCGACGCTCTTCGCGGCCAATATCGCGCCGACCGAGGAAGTGGTGGCGATCGCGACCAGCCTCTCCGTCGCGCAACTCCTGGCGCTGATGCTTCTCTCGCTCCTCCTGACCGCGCTGATTCTTTACTACATCGAGTTTGCCGGCTCGAAACGATTCGTGAGCAAGAATGGTCTCACTTCCGTATTCATCGGGACGATCACGAGCTACGCGACCGCTCTCGCGATCACGGCCGCGGTGCTCTGGTTTTTTGGACGCTTCGATCAGGTCGCACTCGTCACTGCCCTGGCCGAGACGATCGTGCTCGGTCTCGCCTCGACTCTCGGCGCATCCGCCGGCCGGCTCCTCGTGCAATGAAAACGCCGAAAAAAAACTGGCTTGAATGGAGCGTTTTCGCGCTTTCTCTCGTCATGATCCTCGCGACCGCGGGCATCCTTATTCATGAGCAGCTCTCGTTAGGCGAAAAACCGGCGGAGCCGCACCTCGAACTCGGCCGCCCGGTGGCGCGCGACGGCTATTTCGCGGTCCCCGTGACGGTGGTCAATCAAGGCGACGAGACGGCCGCCAACGTGCATCTCTCCGTCGTCCTTCATTTGCCCGGCAGCGTGGAAGAGACAGCCGAGTTCGATCTGCCTTACCTGCCGCGGCGCGCGAGGCGGGAGGCGTGGATCACTTTTCGACAGGACCCGCGCGCGGGAAAACTCGAGCCGCGCGTCCTTGGCTATCAAAAGCCGTAGCTGGAGCGCGCCGGCCTTGTCCTAAAGCATCAGAGCGTGATTTCGAAGCGGCCGTCGTTTCATCCATCCGCGATTCCCACGGTATGGAACTAGAAACACTTAAAGACCTATACATTCACGAGCTGAAAGACCTCTACAGCGCGGAAAACCAGATCATCAAAGCTCTCCCCAAAATGGCGAAAGCGGCGAGCAGCTCGAAGCTGACGGCTGGCTTCCAGAAGCATCTCGAAGAAACCAAAGAGCACGCCGCTCGCCTGGAGAAGATTCTGAAAAGCCACGACGAAACGACGCGCGGCCCGAAATGCAAAGGCATGGAAGGCCTGATCAAGGAAGGCGCGGAAATGATCGAGGAGGACGCGGACGAAGACGTGCGCGACGCCGGCCTGATCTCCGCGGCTCAACGGGTGGAGCATTACGAGATGGCCGGCTACGGCTGCGCTCGGACCTACGCGAATTTGTTAGGCGACAAGGACGGCGCTAGGCTCCTGCAGAAGACGCTCGATGAAGAAGGCGCGACGGACAAGAAACTGACCAAACTGGCCGAGAGCATCAACGTCGCGGCCGAGTAAACAATTTCGCACGACACTTCAAGCAGGGCCGCTCACTTTGGGCGGCCCTGTTTTTCGTTTGCGGGTCTGCCACAGTTCATTCGCGATCGCGACTGGTTTGCCCGATTAATGACGTGATGAGCTGGAAGCAGATCAAATATGCCGGGCTCGGGTTAGGGTCCGTCCTCCTGCTCCTCCTTGCCTACGGCACGCTGGTCGAGCCGCGTCTGTTCGAGGTGAAGGAAGAGAACGCAGCAATCCCCGGCTTACCTAACGAGTGGAGCGGCCAGCGGATCGCGCTGATCGCCGACCTGCAGATTGGAATGTGGTTCGGTAATGAGGCAACCGCCCGGCGGATCGTCGATCGCATCATCCAGGAGAAACCCGCCCTCGTCCTGATCGCGGGCGATTTTGTCTACAAGCCGACCGATGAAGACGAGCGGGACGATCTCGAACGCGAGGACACCCACGCCTTCCGCCGGGAAGTCGAGGGAGCGGTCGCTCTTGTCAGGCCGCTCGTGAGGGCGGGGCTTCCGGTTTACGCGGTGCTGGGCAATCACGATTACGGGATGAACCACCCCGACTCGATCAAGAACGAGCGCATCGCCGAGGCGGTGCGGGCGGCGCTGGAGGGCGCGGGCATCCGCGTGCTGGAAAATGCGGCGCGGCCGCTTCCTCCGCCTAACGAAAAGGGTAGAAAAGAGAACTCCAATTCTGCGAAGCTCTATCTCGCCGGGATCGGCTCGCGCTATGCCGGCCATGACCGGCCCGCCGCGGCGGTCGCCCAAATTCCCGCCGGCGCCCCGCGAATCGTTTTCATGCATAATCCCGATTCCTTTGCCGCCCTACCGCCTCGAACCGCGCCGCTCGCGCTCGCCGGGCACACCCACGGCGGACAGATTCGCGTCCCCTTTACCGAAACGTGGTCGTGGATGGCGCTGCAGGCGGATGAGCAAGTGCACGTCGACGGCTGGATCGATGGCTTCGGCCAACCCGGCAATCGTCTCTACGTCAATCGCGGGATCGGGTTCAGCACTTTCCCGGTGCGGATCAACTGCCGGCCGGAGTTGACTTTCTTCACCTTGCACCGGTCAGATTGAGAATCAGGCCCGGACCGGTAAAGTAGCCAATGTTCAGCCTGCGCATCCTCGCTGCCGCCACTCCGCAGGATCAGCCGCAGAAAATCGATTTCAGCCTGGCCGGCGCGCGAGAGCGTCTTGATAGCTGGGTCGATGGTGCCACCCGGCTTTTGCCAAACATCGCGGTCGCCCTCGTCCTCCTCGCGATTTTCTATGGCCTGGCTCTGTTCGCGCGACGGCTCATCGTCGGCCACGCCGCCCGGCGCGGCCGGAGCAACCTCGGCAGCGTCCTTGGCGGCTTCGTCAAGGCGGCGATCATGCTGCTCGGATTTCTCCTCGCGGCTACGATCGTGATTCCTTCCCTGAAACCGGGCGACCTCATCGCCGGTCTCGGCGTTAGCTCGGTCGCGATTGGTTTTGCTTTCAAGGACATCCTCCAGAACTGGCTCGCCGGACTCCTCATTCTCCTGCGGCAACCGTTCGAGATTAACGACCAGATCGAGATCGACGGCCATGAAGGGACGGTCGAGCGGATTGAGACACGCGCCACCATCATCAAGACCTACGACGGTCAACGGATCGTGATTCCCAATAGCCAGATCTATACCAACGCCGTCCTGGTGAAGACTGCGCATGAAAAACGGCGCAGTCAGTATGACGTCGGGATTGGGTACGGCGACGGGATTGGCGACGCCTGTGAAGTGGTCAAGAAAGCCATCGCCGGCGTGGCGGATGTGGAAATCGATCCCGCGCCGGAAGCCTTACCGTGGGATCTGGCGGCGAGCTGGGTCACGATTCGAGCGCGCTGGTGGACGCAAAGTCACCGGGCCGACGTCGTCCAGGTGCGGGCGGCGGTCCTGCAGGCGATCAAGGAAGGGCTCGACGCCGCCGGGATCGACATGCCCTACGACACCCAGGTGCAATTGTTTCACGATCAAACCGAAGCCGGCGAAGGCGATCGCAGCCAGCAACGGGAAGGCTGGCCCGCCCCGCAGGAAGGCGCGACCCAGCCGCGCTGGAGGGCCGAAGGGGAAGAGCAAGCGAAGCGGCCGGCGAGAACGGAAGAGGTGGCCAGGGCCGCTCGCCCTAACGAGCGCGCGGGCGGCACCGCCGCAAGTCGTTAGGCTGGGTAAGAGAACCGCGATTTCCTCATTGAGCCCTCGTGCGCCCGGCCTGCCAGGATGCGGAAAACGAGGACGCTGAATTGCCCTAACGAAGTGATAAAGGCCGAGTCCGATCACGAGCAGGCCGGACCTGAAAAAAACGGCGGGCTTGGAAGCCGGGCGTGTTTTGCAGTTGCCATCCGCGGCGCTTCCCGCTCTGCTCTCCGAATCTGGAGAAAGGGAACCCGCTGATGTCGAAGATCGATCCAAGAAATCCGCCTAACGAAATGCCCGACATGGTGGGCGCAAAGCCATCCAATCCGCTGGCGGCGAATTTCAAGCCTTACATCCCGGCGAGCGCAAACATGCGCGAACTGACCATCATCCCGCTCATCGTCGGGACGTTGCTCGGCATCGTCTTTGGCGCTTCCTCGCTTTACCTCGTGCTCAAGGTTGGGCTCACGGTCAGCGCTTCCATTCCGGTCGCGGTGATCTCGATCACCCTCTTCCGGCTCTTCTCGAAAATGGGGATGCGCGATGCCACCATCCTCGAGAACAACATCGTCCAAACCGCGGGCTCCGCGGGCGAATCGATCGCCTTCGGCCTCGGCGTCACCATGCCGGCGATCATGATCCTCGGGTTCGATCTCGAGATCACCCGCGTCATGCTCGTCGCCATTCTGGGCGGATTGTTAGGCATTCTCATGATGATCCCGCTCCGGCGCGCGCTCATCGTCGATCAACACGGTTTGCTCAAATATCCCGAAGGCACGGCTTGCGCGGAAGTCTTGAAAGCGGCCGCGTCGCGCGAAGGGATCAGCGAAGACGTCGAGGTCGCGGACGAAGCGACCGGCGGCGGCAAGATCATCTTCAGCGGCTTCGGGATCGGCTTCATCTACCAGGCGGCGATGAACGCCTTCAACGCCTGGAAAAACACCCCGGAGAAAGTTTTCGGCGCGCCCTTCAAGGCCGGCTCCATCTCCGCCACGATCGAACCGGCATTGTTAGGCGTGGGTTATATCATCGGGCCGCGGATCGCTTCGATCATGTGCGCGGGCGGCGTGCTGGCTTATCTCGTCCTTATCCCGGCGATCAAGTTTTTCGGCGAATCAGCCACCTCCATCATCGCGCCCGGCACGATGCCGATCAGCCAGATGGGCCCGGATGACATTCGCGGCGCCTATGTGCTTTACATCGGCGCGGGTGCGGTCGCGGCCGGCGGCATCATCAGCCTCTTTCGTTCGCTCCCGACCATCTGGCACGGACTGAAAGGCGGGCTGGCGGATCTCAAAGGCCGCAAGGAACGCGTCGGCGCCGTCCCGCGGACCGACCAGGATCTTTCGATGAAGGTCGTGATCGGCGGTTGCATCGCGCTCCTCCTCGTCATCATGATCGTGCCGCAACTCCATCTGCAGTGGAACCTGCTCGGCGCGCTTCTCATCGTCGGGTTCGGTTTTCTTTTCGTGACCGTCTCCTCGCGGCTAACCGGCGAGATCGGTTCCTCCTCGAATCCGATCTCCGGTATGACCGTGGCCACGCTCCTCCTTACCTGCCTCATCTTTCTTTTCGTCGGCTGGACGGGGCCGAAATATTTCGTCACCGCTCTCTCCATCGGCGGCATCGTCTGCATCGCCTCCTCCAACGGCGGCACCACCTCGCAGGATTTGAAAACCGGTTTTCTCGTCGGCTCGACCCCAAGACTGCAGCAGATCGCCATCCTTGCCGGCGCCCTCGCTTCCGCCATCGCGCTCGGCCCGATCCTGCTCGTCCTGAATAACGCCTACACCGTTTACGTGCCGGCGACGACGTTTCAGAAAGTCGTGGCTGGAGCGACTCCGCCACGAATTCAGGTCGCCAATCTGCCGGCTTTCAACGAGAAGCTGAAGCCCGATACCACCGGGCAATACCGCATTTTGCATAACGAAAAGGGCGGCGTGAACTCGGTCGTGCCCGGCCTCGATCCCGGCGATTACCTGGTCAACGCCGCCGGCGAAGTGGTTTACAAAATGGATCGCAATTTTGCGGCCGACCTCCGCGCCCCTAACGACGCCGAGCTCGGCACGCCGGAGCGCATCAAGGGCGCCCAGGCCAATCTGGATCCGCAAAGTTATCGCTCCTGGCAGCGCATCGACCCGGCCGGCGGTCCCGCCCAGCGCTTCCTCGTAGACAGTCAGGGCAACGCCGTTTACCTCGTCGACCCGGGCATCAACGGCACCCACCGCACTCGGCCCGACGGCTCGGCCGTAACAAAATTCGACGCGCCCAAGGCGACGCTCATGTCCTACATCATCAAGGGCATCCTCAGCCACAAATTGCCCTGGGCTCTGGTCTTGTTAGGCGTGATGATCGCGATCGTACTCGAAATGAGCGGAATTCCTTCGCTTGCTTTTGCCGTCGGCGTTTACCTGCCGCTCGCCTCCTCGAGCCCGATTTTTATCGGCGGGATGATCCGCTGGGGCGTCGATCGCTGGTTGCGCAAACACAAGTTCCGCGATCACGATCTGACCCACGACGAACTGGCCGCAGAAGGCGACAAAAGCTCCGGCGTTCTGCTCGCCTCCGGTTACATCGCGGGCGGCGCGCTCGCCGGCATCGTCATCGCGATCATGGCGGGCTGGCCCAGCCTCGCGCCCGTCAATGAACGCCTCGCCGCCTGGGCGAATGCGAACAATCCCTTCTTCGCCGGAGCGCACGCGGATCTGCTTGCGCTCCTCCCGTTCACGATTCTTTGCGTGCTCTTGTATCTGGTCGGTCGCGATGTTTTCCTCGCGGCGAAGAAGGCGAACTTCTAAGCGAGCACGCGCGGCATCAGTTGTAGCCGGGGTCGCTGACCCCGGAGAGGGAAAGCATGGCCACGCGCCAGACCGACCGGGGTCAGCG
>JBBPZS010000027.1:0-9141 GCA_038198605.1 Chthoniobacterales bacterium | reverse complement strand
CTTTCAGAAAAAAAACGGGCCAGGGTGGCGAAATTGGCAGACGCGCCAGACTTAGGATCTGGTGGAGCAATCCTTAGGGGTTCGAGTCCCCTCCCTGGTACCCCGCCCGCATGAAAGATCCACACCTCGAAATCGAGCGAAAATTTTTGGTCGAAAAACTGCCGCGCAACCTGGCGCGTTATCCGCACAAGGAAATCTTGCAGGGCTATCTCTCGATCGGACGGGACAGGTCGCACGTGCGCCTGCGGCGGGCAGGCCGTGCCTGCAGCCTCACTTTCAAACGCGGCCCGGCCCGGGCGCGGGAAGAGCGCGAGATTCATCTCACCCCGGCGCAGTTCGCCATCCTCTGGCCCGCCACCGCCCGCTCCCGCCTAACGAAAACGCGTTACTATGTTCCCTACAAAAAACTCACGATCGAAATCGATATTTACTCGGGCTCGAACGAAGGCCTGATCGTAGCGGAAGTGGAGTTTCCCAATGTCGAAACCTACCATTCCTTTCGTCCGCCCGATTGGCTGGGGGACGAAGTGACCGGGGCCAGCCGCTACGGCAACGTAAAACTGGCGCGCGATTAACGCGCCTCCTTGCGATTCGCAAATTGTCAGGCGCCGCCCTTTCGGGATAGTCTGATCTTCCCCAACTCGCATGAGTCTTTCGCCTAACAAAAAGATCCTGATCGTGGAGGATGAACCCGACGTTGTCGATCTCCTCACCCTGCAATTGCGCAAGGCGGGCGGCTTCACCGTCATCAGCGCGAGCGACGGCGCCGAGGGACTGAAGAAAGCGCGGGCCGAAGCACCGGCCCTGATCGTACTCGACCTCATGTTGCCCCGCATGCCGGGGCTGGAAGTCTGCAAAGTGCTCAAGACCGATTCGCTCACTTCGCATATCCCGATCATCATGCTGACCGCGAAAGCCGAAGAGATCGATCGCATCGTCGGCCTAGAATTTGGGGCGGACGACTACGTGACCAAACCGTTCAGCCCGCGCGAAATGCTGCTGCGGATCAAAGCCATCCTGCGCCGCGGCCCAGGCGAGCTGGCGGAAGAGAAATTGACCCGCGGACCGATCACGATCGATTCCGCGCGCCATCGCGTCCTCGTCGGCGGCAAACCGGTCGTCCTGACCGCGGTCGAATTCAAACTGCTCAGCATGCTGATGCACCGGCCGGGCCGGGTCCAGGCACGCGACCGCCTGCTCAACGAAGTCTGGGGATACGAAAGCGCGATCGACACCCGCACGGTCGATACCCATGTGCGCCGGTTGCGGGAGAAACTGGGCAAGTCGGCCGGCCTGATCGAAACCGTGCGGGGTTTCGGCTACCGTTTGCGCGAATAAACGACGCGCATGGGCTGGCTTGCTTTTGCGCTCGCGCTGGTGGTTTTCGCCGGCGTCTGGTGGCGCATGCGGCGGGATTGGATCCTGCCGGCGCGCGAGCTGGAGAAGATGGTCGAGGAACTGAATCAGGGACAGATGCCGCGCACATTTTTGATTGGCGGCGCCCGGAACATGCGCGGGACCGCGCTCGCGCTGGAGCAGTTCGCCCTGCGTGAAACCGACCTTCGGGCGCGAGTGGAGGAAGGCGAGTTTGGGGTGCAGGCGATCGTCGGTGCGCTGGCCGATGGACTCGTCGTGGCCGATGGTGAAAGGCGGATCCGGCTGATGAACCGGGCTTTTCGGGAAATGTTCGCCGTCGGTCCGGAGAGAAGCGAAGCGACCCTGCTCGAAGCCGTCCGCGACGCCGCGGTCGAGCACTCGTTAGGCGAAGTCCTGCGCCAGGGCGAGACGCGTCGGGTCACGATCGTGCAGCCGCGGCCGGGCGGGCAGGAGCGTCATCTCGAGATCGTGCTCGAACCAATCAAAGACGCACCCGGCGGGGCGACCGGCGCCGTCATCCTCTTTCGCGACATCACCGAGCTGCGCCGCACCGAAACGATGCGGCGCGATTTCGTCGCCAATGTTTCGCACGAGCTGCGCACCCCGCTCTCGATCCTGCGCGGCTATCTCGAGACCTTGCTCGAGGATCCCAAACAACCGCCGGGCGAATTGCTTCGCATTTTTGAAGTGATGGAACGCCATTCCAATCGTCTCAACCTCCTGGTCGACGACGTCCTGAGCCTCGCCCGCCTCGAAGGGCCGGGCGTGGCGCTCGATCTGACCACAATTCGGCCGGCGATTTTCCTACGCGGCATCATGCGCGATTGGGAGAAAAAATTCACGGCTAAGAAACTGACGGCTGAGCTCGTGGCGCCGGAGGACCTTCCGCCCCTGGCCGCGGATGAAGCGCGGTTGCAGGAAGTCATTTACAATCTGCTCGATAACGCGGTGAAGTATTCGGCCGTCGGCGGAAAAATCGCAGTGCGCGCGGCGAGTGCCGAAGGCCAGCTCAACCTCGAGGTTTCAGATAACGGCGCGGGGATCCCGGCGCGCGATCTGCCACGAATTTTCGAACGCTTCTATCGCGCGGACAAGGCACGGCATCGCGAACTGGGCGGGACCGGGCTCGGTCTTTCAATCGTAAAACACGTCGTGCTTCTCCATCGCGGCAGGGTGGAGGCGGAGAGTGAATTGGGGCGGGGCACGACCGTGCGGGTCCATTTGCCGCTCGCCGTCACCGAAACGTAACACTAAAGGTTTTGCCGGCGGACGCCTCGTCGGCAGGTTTCGCGGTGGAAATCGCCCCGCCTATTTTGACCGCTGCCGCCGCCGCGCAGGAGGGCCGCTCCCGGACCCGGCGCCTGACCGAACGCGCGATCAAATATTTCTTCGGCGGCAACGCGATCGTGGCGGTGGTGGTCCTGGCCTTGATCACGATTTTCCTCTGCCGTGAAGGCTTTGGTTTCTCCGGTGAAAATCTGCGCAACCTGCGCATCTATCGCACCGCCGGTCTGGAATACGTCGATATCATCCGCGCCCAGGCCCGGGAGCACTCCTCGCTGACGCGATCGCTCAATCAGATTCGGCTGCGCGAATTTTACGCCCTCACCCAGCGCGGCCTGAGTAACGAACAAGCCCAGGCTGCGCTCGCTTCCTTCGACCAGTTCGCGACCGCATTCAGCAACGCGGGCGACGGGCTGAACGGCCTTGTTTCCGACCTGAACGACGACGCGATGGGGCTGAAGGAAGCGATCGCGAAGCGCGAGGAAATGATCGCCGAAAGAGACCGGCTCACCCGCGCCGGCCAGGCGGCGGCCGCCGCCCAGATCGTCGTTCCGGCCGTAGACCAGGCCACAACGATCGCGGCATTGCGGGCAAGCGCGCCGACTTTTCGCCTAACGAGTTCAAAGGTAGCGGCAGATCTGGCCGGGCTGCTCAATAACGCTCCGCGTCTCACGACCCCGGCGGTGGAAAAACAGTTCGATCACTGGAAAGTCCGGGTCCGTAATTTTGTCGCGACCCTGCCCGGCGTTTTTCAACAACTCGAAAGCTGGGACCCAAACCGGTCGGTCCCCTGGTATCGCGGCATCACTGCCTTTTTATTCGGGCACGACTGGATCACGGCCAGCTTCTGGCAGGATTGGTACGGCATCCGCCCTTTACTCGTCGGCTCGATCATGGTCTCGGCCGTGGCGCTCTTTTTCGCCATCCCGTTCGGGGTGGCGGCCGCGATTTATGTGAGCGAGATCGCCGGGCGCCACGAAAGGCGGCTGATCAAGCCCTACATTGAATTCATTGCCGCGATTCCCTCCGTCGTGCTCGGTTTTTTCGGCATCGCGGTGGTGGGGGAAGCGATTCGCGCGGCCTCGCATTGGCACTGGCTGAGCTGGGTTTCGTTTTTCCCGATCAACGAGCGGCTCAATGTTTTCACCGCCGGCACTCTCCTTGCCCTGATGGCGATCCCGACCATTTTCACGCTCTCGGAAGACGCCTTGCGCAACGTGCCGCGCGGTTTCAAGGAAGCCTCCTACGCGCTGGGCGCGAATCGCCTCCAGACGATCGGACGCATCCTCGTGCCGGCCTCGCTCTCCGGAATCATCTCGGCCATTCTCCTCGGCTTCGGACGCGTTATCGGTGAGACGATGGTGGTCCTGCTCTGCGCCGGCAACCGGATCGAGATTCCTGATTTCAGCGAAGGGCTGGGCGCCTTTTTCCAACCGGTCCACACCATGACCGGAATCATCGCGCAGGAGATGGGCGAAGTGGTCCGGGGCAGCATCCATTACCGCGCGCTCTTCATGGTCGGGCTCGTCCTCTTCACCATCACCCTCGGAATCAACTTCCTCGCGCAGAAAATCGTGCAGCGCTACCGGATGAGCATCGGCTAAAATGACTGGCCTAACGAAACAGCAGCGACGCACGAGACTCGCGGAACGGCTCACTTTCTGGAGCTTCCGGCTCGCGACTTATTTCATCATCGCCTGCACGAGCTACATCTTTCTCGATATTGGAATCAAAGGGTCGCGAACGGTTTTTCAGACGACCGCTCCTTTTGTGAACCTGAAGTTCCTGAGCGAGAAACCGGAGACGCTTTATGTCTTCGATTTCGAAGGGAAAAAGATGACGTTAGGCGACGGCGCTTTCCGGCAGTGGAAGGCGCAACACCCGGCGGCGGTAGTCAATCCGAGCACGGTGGCTTATTCGGCCGGCGGCATCTGGCCCGCCATCGTCGGGACCGCGTTGCTCGTGATCGGGTCGATGGTGATCGCGCTCTTCGTTGGCATCAGCAGCGCGATTTACCTGAGCGAATACAGCCGGAACAGTCATTTCATCCGCCTCATTCGGATCGCCATTCTCAATCTCGCCGGCGTGCCCTCGATCGTTTTTGGCCTTTTCGGGTTTGGCCTCTTCGTCATCTTCTTTCACTGGAACGTCTCGCTCCTGGCCGGTTGGTTTACGCTCGGCCTGATGGTTTTGCCGGCGATCATCACGGCCAGCGAAGAAGCGCTCCGCGCGGTCCCGCAGGGTCTGCGCGAAGGCTCGCTCGCGCTCGGGGCCACGAAATGGCAAACGATTCGCAAAAACGTTCTGCCTTACGCTCTCCCCGGTGTTCTAACCGCATCCATCCTCGGGATCGCGCGCGTTGCGGGCGAGACGGCGCCGATCATGTTCACCGCGGCCTATGCCTTGCGCGATGAGATGCCGTGGCAGGTGCAACATTGGACCGACTTTTTCTTTCAAGGCGTGATGGCGTTGCCCTATCACATTTACGTGGTCAGCTCGAAGATCCCGCAAAATGAATACACTGAGCGGGTGCAGTACGGCGCGGCCTTTGTTTTTCTCCTCCTCGTCATGCTGATCGCGCTCACCTCCGTTGTCTTTCGCGAGCGCAGTCGGAGTCGTCTAACATGGTAAATCTGCTCATGCCCGAAGCCATTCCAACCACCAGTGCCAGCCGGAGCGAGACGCCCCTCGCGCCCACGACGCCGCCCGCGCCGATGATCGATGTGCAGGATCTCACTTTCGCCTATGGCAATCACGAAGTGCTGCATGAAGTCAGCCTCCAGGTCCCGGCCCGCGCAGTCACGGCCTTCATCGGGCCCTCCGGCTGCGGTAAAACGACCCTGCTCCGCTGCTTTAACCGGATGAACGACTTGGTTGATTCCGCCCGCATCACGCGTGGTACGATTTTCGTCGATGGTCGCAACATCAACGACCCGGCGGTCGACGTGGTCGATCTGCGCCGGCGCATCGGGATGGTTTTCCAAAAGTCGAACCCCTTCCCGAAATCAATCTACGACAACATCGCCTACGGGTTGCGAATCGCGGGGGTGAAGAAACGCTCCGAGATTAATGAAGCGGTTGAAAAAAGTCTGCGCGCCGCGGCTCTTTGGGAGGAAGTGAAAGATCGGCTCGATCGCAGCGCCTATGGACTATCGGGCGGCCAGCAACAACGCCTCTGTATTGCGCGCGCTCTCGCGGTCGAGCCGGAGATCGTGCTCATGGATGAGCCCTGCTCGGCCCTCGACCCGATCGCGACCGCGAAAGTGGAGGAGCTCATCCGGCAATTGAAGCGCGATTACACCATCGTGATCGTGACCCACAACATGCAACAAGCCGGGCGCTGCTCCGATTTGACCGCTTTCTTTTATCTCGGGCGTTTGATCGAGTTTGGCGAAACGACGCGGATCTTTTCCAATCCCTCGCAACGGCAAACGGAGGATTACATCACCGGCCGGTTCGGTTAAGAGAAAGCGATATGACGCCGCCTAAACATATTCTCGGAACCTTCGACGAAGCGCTCGGCAGCCTGCGCAACAACGTCCTGATGATGGCCAGCCTAACGACCCGAAGCCTGGATAATGCGTTGGACGGGCTCCTGCAGCGAGATGAAGAACTCTGCGCCACTGCGATTGCGGACGACGAAGAGATCGACCAGCTGGAGAAGCAGGTAGACAAGGATGGAATCGACCTCCTGCTCCGTTTCCAGCCGGTCGCATCCGATCTGCGCCGGGTGGTTTCGGCGATGAAACTTTGTTCCAACCTCGAACGCATGGGGGACCAGGCCGTGAGCATCGCGCGCAAGGCGCGCAAACTGAATAAACATCCGGCCTTGCCGGAGGTGGAGCTGATCCACCCCATGCGCGTGGTCGCGATGGAGATGTTCCGGGACAGCGTCGACGCTTACGTGCGGGAGGATGTGGAGCTGGGGCGTGGCCTAAAAGCGCGGGACAAGGCGCTCGATGAAATGAACGCCAACGCCAGCCGGCGCCTGATCGAGCGGATGGCGCAGGACCTGGAGCAGCTCCGCGGTTACCTCAACCTCATGTTCATCGCGCGCCACCTCGAGCGGGTGGGCGACCACGCGACCAATATCGCGGAAGACGCGGTCTACGCGGCGGCGGCGGAAGACATCCGGCATCAGCCGTTTCTTTCCTCGGGTCGTTAGGCTTAACTCGCGCCCGATCTTTGGGCTTGGCGCTGGAGGGGATTTGCCTTACCCCAATCCGAACCACCTTTGCCGGACTGCTGCCCATGTTCTCGATCAAAAAACTTCTCGGACACGACGAAAAATTTTTTAACCTCCTGGAAGCGAGCGCGGAGCAGGCCGACCAGAGCGTGCATCACCTCGTCGCGCTCCTCGCCAAGCTGGAACGCAAGGAATCGCCGGAGAGCCTGGAGGAATTCGTCAATAGCCGGCGCAAGGACAAGCAGATCACCCAGGAATTGACCGAGCAGCTTTGCAAGACTTTCATCACGCCCTTCGAGCGCGAGGACATCCAATCGCTGGCGGCCGCGCTTTATAAAATTCCCAAGACGGTCGAGAAGATCGGGGAGCGCATCCTGATTTGTCCGGACGATCTGCATGGTCACAACTTCAAGATCCATCTCGAGTTGCTCGACCAGGCCGCCGAAGCCGTTCTCGCGATGGTCAAGGAACTGCGCAAAGGAACGGATGCCGCGACCGCGCGGGAAAAAAACGCCCGGCTCCAGACGATCGAAGGCGACGCCGACAAACTGGAGCTGGATTTGCTGCGCGATTTGTATCACGGCGACTACGACGCGAAGCAGATCATCTTCCTGCGCGATCTTTACGAGTTGCTGGAGAAAGTGATCGACCGCTGCCGCGACGCCGGGAACATCATTCTCCAGATCGTGCTCAAGTATTCCTAGAGGCGCGGCGCCGGATCGTATGACTTTATTCATCCTCGTCGTCCTGGCGGCGATCGCCTTCGAATACATCAACGGCTTTCACGACGCGGCCAACGCCATCGCCACGGTCGTCTCGACCAAGGTGCTGACGCCGCGGCAGGCGATCGCGATGGCCGCGTTCTTTAATCTCACCGGCGCTCTGAGCGGCACGGCGGTCGCTTCCACGGTCGGCAAAGGCATCGTCGATCTCCATGTCGTCACCATGCCGACGATTCTGTGCGCCTTGATCGGCGCGATCGTCTGGAACCTGATCACCTGGATGCTCGGGCTGCCGTCGAGCTCGAGTCACGCCTTGATCGGCGGACTCTGTGGAGCCGCCATCGCTTCGGCCAAGGGCGACTGGTCGGTTTTGAAATGGCAAAGCGGCCTCATGCCGAAGGTGGTCATTCCGATGATTACCTCGCCCTTTATCGGCTTTCTCATGGCTGGGCTCTTGATGGTGCTGCTGTTCATTATCCTGCGCCCGTTCACACCGCATCTCGTGCACTCGATTTTTGGCAAACTCCAACTGGTCAGTGCCGCCTGGATGGCCCACAGCCACGGGACGAACGACGCGCAAAAAACCATGGGCATCATCGCTCTCGCTCTCTTCACCGGAACGACGAACGGGAAATTTGCCGGTCTGCCAGCGTGGCTCGATTTCCTGCACACGCCGGTCTTCAAAGTCAGCCCGTGGGTAGTGGTGCTGTGCGCGGCGACGATGGCCGCCGGGACAGCCGCGGGCGGCTGGCGCATCATTCGCACCCTCGGGCACAAGATGGTGAAACTACAGCCGGTCCATGGTTTCGCCGCCGAAACGACCGCGGCCGTCATCATTCAGGTCGCCAGCTCGTGGGGCATCCCCCTTTCCACTACCCACGTTATTTCCACCTCGATCATGGGCGTGGGCGCGGTGAAACGCTTCAGCGGCGTCAAGTGGACGGTCGTGAAGCGGATCATCTGGGCCTGGATCTTTACCCTGCCCGTGACCGGTCTCATCGGCTACGTCCTGGCCCGCGCCGCGCTCGCGTTTTAAGCCATCGAGACGACCTTGGCGGATGCACCTTTATCTGCTGCGACATGGTGAGGCCGATTGGCCCGATTGGGAGGGGAAAGACGACGATCGACCCCTGACCAAATCCGGTCTCCCGCGCGCCAGCCAGACCGCGGATATCGCGGCTGAGCATCTCAAAGTGCGAGTGCACGAGGAAAGCATGCTCGCCCCCGGATTTCGCGCCGCGACTCTGGCCACGATCCGGCGCAAATATCCTCAGCAAGTCCTCATGCTGGTCGGCCACGAACCCGATTTCTCCGAAGTGGTCGCGGCGTTCACCGGTGGCAAGGTCAAGTTTGCCAAGGCAGGCGTCGCCCTGGTCGAGCTGACCGGCCGCAAAGGAAAACTGCTCTGGCTCTTCCCGCCGAAACTGGCCAAATAGAGTTTCTCCCGTCCTCCCCCGCTGCCGGCCGCGACGCGCCGTTATATCGACACCGTCGAGCGTAAGACTCAGCTAACCCCTTAGGCGTCCACCCACAGCAAAACGCCCCAGGTCCTGCCAGACCTGGGGCGCCGCT
>JBBPZS010000026.1:0-17069 GCA_038198605.1 Chthoniobacterales bacterium | reverse complement strand
TCATTTTGTGACGAAATTCTCCTTCGACGAACAAGCGGCACGCGCGGCCGAGAAGCGCCTGGAGGAGCGCCTCGCCGGCTCCACTAACCGGGAAGAGCAAGGCGAACTAGTCATCGCTTTGAGCAATGTGAAAATGCTTCTCGGAAAGAAAGAAGAAGCGCTTCGCATCGCGGAGGAGTCGGTTAAGCAACATCCAATTTCGGAAGACGCGGTCTCAAATGTCGGGCGGGTCAAGCGGCTGGCCTTTATGTATCTTTATGCAGGCGAAAGTGACCCTGCCCTGCAAACCTTCGCAAAGCTGGTCCAGCTTCCGGGCGCCGAAGCATACGGAGAGCTCATGTATAATCCGGTCTTGGATTCTTTGCGCAAAGATCCGCGCTTCGAGGAAATCCTGAAGCAAGCGCAACAGCCATTCCCGAGGCTATAGCTACAGTATGTCCGCAGCGAGCGGGGGCAGTCCATTAGGAAAAAGGTCAGCCACAGGACTGGAACGCTCGAGCCCATGAAGCAAGAGCTGGCCCGTCGTCCCACTGGCGGAGAGGGCGACCCGCCAGAGGCGCATCAGTCTTTTCAATTCGAACTCGCGATCCTGGAGCGCGATTTTGTCACCGCGGAACGACTCCTCCGCGAGTTGCCCGCGGAAGTCTTCGAGGAGGGACCGCATCCGAAGCTTATGTATGAAGCCTTACTCGCGGTGGCTCGTGGCGGCGACCGCGCCGGTTCGAGCGCGCGCTCATGGCCGCGCGGGAGGAGGTCGAGAAGCTCAAAGCCGCTTCGCCTAACGACTACTACGCATATATCAATCTGGGATTGATCGATGCTTTTCTGGGACGCAACGAAGAAGCCGTTCGCGAAGGCCGACGCGCGGTTGAACTGGTCGCGGCCGTTTCGCCGGTGGGCAGGAACGATGCGTCCGCCGGCCTGGCTTTGATTTATGCGCGGACCGGTGAAACCGACCTTGCGCTCAATTTGATCGAACATCTGCTCACGTTGCCGGCCGACCTCACTGGGGGGAGCAGTCTACAACATGACGGTCGCCGAGTTGAAGTGGCGCTGGAATGGGACCCGCTGCGAAAGAATCCGCGCTTCCAGAAAATCATCGCCGGCCCGGAGCCGAAGACGGTTTACTGACGTTGTAGCCGGGGTCGCTGACCCCGGCAGTATGAACGGCGCTTGCTCTCCCGGGGTCAGCGACCCCGGCTACAACGGATTTCGTGAAAAATGCTTGTGAAGCTTCCGCTGTTTTCCTAGAACTGGCCACAGTCAACGAGAGGAGCTTCCCATCCGAAAATCATACATCTACTGGGGCTGGTTAGGCGCAGCGGGAATTCTGTTGTCACAAGCGCCGATCGCGTTCGCCCAGGACCCTGTCTCAACGCCCGGCGCGACCGCCGAGACCGAGCGCATCATCGTGACCGGCTCGCGCATTCCGACCGCGGAGGAAGTCGGGCCCAACCCAGTGCAAACCATCGACCGCGATTTGATCAACAAATCGGGCGAGCGCACGACGGCGGAGTTGATTCGGAATCTCACCGTGGCAGGGCCCAACGGCGTGCCGACGGCCAACACGGGCAACCAAGCAACCTCGGGCGCCTCGTCGATCTCACTCCGCGGCTTCGACGCCAGCAGCACTCTTACGTTGATCGACGGCCGCCGCGTTGCCCCCTATCCCTTTGGCACCGCGAACGGCGCCGTCACTTTTGTCGATCTCAACTCGATTCCCCGCGCGGCGATTGAGAGCATTGAAATTTTGAAGGACGGCGCCTCGAGCATTTACGGCGCTGATGCTGTCGCCGGGGTCGTCAACATCAAGCTGCGCCATGACTACCGAGGCGCGGAGGCGACCGTGGAATACGGCAACACGCTCGACAAGGACTCCGGTGAATTCGCCGCTTCGCTCGTCTTCGGCGCGGGCGATGACAAAACCAGCGTGAGCGGGGTCCTGAATTTTTACCATCGCAACTCCATCTTTAATCGCGATCGCGGCTACTCGCAGAAAGTGGCTTTCGGATCGCCCAATTCGAGCCCGCAAAATCTCCAGCTCTCCCGCGAGGCCGTGCTCGCCGCGGGCGTTCCACCGGAGAACATCCCGGAGGACGATACCTTTTTCGGGCGCGCCCCGTTCTTCACCAACGGCAACGCGCCGGCGACAGATTACGTTTATAGCGTCCGGCCCAGTTCCCGCTTTAATTTCAACGCTTTTAGCGCGGCCGTGCCCGACTCGGAGCGTTACGGCGGCCTGCTCAGCGCCGAGCACAAAATCTTCGGGGAGCAAATGGTGCTCCATGCGGACCTGCTTTATCAGAATGTCCAGACTCACTACGTGCTGGCGCCGGTCGCGACCGGCCGCTTCCAAACGCCAGGCAATGTGACGCTCGCCATTCCGCCCCACGCTCCGGGCGCCACGCTCGGCGGACCGACCTACGAAGAAACCGGCGTGCCGTTCGGCGCGTTCAATCCCTTCAATCCCTTCCAGCAAATCATTTCTGGCACCTCGCTTGCGCGCCTCACTGAGTTTGGTGATCGCGTTCGCAACAATGAAACCGACGCCTTCCTTTCGACGTTAGGCGTGAAAGGCGACAAACTCTTCGACGGCACCTGGGGCTACGACGCGGCCTTTCGCTACAGCGAGATCAAAAACACTTCCAACGATACTCAGGTTTCGGCTTCGCGTTTCAATCGCATCCTTAATGCCGCTGATCCGATCTTTGATCCTGCCTCGCCGGAGTTTATCGGCACGACCGTTCCCTACAACCCGTTTGGCGATTTCCGGGTGCCGATCGCCTCTAATGCCACCCCAACTGCTTTCGCCACCATCCATCCGAAGTCGGTAGATGTCTCCAGGCTCGCCACCCTTGATCTTAACATCTATACCACCTCACTTTTCAAGCTGCCGGCCGGCGGAGTCGGGCTTGCTTTTGGTGGTCAATTCCGGCGAGAAAGTCTCCGCCAGGGTCCGGATGAAGAGGCGATCTCTGGCGATATCCTCGGCACCGGTCCCGGTAATTTCACTGATGCGGGCCGGAAGGCGTACGCACTTTATGGCGAAGCCAGCATCCCGGTTTTCAGTCCGATATTTTCGGCGCCCGGCCTGCACTCCCTGGAGTTCACCGCCGCAGGCCGTTTCGAAGATTTTCGGAATAACGATACCAACGTTCTCGTGCCGAAAGTCGGCATGCGTTGGCAGCCTTTCGATGAGTCATTCACCGTTCGCGCCACCTGGGGCGAAGGGTTTCATCAACCCTCACTGATTGAATTATTCGGAAGTCCCTCCCAGGGTTTAACTCCGCCGGCATTCGCGCCAGTAGCATTGTTTGATCCGGCGACGGGAAACTCGGTCGATAGCGCCGCCTTTATTATCCGGAGCAATCCTAACCTCCAGCCGGAAGATTCGCGCTCCTTTAGCGGCGGCTTTGTTTACACGCCAAAGTTTATTCAGGGCCTGACCTTGACGATCGACTTATACGACATCGAGAGCAAAGGCCGGGTCGCAATTCCTGACCTGCAGAATGTCATTAACCGGTCCGTGACCGGTCAATTGCTGCCTCTGGAACAGGTCAACCGCGGTGCCGACGGAGAGATCGTTTCGATCGAAGAGGCCTTTCAGAACTCCGGCTCACAGAAAGCGCGCGGGATCGATTTTGGAGTCCAGTACCAGGTCGAGACGCGGGTTGGCACCTTCACCTGGCTGACGCAGGCGAGTTATCTCGACTCCTTCCAGTTTGCCCAACTTCCCGGAGAGACGGAACGCGAACTGCGCGGTGGATCTCTTCCCGGCTCCGACGCCGATGAAGCTTATTTAAAATGGAGGGCGAATTCCCGAATCGACTGGGCCTGGCACGGCTTTGATCTGGTCAACACGGTCCACTATCTGGATGGCTTCCATGAAGTCCTCAACCGAGGAAGCAACTTTCCCGATGGGAAAAAGGAGCACTACGTCAAACAGACCTGGTTCTTTGATGTCCAAGCCTCCTACAACTTCAGTTTCGTCGCGCCGGTCGAAACCCAACCGGTCGCGGGTTACGCCAAGGATGCTCAAGAGATAACGAGCGCGAGCGGCGGCCAAGCGGTGGAGAGCGCCTCGGCGCAAACCGCCAACTTCGCCCTGCCGGTTTGGAAGCGCCTGCTCCACAACACCACGCTGACCATCGGCTGCAATAATGTCTTTGGCCACGACCCACCCGACGCCGCCACGGCAACCAACTACGCCGACTTCCTCTACGACCCGACCGGCCGCTTCGTTTACGTCAGCCTGACGAAGAAGTTTTGAATAGCGAGAGGACGCCGCGGCCAGCCTAGCTCGGCAGACCGGCAACGATAAAGCCGGAACAGACCGCCGAGTCGAGGGAAACGGCGTCGGTGTGACTTTCCGCCGAAGCTATGGCCGATCAGACGCCTTGCCGACTAACGACTACCTCAATAAAGCTAAGTTGCTGCGAACACGCCCGGTGGCAAATTCACTGCACGAGATAAACCTCCACCAAAGCCACGCCGATTGTGTTTCCCTTCCCACGTACGATCGCGGTGTAGGCGCCCGAGATGACGGGTTCCAGAATAGCTGATTCGCGGTTGTCGCTTGGTGCGAGCTGTGCAGCCTCGATCTCCGCCTCCTGCGAATCTTTCCAGTCATCGTTGAAGGCGATCGTCACCCCGCTCTCGTCGTGCAGTTCCACGGTCGGATCTTGCAGGGAATCCGCGACGCCGAGGTTGCCTAACGACGGTCCGACCGCCCGCACGACTATCAAGCTAACGACCGTGCCGCTTCCGAGCTGTTTCGGACCGACGATAATTCCTCCTATCATTACGTTATCACCAAGATCAACAAAGCCGCGAGTGCCGCGCTTAGTAAACGGCTACGAACCCCGGCATCCATCGGATCAAGACAATTCATCGTGCACGCTGCAAATCCGGACCCTGATTTTGTCGTTATGCGCTGCCGGTCTTGGCGCTGGAGTGGCATCGGTCTCGGAGGATTTTCTGCGCGCGCTGCCGGAAGTGGCGGCTGAGCCACGGCCCTGCGCTCCGCGTCGTAAAATGTGGGAGGGGCCTGTGTGCCCCGATCGGTGAACGCGTAGCATTAGGGATCGGGGCGCAAAGGCCCCTCCCACATTTAGCGCAACCAGAGCGCGATCAGGACGCCGGCGTAGGTGCCGACGGCGTTGCCTAACGACCCGGCGAGAATGCCCGGCAGGCGCAAATCCCCGCGCCCAATCGCGGTCGCGAGCACGCCGGCCGAAGTGGCGCCGCCGACGTTGGCGTTCGAAGCGACGGCGATCAGGGCCCAATCCTGCCGGAACAATCCGCCGATTCCGAAAAGGATCAGGGCGTGGATCCCGACGATGATCGTGACCCAGGCGAGAAGCGTGAGGGCGACGGCGCCGTTCGCGATCAGGGCGCCGAGATCGCAATAGGCGCCCACTACCGCGAGAAAGAGCAGGACGGTGAAATAGCCGAGAACGGTCCCGCCGCGCAGTCTCTGAATGGCGGGAATCTGCGCCAGGACGAGCGCGGCGGTGGTGAGAGTCAAGACATAGGGAACGGCCGGCAGCCATTGGCTGACCAGTTGCGAGAGGAAAAGGCTGCCCAATCCGAGGGCGAGGAGCAAAGAGAGATCGGTCACGCGCAACGGCTCCTTCGCCTCGAGCTCGGGTGCGATGGCGGCGGCGCTCGCCGCGCTGCTCCCGGCGCCGCGCGGCCAAATGCTCTGTAACAAGCGCGGCAGCAGCAATGTCGCCACGATCCAGATCGTGGTGATGATATTGTCCGCGGCGTTGATCGCGGCGAAGAGCGTCCCGCTCTTGGTCACGCCGAATTGCAATGCGACGGCGTTGAGATTCACGCTCCCGCCGGTGTAGGTTCCGGTGAACATCCCGGCCACCGCGTAAGCTTTGTCGACGCCATGGTTCTGCGGCGCGAGAAATTGATATCCAACAAAAGCGCCGACCATGGTGCCGAGTGCGCCGAGCCCGAAAAGAATGAGCATGGGCAGGCCGGCCTGGCGCAGATCTTTCAGTTTCACGTCGAGGAGGAGGAAGAAAATCGCGAGCGGCGCGATGTAATTAAAAATGCCGTCGTAAAGCGGCGGAGCGTTGCGCGACGAAGGCAAGAGCCTCGTGTTCGCGAGGACGGCGGCGGCGAGGATAACGATCAAAGCCGAGCCGAGATAACTGAAGAACTTTTGCCGTGAGAGCCATTCCGACAGCGCGATCAGGAGGCAAAGGACCGCGGCAACGTAAAGAGGTTCGGCGACGAAAGACATGAGGCGGATCTGCGGCGTGCTCGGCCTTGATCTTCGATATTGTGGCGCTTGGCAAACTAAACCGATGTCTCGCCCCGGCCCGGGCTCGGTTTGCGTCGGTTGCGTGAACGACAGAAACTCTGCGGCATGACGTGGCGTTTTGTGCGGGCACGGAAAGGCGCTTCCTTTTGGTCTGCGCTCTTCCTTGCTGGCCTTGGCTTTTCGTTAGGCGTGACGGCGCAGGCAAAGGTCGTGGTCCTGCGCAATGCCTGCGCCTTCGTGGACGAGAAGCTGACGCCGACGGAAAACTGCACGATCGAGATCCGCGACGGACGGATTTCGCAACTCAACCCGGCCAAGATTCCCGCCGATGCGGAAGTGATTGATGCGAGCGGGAAGTTTGTCCTGCCCGGTTTTGTCGAGATGCACGCGCATCTCCAGCTGCATCCGTGGGACAAGGAGGGAAATATCCTGCCGCAATTCGATCGCGCGGCGACGGAGCGTTTTCTCAAGCTCCTGCTCGCCTCTGGCATCACGACCGTGCGCGACCCCGGCGCGCCGACCGAAGCGGCGGTCGTCCTGCGAAAGCGTGCGCGCTAGACGCAGAGTCCGCAGCTCGCGCTCATGCCGGAGGTCTTTCGCGCGGGCTGGCCGAAAGGAAGTTTCACCGCCGATTGGAAACCGGCCGATTACGAACGCGCCCGGAAAGCCTGGCCGAAGCTCCTCGCCTATACCAAGACGATATACGAGGCGGGTGTTCGCCTAACGATTGGGACGGATACGCCAACCCCGTGGATCATTCCGGGCGAAAGCTTTCACGAAGAGATGAAATTGCTGACCGAGGCGGGGATTCCGGCGGCCGAGGTGTTAAAAATGGCAACGGTCAACGGCACGCGCACTTTGAAAATCGCCGGCCCGGACGGTACGATCGCAGCCGATGCGCGTGCTGATCTCGTCGTGCTCGAGCGCAACCCGCTCGAGCAGATTGGGAACACCCGAGGCATTTCCGCGGTCATCCGGGAGGGGGAAATTTCCGCCCCGGCGCAACTGCGGCTTGAGTAATCGCGCCGGTTGGGTTGGCACGGAGCGCTCCCCCGGCTCATACTGGCCCCATGGAACGGGCCAACGTGAGTCGCGCGACTTTTCGAACAAGCTTTGTTCTCCTCCTCGTCCTCGCGGTCACGATTCTCTTTCTCCTGGTTACCTGGCCGTTCCTGAAACCGCTCCTCCTCGGGGCCTTGCTCGCTGGTTTATTCCACCCGCTCTATCGTTGGATGACACGGCTGTTGCGGGGCCGGGAGTCGCTCGCCGCCGCACTGACGCTCCTGCTTCTCTTTCTCCTGGTGGCGGGTCCGATCAGCGCCTTCATCGGGGTGGTGGTGAAACAGGCCATCGGGATCAGCAACGATGCCCTTCCCTGGGTGAAAGAGCACCTCGGGTCGGCCACCGCTTTCAATGCGCACGACTGGCTGGTGCGGCGTTTTCCTCCGCTCGCCCCTTACGTTCCGCAGCAGGAGCAGATAACCGATGGTGCGGCCAAGGTCGCGAAAGCGACCGGCGCCTTCCTGGTCGCGGGCGCGACTCAGATCACCGCCGGGACCGCTACCTTTTTGCTCAATCTTTTCGTCATGCTCTACGCGATGTTTTTCTTCGTGCGCGACGGGCGCGTCATCCTGGAGAAAATTTTTTATTACGTCCCGCTCGACCACGAAGACGAGGTGCGGCTGCTGGAACGGCTCAGCTCCGTCACGCGAGCGACGATCAAAGGCACGCTCGTCATCGGCATCATTCAGGGCGCGCTGGCCGGGATCGGATTTTGGGTGGCGGGACTGGAGGGCGCGGCCTTTGGGGAACGATCATGGCGGTGCTTTCCGTCGTGCCTGGGATCGGCGCGGCCCTCATCTGGGTGCCGGCGGTCATTTATCTCTTCATCGTCGGTAAAACCCTGACCGCTCTCCTTCTCCTCGCGTGGTGCGCGGCGGTCGTCGGCACGATCGACAACGTACTGCGTCCGCGCCTGGTCGGGAAAGACGCGAAGATGCCCGACCTGCTTATTTTGGTCGGAACGTTAGGCGGATTGTTTCTCTTCGGGCCGATCGGGTTTATCGTCGGACCACTGGTCTGTGGTTTGTTTCTGACTGTCTGGGACATCTACGGCACGACCTTCAAAGAGATTCTGCCGCCGGTGCGGAGTTTCACTTCCGGGAGATTTAAAAAAGCCGACGCCAACCTGAAGCCGGGCGCTTAGCGCGCGGGCAAGATCGTGAAAATATGAGTTCAACCGCACCCATCGACTTTATCGGGATCGGCGCACCAAAGTGCGGCACGACCTGGCTTTCGGCGCAGCTCGATGCCCATCCGCAGATCGGTTTCGCGCCGGACAAGGAGGTCTACTATTTCGCGGACACGGTGCTGCGGCGGGTCGCCGGCAAGGAGCTGCGCTGCTTTGAGCGCGGCGAAACGTGGTATCACGAACAATTTCCGAAGCCGCGCGGAGCGCTGACCTGCCGCGGCGAGTTTTGTCCCTCCTACTTTTACAGCGAGGAAGCGGCCGACCGGATCGCGGCCTACCGACCTGATATCAAGCTGCTGCTTTGTCTGCGACCGCCGGTGGAAATGATTTATTCCTGGTATTGGTACAACCGCAACGCCGTGATCGCGTCATTGCCCGGGACTTTTGCGAAAATGATGGAGAATTCTTTTCTGCGCGACCTCGGCTGTTTCGCGCGTCATCTCCGGACCTATCTCGACCGTTTTCCGGCGCAGAGTATTCTGGTCGTCCAGTTCGAAGCGATTCGGCGCGCACCCGACGAGGTGCGGCGGCGCGTCTACGAATTCCTTAACGTGGCCCCGGATTTCAAACCACAGCTCGATTCGGGGAAAAACGAGGCCCGGGCGCCGCGCTTTCCCCTCTTCCAATCCGGCGCGCAGGGTGTCTACAACGGTATCTCTGCGCTGCCCGGCGTCGGCAAACTCCTGAAATCGCCCGTCGTCGCCAAAACGCTGCAAAGCGTCTACCACCGGTTCAACAGCAAGGCGCAAAAGTACGAGCCGCTTGCGCCGCAAGAGCGTCTGAAATGGGAAACGTATTACGCCGCCGATCAGGAAGAACTCTCCGGGCTGTTGCAAAGTCTCCAGGTCATTGACTGAGGCTTCGGGAAAAGACGCGGCACTTGAGTTGCTCTCCATATCGTCTTAATATCGACGCATGACCACGCTATCGCCGACCCAGGCCCGGGCCAATCTTTCGTCATTGCTCAAACGAGCGGCGAAGGGAGAAGACATTGGCATTCTGCATGGCGATCAAGTCATCGCCTTGCGACCGGTCACGGTCCATTCCGACGATTACGCGCTCCAGGAATACGGCGTCACCGAGCAAGAGCTCGATCGCTTCGTCAAAGGCATGGACAAGCGCATCGCGCGCGACCGCAAGGCTGGGACGATCAAACGTTACAGCGGCGACCTGGAAGCGGACATTGCAGATTGACCTTTCCCAATCCTTTCGGGAGGCAGTCCGCGGTCTGGCGAAGCCGCGGCGGCGCGAAATCGCCCGGGTGATCGATGCGGTGCGCGATGGATTCGGCACGCCACATCTCCATTCCGGGTTAGGCATTCGGCGTCTTCGCGCGAAGTATTTCCAATGCCGCGTCGGCCTGCAAACTCGATTGATTTTCCGAGCGGAGCGTGGCGCGCTTCACTTCCTCTACGTCGGAAACCACGACGCGATCCGGAAATTCCTGAAAACGATTTAGCCGTGGTCGCAGCGTTCGCTTACTGTCCGGCCTGCGCCCGCGGCAGTTTCGTGTAGCGCACGGTGTAGCTAACGACGTGTTCTTCGCCGGGCTTGATCGGGACGTTGAACTCGATCGTGTTCGCATCCTTCTGCACAAAAGGATCCGACATCTCCCAGTTGCTCCAGCGAAACAAATGTTCGCGGACGCGGATTTCCACCGGCTCATTCCGGTGGCTGCGCAACTTTATCTGGAAAGATTCGCGCGCCGAGTGCTCGTCCGGGTCGCTTTCAACCTCGAGCACTGCTCCACGGAACTGAGATACTTCGGCCAGGAAGTCTTCGAGCTGGCGCAAGCGACCAGCGGTAATCTGCGGGACCCGGTCTATCTCGAGGCCCGGCGCGCCAACCTCGAGTTCGTCCAAAATGGGATTAATCTCGCGCTCGGCGTGGGGAGACCTCGACGCCATCGTCGCCCCAAGCTACAGCTACGCCTCCACCCCTGCCGCGGTCGCCGGTTATCCTGATCTCGCCATCCCGATCAGTCTTACGCCCAAGGGAAAACAGGCGGGCCTCTGGATGTACAGCGGATACCTGCAGGAGCCGAAACTGCTCGCCTACGCCTATGATATCGAGCAGGCCATTCACCCGCGCGTTCAGCCTGAATTCCGCGGGATGATTCCAGCCGAACCACCCAATGCTCACCTTTGTGACACGACGCAGAACGCCGCCGCCGCCGTGACAGCGCCGAGCGCGCCCGGCCTTGCGACCGGACGGACTGCCGTATCACTTTGGCACGGGCAAACCACTTCGTGATTTAAACCTGTCCGGCGTCGGGCGGTTAGCTCAGCGGTAGGAGCGGCACGTTTACACCGTGCTTTAGGAGCATTTTCGCGGGTTCGCGTTTCTCCCTCGTGAACCACTGCAAAACGGCATCTCTAGAGGGAAAACAGCCTCATAAAGTGCGAGGTTCTTCGCTGCGCTCAGAATGACAGCTCTATTTATGAGATGGCTTGATGTCTTTTAAGCGCGGATGGCGCGAGCGTCTGGGGGCAGCGCAGAACTTTTGGGAGCAAACCCATCACGACTAGGCAAGCCCAATGCGCTTGAGAAGCGCAGTGAACCGCGGATCGGAGCGAAGGGAGTCCCATTTTGGATCGACCTTGAGGAACTGCAGGCGCACATCATGGTCCTCGTAGGCCTTCTCCAGCCAGGCGAAAGTCTCGTCCCGCTCTCCGAGCCCCAGATAGACCACGGCGACGCTATGCGGCGGGATGTAGTGCTGGGCGGAAAGGGATTTCAATTCCTCTAGCACTCCTCGGGCCTTCCCCGCATTCCCCGCCAGTGCCCAGACGTAACCGATCATGGAGATGGCTTCTGAATTTCCGCGGGAAAATTCTCTTGCTTTGCCGAACTCAGCCAAGGCTTCCGGATACTTTCCCTTCTGCATGTAAATTTTGCCGAGGAAGAGATGTGCGATCCAGAAGTTCGGATCCAGTTCGAGCGCTTTTTGCAGCCTCGCGTTCGCTTCGTCGTCCCGTCTTGCATAATAGAGAACCGATCCCTCGATCGTGTTGATGATCAAGGAGACCGGGTCGAGCTCTCTGGCTCGCGCCGCTTCGGTAACGGCTTCCTCGTGACGCCCCAAATCTGAGAGCAACTGCGCGTAAGCGGTGTGGGCGAGTCCGGAATTGGGGTTGAGTTCAAGCGCTCGTTTGGCGTCTTTTTCGGCCCCGGCCCAGTCCCAATCAAACCACATCCGAATGAACACGAGCGAGGCGTGCGGTTCCGCCAGCGACTCATCAATCTCCAAGGCCTTGGTCGCGGCCGCCATCGCCTGCGGCAGAGTGTCTTTGGGACGCATGTCGCTCGTGATCGCAAGGGACCGGTAAGCCTCTGCCAACCCGAAATACGCGAGGGCATAGCTCGGATCCACGCCAATCGCCTGCTGGAAGAAACCGATGCTTTGCCTTATCTCGGGCGGCGTAAGCTTGTTGTAATGATACCGACCGGTGAGGTAAAGCTGATAGGCGTCAACGTTCTGCGTGTCGCGCCTGGCGAAGCGCTTGTTCTCTTCCCCGCTTAGTCGCAGGGCGAGAGCTTCCGCTACTTTCCGGGAAATCGCGTCCTGGACAGTGAAGACGTCGGTGAATTTTTCATCGAACGTGCCCGCCCAGAGCGCCGATCCATCCGCTACGCTGATCAAACGTGCGGTCACTCTGAGGCGATCGCCTGATTTCTGGACGTTGCCGTCCAAGATGGAGTTCACGCCCAGCGCGCGCCCCGCGGCAACGGGGTCTTGCTCCAGACCGCCGTATTGGCGCACCGAAGTCAGCGAGCGCACGATCATTTCCCGGCTGTTGCTGAGCTTCGTGATCATCGTATCGGCCATCCCCATTTCCAGCACGGGATCGCGGTCAGCGGCCAGAAGAGGTTTGAAGGGAAGAACGGCGATCGTCCTTGGGGGCGCAACGGCGGGAGAATGCGTCCGGGCGCGCCAGAAAACGAAACTTCCGATTGCCAATGCAACGAGGAAAAAGGCAATTGCTGCGCGCGAAAGAGCAGACCGCCGCTTGGCGTCGAGATCAGCCTTCGCTCGTCGCAGCTTCTCCGGCTGTTTTGAGTTTCCGATTTCATCGGTGTAGAGATTGACCAGCGAAACGGTGGCCCCGTGTTTCACTTCAAATTCACCCAGTTCGTGCAAGTGAGGTTGCCACCGCCCATATTGACTTAAATCTTCCGCGACGCGCTTCGAGAGAAGGATGTGCCCGGCGTCACCGCAGTCCATCACCCGTTGAGCGAGGTTGATTCCCGCGCCCGCGACATTCGATCGATCATTGACGTCCTTCACTTCATCGACCGGTCCGCTGTGCACGCCGATCCGGAGCCGAATGCGTGGATGACTTTGCAAAGCGCGACTTATTTCCGTCGCGCATCGAACGGGTGCCTCCGGATTGGTGAAGAACGCGAGGGCCATGCCATCGCCAGTCGGAAGGCGGGTCAATTTCCCTGCGCTTTCAGCCCTGCGGAATTCGTCAGTGTCACGGACGATCTGATTGAGCTTTTGAAGTAACTCACCTTGTTCGTTGATCAGCAGTTTCGAATAACCGACGATGTCCATGAACAAGACATGCGCGATCTCAAGGTGAGGATCAGTGTGTAGTTCAGCGGACATGGGGGACGCGAATCAGGCGTCCGCTGGAGTTTCCCACATGCAGCCGCTCGGTCGAGAGCAAAACTGAAACTCACGACGCGAGCGCGTCACTGCTTTGTCAGCCGCCGAGCGCGTCCTCTCCTGACGCGCCCAGCGCGACACCGCGCGCTCAGCGCTGAAGATTGGCGATCGAGTTGTCACGAGCCGGAGAGGCGCCGGAGATTACTGCCAGGCCCACCGGAAGAGGAAGCGTTCCAGACCTAACACACTTCAATCCAAAGCCACGAAATCCACGACCTGCCACTTGCCGCCGCGACGAATGTAAAAAACCGTGATGAAGCTCTTCGTGCTGAACGCCAGGCCGTCTGCGTGTTTTCCCGTCTCGATGATGCGCGCGGTGAAAACGGCGGCATCGCCATACACGCGAACGTCAGGATCTTCGATTTTCGTGTCATCGGCCTCGCTTTTCTCCACGGCACGTAACACGTCGGCTTTGCCTCGCCGCACTCCTTTGGACGACCACGATTGAAAATCATCGGCGATGATCGAACCGATTGTGGCTTTGTCATGCTTTAAAAAAGCGTCCTTAATGGCGTTCTCCAGCCGAAGAATTTCCTTCGCGTCGGCAGCGACATCGCTACGACATTCAACGGTCGCGAGGAGCAGAATCAAACAGGAAACAATCGCGCGCATAATACTGAGCAGTGTGCAGGCAATCGCGTTGCTCATCAATCAGCAGCTTGGCGGTTAGCTCAGCGGTAGAGCGGCACGTTTACACCGTGTTGGTCGGGGGTTCGATCCCCTCACCGCCCAGGTCGCTGCCTTCGTCGACCCGTCAGCAGATGCGGTAGACCTCGAGCAAGCCGACACCGGTGGTGTTGTCGCGCCCGCGCAGATCGCGGTCCAGTTCCTCTGCACCAGGGTGACAAGAATCGCAGGCTCTCGATCGTCTCCGGGAGCGGGTCCGGTGGCAATAATGGCTGCCGCCTGGGTGCTGCTCCGCCAGTTATCGTTAGCTGCGATCAGATTGCCGTTGGCGTCAAATATGTCGAGGACTGGATCCTGCAACGCCCGCAACGCCAAAAGCAGTAAGCTCCGGCCCAGCCCACGCACTTGCCCTCGACTTTAATGATCGGAGCGATGAAGCGCTCATCCCGGGCGCCGACTGAGGCGCGCCCCGCCCGGATAATTTTCCCGCGCACGATTTCGCTTTTCCCATCCTCGCGTTGCCGAAATTCGACCGTCTGACCAGTGAAGGCGCTCAGCATTTCGTCCTGCGTCAACGCTGCCCCGCGGAAGCTCTGCTGCAGGACCGAGAAGGCGTTCGCCCAAGGGCGAACGCGAGGAAAAGGAGAGGGTGAACGAGGCGAATCTTCATGATGCGATTTAGCAAGGACTTCCTCAGGGAAACCATCTCAAAGCACGTCCTTTCATCCTCCATTGACTGACGGATAGACTGGACAGTATCCTGTCCAGACCATGAAATCCATTACCTACACCGCGGCGCGCGAGAATCTTGCCTCGACGATAAACCGCGTCTGCGAGGATCAGGCCCCGGTCGTAATCACGCGGAACCGCGATCAGGCGGTCGTGATGCTCTCGTTGGCCGAGTATGAATCGCTGGAAGAGACGGCGCATCTCTTGCGCTCCCCGGCGAATGGGAAGCGGCTTTTGCGTTCGATCGACTCGCTCGAACGCGGGAAAGGGGTCCGGAAAAAGTTGAAGCTAGAGGCGTGAACCTCGTCTTCTCGGAAGACGCGTGGGCGGAGTATCTCTTCTGGCAGGAGACCGATCCGCAGGTGTTGAAGCGCATTCACCAACTGATCAAGGACATGCTCCGCGATCCCTATCGCGGCATCGGAAAGCTGGAGCCACTCAAACATGCCCTGCAAGGCTATTGGTCTCGTCGCGTCACCGGCGAGCATCGCGTTGTCTATCGCGTCTCGGGCGGCGATCTGCGAATCGCGCGGCTGCGCTACCACTATTGACGCTAGATCGCCAGACTCCCCTGCTTCGCATTGGAAGCGGGTGTTGCCGTGACGCCGGCGAATTTCTTCACCAGGTCAGCCAGCTTGGCGACGTAGTAATCGACGTTTTCATCGCGGTTTTGCGGGTCGAAGTCGGTTGCGAGTTTGGCCGCTTTGTAGGCCGCGACTTTTTTCGGGGTCGCTTTCACGTAATAGCTGATCTGGTCGCCCGGCTTGTAGTTGCGGCCGCTAGCTAGAGCTAGCTCGTAGGCGGCGGCTTTGTTGCGGCCGCCGCCGGCGATCTTTTGCCGGTATTTTTCGAGCGAATCCTGGAAGGTATCGGTCTTCATCAGCATCTCGATCGGCCATTCCTGGCCGCGGATCTTTTGCGCGAAATCATCCCGTAACGCTGGGATCGCTTCCGGCTTTCCTTCCATCAGGAGCTTGATCATTTCCTCGAGGAAAACGCGCTGGAACTTTTCCAGCCCGCGCGACTTGAGCGCGCCGCCTTTGATCACGACCTCGCCCTCGCGGGTGAGAAGCGCGTAGTTCTTCGCCTTGTAGCTGAACATGGCGTCGAATTGCTCGTCGAACTCGACCTCGATTCCCGGCGGCAGTTCTTTCGCGAGGCCGTTGCGCAGATTTTCGATGGCGTCCGTTGTAGCCGGGGACGCTGTCCCCGGCCGATCTTGCGCGTGGCCATGCCCTGCGCCACCGGGGTCAGCGACCCCGGCTACAATATTAGCGGGAGGGACGAAATAGATGCCGTCGGTGTCGACTTCGATGACTTGCGCGCCCTGTGCTTTCAGCCATTCGATCATCTGTTTGAGAATGTCGCGTCCGATATGCGTGACCCGCGCCGCTGCTTCGAAATCGGCGAAGTTCCCCTGCGCGAAACCGAGGTAGCCGTAGAAGCTGTTGATCAGGATCTTGAAGGTGTTTTGCAGGGCGTGAAAGTAGCGCCGCTCCGGCGCGGCCTTGGCGTCGCGCATGTCGGACTTCGCCTGCAGGCGAAAGGTCCGCAGATCGGTCAGGAGATGACGAAAGATCTGGAGCTGATCGGTCACCGGGAAACAATCGAACTGCAGCATGATCGAGGGGTAGAGCGAGGCGACGTCGCAATGCCAGACGTTGCGCGCCACGCCGGTGAAAAAGATGTCGGTGTAACCGCCCTCAAAGCCGCGCACCATCGGCATCTCGGGAATGCCGTGGCGTTGCCGCATGTATTCGCGCAGGAAGAGCGCGTTGATCCGGGTGGCGTTGCCGCGCACGATCACGTCCTGATAGTTGTAGGGGAAAATCTGCGCCTGGATGAAGTAACTCGGGCTGAGCAGATCGGCCACCGCGCGGGTCTCGCGCACCGCGCACAGGGCCCGCTCGCGATAGCGTTTCGGGTCCTCCTCCCAGGCTCGCTGCAACTCCTTGCCCGAGAGCTGCGAGACCTCGGCTGCATTCGTTAGGCCAAAATGCTGCGCGACATCGCTTCGTTCGAAGCCGGAGAGCGAGCGCATCCCGACATCGTAAAACTGCGCGAGGAGAAAGGTGTCGACGAAGTGCCGGCCATCGAGAGTGAACTTCGGGTAATCGATCGTCTTTTCCGCGATCTGGAGCCGCGAGGGCCGCGAACGCAGGAAGCCGCCGCTCCGTCCCCAGTCGAGCTTCGTCTTCGCCTTGCGCGCCCGCGCGACCAGAAAGGGCAGATCGAACTTGAAAAGATTGTGCCCCTCGATCACATCCGGGTCGCGCTCCTTGATCAGGCTCGTCAGCCGTTTGATTGCGGCGTGTTCCGATTCCTCGATCGCGTCCGGATTCACCTCGATCAGTTCCTCCCAGCCGGAGTTGTCCGAAACCGCAATGCTGGTCAGGTGATCGTTGTAGCCGGGGACGCGGTGCCCGGTGGCGGCACCCGCCGCGCCCCTCGTGCCCGCGGCGCCTCCGGGGACCCCGGCCCCCGCGACAGCCCGCACCGCGACCGGCCTC
>JBBPZS010000025.1:0-2400 GCA_038198605.1 Chthoniobacterales bacterium | reverse complement strand
CTCCTGCTCCTGCTCCTGCTCCTGCTCCTGCTCCTGCTCCTGCTCCTGCTCCTGCTCCTGCTCCTGCTCCTGCTCCTGCTCCTGCTCCTGCTCCTGCTCGATCTTCGGATGGCAGGCGGAGCGCCTGCCCTACAAGGGTGGACGACATCCGCCTGAGGCGGATCGTCCCTCCAAGCTTGCCGCGGATGGCGCGGATTCACCGCCGGGGAGCGCACGCGCCATCGCGAACTTTCCCCCTAACTCTGCCCGCAAGGAAAGAAGATGGTTGCGGCGAGGCGCCGCAACCGGCACGCGAGGCGCGTGCGCTCCCCAGACATTGGCTCCTGCTCGTGCTCGAGATCGTGATCGATCTTCTAATCAAGGCGACCGGGGTCATCGACCCCGGCTACAACAGGCAGGCGGAGCGCCCGCCCTACAAGGGTGGACGACATCCGCCTGAGGCGGATCGTCCCTCCAGGCTTACTGCAGATTTTCGGAGGCGTTGCCTTCGTTCCGAGCTTGGGAGTTACCGCAGTCCTGAACGGAGCCGAGCGTCCTTGTCGGCCCCGTCCAGCCTTTCCTAAAACTGCCTCGTCGCGGTGTCGGCGGCGTGCGCCAGGTTTTGCAGCGTTTGGAAGAACTCCGTGCTTTGCCCGTTGAATAGCCCGGAGTTAGTCAGCCCCGTCACCGCGGCCTGCGCGCCGGCCAGTCGCAACGAGGTCGGACGGATGACCGAGCAGAGCGGAAAGCTCGCATCGATGAAGGTGCACGGCTCGGGCATGATCCGCCCTTTCTCGCGCAATGGGTCGCCCTCGAACTCTTCCTCGATGTCGGGGAATTCCAGGCCGCGGAAGGTGACCGGCACGACGTTACCCGCGCCATCCATCCAGATGGCGAAGTGATAGACTTCGGTGCCGCCAATGCTGGTCACGATGCGGAGGACGGTGACGTCGGTCACCTTCATCGCCATCGCATCGTAGAGACTCGAGCCGCCTTGTTCGATCATGGCGAAGTGAAAGGCGGCGGTGTCGGCGATGGATTGCAACTGCGGCCCCGCCGGAAGGTCGTGCACCGGAATCGCGGGGCGATTCACGATCTCGATCAACTGCGGGATAATAGCGCCGAAGTCGGGATTCTCCGGGCTGCGGTAACGAATATACCAACTGGTGTCGACGGTGAGACGAAACAGGTTCGTTAGCCGGCCGATATCTTCCGCGCCGGTGGCCCGGCTGCTGGGCAGGGTGCGGAAGGCATCGAGGTTCACCGGCTCGCCGCCGACCGAGGCGATGTAGGCATTCAGGAAGGCGGCGTGACTGATCTCGTCGTCGGTGTTGTCGTTGATATACTGCGGGAACTCGTCGTCGATCGCTTCCAGCGCCTCCTTAAAGGCGTCGTTGCCGAGCGCGAGCTCGGTGTACTGCTGCCAGAGGTCGGCCTCGAGCAGCTCGGCCGCAGCCAGAAACCGCATGATATCGATATCGCCGGGAGTGGCCCCGGCGGAGCCAAAGGCCGCAGCCCGTGCTTTCCCTGCCCCGACCAATAGCCCGGCCGCCGGGGTGAGAAGGGCCGCACCGGCCCCGAGGCTGCGCAGAAACGACCGGCGCGCCATCGGATGGGGCGCGGGAAGGTTTTCTCGAAGAATCTCTCCCAAACTAACCTTGCCATCGCTGACCGTGTGACCAGGGACGGCTAACTGTCTTTGCGTGAATTTCATAATGTTTCCTTTCGTCTGCCTCCGTACTGGAGACTTATGTGTCCATTATGACGCGGCCGATGGCGCTGCAAGCGCTTCTAAGTAACAGTATTGTTACGCGGTCAGTCGTGTGTTTGTTATTTGAGAGTAAGGCGGTTCTTCCGTTATTTTTTTACCCATGTCGAACGAGCCGGACCCAGCTCTTTTTTTGAGGGGTGATCATGGGGCGAGCATTACCGGCGTCCTGGCCGGGGTGAATTTCAGACGTCGGCGCGATGCCTGGTCTGGGATCTTTAGGAAAATGGGTTGGCTACAGAATTGTTTCCATCGTCTCGCTCGTATTGGCGGGGATTTGCACACTATGGATCGCGCTCGACATATTTGCGGCGGGTCATCGGCAAAAGATGTGGATCATGGACGTAGTCTGGCCCATCACCGCGCTCTATGCCGGGCCGCTTGCGGTGCTGGCCTATTATCGCGTCGGCCGGCTCTCGACGAAGGAGGCGGTATAGGCGGCGAAGGCGCGCGACGAGAAACCGCCCGGGAAAATGAAACCGTTCTGGCAAGTGGTGGCGCTCGGCGCGTCACACTGCGGCAGCGGCTGTACGGTGGCGGACATCCTGGGCGAATGGGCGCTCTTCTTTTTCCCCCTGACGCTTTTCGGGATGAAGATATTTGGGACGTGGACGGTCGATTACGTCCTCGCTCTGCTCTTTGGCATTTTCTTT
>JBBPZS010000024.1:0-2410 GCA_038198605.1 Chthoniobacterales bacterium | reverse complement strand
CATCTCCGGTTTGCGGTCGTGGGCATCGGCGGATTTCTCGGCATGGGCGAGACGGACGTGATCGTCCCCTGGCTCGCCTTTAAGCAGCGCCATCTCAAAGACAATAACGAGATGACCTACCTACTCAACGTCACCCGCGAACAGCTCGAAAAAGCGCCGCGTTTCGACCGTGAGAAATTCGACCAGTTCTATCCTCGCGAAATGTCGGAGCCGATCTTCCGTCACTACGGAGTCGAGTACCGCGCCTAACAAATTGAAATGCCTGCACGCCCGGCGGCGCAACGCTGCCGGGAGCGGGCGGCGATTAGCCGTTTCGCGCTAATCAAAGAAATCAAACGGGTCCGCCTAAAAAGCGGGCCCGTTTTTTTTTGGCCAGATCCTGGTCCTAAACAGTGCGACCACTCACGCCGTGTACAATGGTAATTTCCTTCGAGAGCAGAATTCGTCGCCTCCGGCCTTTTTCGGGTTTACGGAACTCAGCGGCCGCTTCCCACTCGCGGTGGTGGCGGACAGTTTCCACACCAAACCGCTCCGCCGACTCCTGCAACCGCCGACCGCTATCAGGTGCTCGGCTTAACCCGCGACGCGATCCGGCTCTTCGAAGGAACCGCGACGCGATGAAATCGAACCCGCGCCCGGGGTGCCGCGCGCCTTGACCGACGCGCTCGGCGAGGAACTGACCGAGCCGCACTCGACCGTGGCGTCCCACGGGCGGAGACGCCGGCGGCGGAGCGATGCACCACGGCAACGGCGGGAAGAGCCCGGAAGTAGAGATTGATGACGAGCGATTTTCCCGACACCGAAGTGGCCACCGCGGCTTCAGCTGGCCGTGTCTAGACATTGCTCCTCAAAGCCGGTCGGCAGCTTCGGGCCAGCTCGATCCGAAGACGGGCGAGGTGAAACGGGGGGAAACTCGACGACCGGCTTACGGGATGATGTATTGGACGATCTCGCTGACCTCGTCTCCGAGATGGGCGGCAAAGTGGTGATAGTTCCTGCCGAGGGCATAACGAGCGAGATGGGACTGGCGGCGATTTATCGTTATTGAAGAGCTCCAAGCCGTGCAGCGCTCGGTCGGCATCGGTTTACGCGGGCGCACGACGGGAAGGGCCATGCCCGCAGCGACGCGCGTATTACTGAACACCATGACCCTCTTAACTTTTCCTCCCGTTCGCACCCTGGTCGGCTTGGTCGCGCTCGGGCTTTTCCTCGCCGGCGCAGCCTCCGGCGCTGGTCCACAATCCAGCCCAGCGCCCGCGCCTAACGAACAGATCTTGCGCGTGCAGATTTTTCTCGATGGCTCCGACTTCAAGCCGGGTGCGATCGATGCGAAGTGGGGCGAGTTCATGCGCAAGGCCCTCACCCGTTATGAGCAGGCGCAGGGAACAAGTGACGCGCACTTTGGCGACAAGGCCCCGGCGAAATTCGACTTGCCGCTCGATGATTCGAAGCCGGCGGTGATCGACTACCAGCTCACGACTGACGATCAGAAGTTCATCGGCAAGTTCCCGGAAAGCCACGCTGCACAGGCGAAACAGGAGTCGCTGCCCTACGAGAATTTTCTCGAGCTGGTCGGCGAAAAATTTCACCCCGCCGCGATTTTCTGAAGCAGTTAAATCCCGGCTACGACTGGGAGAAAGCGAAGCCGAGCGACTCGGTGAAAGTGCCGAATGTGGCCGCTCCCTTCGACGTGCAGGAAGCGATCGACCTGAAAGAAAAGACCGAGAAAGCAGAGAAGGCGAACGAGCTCACGACCGAGGACAAGAAACCGCCCAACGAGCAGTTTTCCATCTCTGTCAGCGTCGCGGAAAAAATCCTTGAGCTGAAACAGGACGGCAAACTGGTCGGCAGTTATCCGATCACACCCGGGTCGAAGTCGTTGCCGGCGCCGATCGGCGAATGGTTCGTCAAGGGCTTTAGCTGGATGCCGACTTTTCGCTGGGACGAGGCGATCCTGCACGGGAGCGAGCGGAGCAACGACTTCTATCAACTGCCCGCCGGGCCTAACGATCCCGTTGGGATTCTCTGGATGGAGCTGAATCACAAAGGCAGCGGCATCCACGGCACGGAGGTTCCCGAAACGATCGGTCGCACGACCAGCCACGGCTGCATTCGACTTTCGAATTGGAACGCGCTCGGTCTTGGGAAGAAAGTGCTCCCCGGTGTCCATGTCACGATTCATTAGACCGGCCCCAGGATAAAGACTTCCTTCAGCGTCATGATTGCCTCCGGCTAGCCACAAACGCCTGAAACGCTGCACCGATCAGGAGTGCGCCGCCCGCGATCACCGCCACACTCGCCATGAGCGATGGGCGCGGTGCCGTCGGCGTGACGTAATTGCGTTCCGGATAATCGCCTTTCGCGCCGGCAGCGCCTTCGCGCAACGCCATCTGGATGACTTCCGACAAGT
>JBBPZS010000023.1:0-14848 GCA_038198605.1 Chthoniobacterales bacterium | reverse complement strand
GGCGGCGGGTGCCCCGCCCCGTGTCCTTTGCGGGCCCCCCCACCCCTGGTTCCCCCAAAATTTGTGCTGTTGGGACACCGTGGGGGCGGTGGGGCCCAGCGGCCGCCTAAATACGGGCTGGCAGCCCGTGCTCCCCGGAACTACGGGCTCCGCCGGCTAGCTGGTCGCGGACGGAGGCGCCGCCGCCGGCTTTTTTTTCGCGGCGGCAGCGGCGAGATTCGCGTCGACCGCTTCCGCCTCCAGCGGGTGAATGCGATGGTAGTAGTCGTTCGATTTCGCGAGATCGCTTTTCTTCATGAGGAGCGCGTCGAAACGTTCGCGGCGGCTCAGCTCGTAAACCTTGTCCATCTTGATCGCTTCAAACGGGCAAACTTCGACGCAAATCTGGCAGCTCATGCAGACCGAGATGTCGATGTCGAAGGTCGCGGGATAAAACTGCGGTTTGCCCATGTAATCGGGCTTCTTCTCCTCGCTCTTGACGATGTAAATGCACTGCGGCGGGCATTCCTTTTCGCAGATCTTGCAGGCGACGCAGCGCAGGCCCCGCTTCCGGGTCGTTCGTGTCGAAAACGAGGAAGGGAAAATTACGCGAATTTTCCGGGAGCACGTCCCGCTCCTCGGGATATTGCACCGTCGTTAGGCGATCCTTCTCGAAGTAACTTCCGAGAAAGTTTCGCCTCGTCACCGCCATCCCTTTGAGTATTCCTGAGCCGATCATCAATTTGATTGGAGAGGTTTCCGTCGCGGCGCCCTCACGCGCTGTCATGTTGCATGCGCGTCGCGCGTCCTGTCAACGCGCCGCTTTTTTTCCGCTCGCCGGCGGCTACACTTCGAAGCAGCACTGGGGCGAGGACTCGCGCGCGCAGGCCGAAGTTATACATCGGCACCCCGAGGACGATGGCGTCGGCGGTGATGATCTCGTCGATCAGGGTATCGCTTTACGCCAGTGCCTCGCGCATAGCGGGAGTGTGCTCCATGGGCGCCGCGAAAGCGGCGGCGATCCATCCCTCGTTGACCGGCGGCGGTGGGTTCATACCGACATCACGCTCCGAATTTCTCCGCCGGGATGGCGAGACTTCCAGCCATCGGCGAATCGAGTGTTGAGGTGGCGGATAATCGAACGCGTGACGCGCCCGCTGGAGTTAACGACTAGAAGGGTTTTCATGCGAGCGCAGCATGCGCTCGCTTTTCCCGCGGTGCTTCATCTCAAGATTGTGACCGGCTCACCGGAATGTGAGTGACTCCCACGAGCGGGCGCGCTTTCCGGTGTGCTTCGGCGCGCCGGATACTTTTCTCCCCACTCTTCCAACTGATCCATCACGCCCGACAAGGTCGTGCCATATTCGCTCAGGGCGTATTCGATCCGCACCGGAATGTCGGCACACACATTGCGGGCCACCACGCCGTCCGAAAAACGCCTCGTGCCCGCTTTCAGCTCGAACAGGATCGATGGCTTCCAGCGCCCGCGAATCACATCGATTGCCGCGCGGACCGGGCAATTCTCGCTTAATCGGTCGATTTTTTGTTCGTAATCGGAGAGCGATTTCATCCGAGGAAGCTCAGCCCGCTTATCTGATTTGCCAAGTCTCCCACGCTGCGACGGACGACTTGATACCTCAAGGCTCTTCTACTTCGATCAAGTAACCGTCCGGGTCTCGGGCAAACATGCGCCAGCCTCCCCATGAGGGCTGTTGCGGCGGCGTCAGGAACTGTAGACCCCGCGCCGTCAATTCCGCATATGCCGCGCGACAATCATCGACGCGGAAAACTAGATTCAGAAGTGCGCTCCCGCGTGTTCGTTGCGCCAAGTGTGACAGCCGGCTTATCGGGTGTGGGCGGACTTTCCGGTATCAGGTAGAGCAGCATCGATTCCCGAGCGAGCAGCGCAATGTGCGGTTCTTGCTCGCGGACATCGAAACCTAACTTGCCGCGGTAGAAGGCAACGGAGTCGTTGATGTCTGCAACCACCAACATCGTTGCCATATGCACCAGGTGCCCTTGAAGTGATTTGCTTGATGTAATCATCGAGCCTTCTGCCTTAGTTTCTTTTTCAGAGGTCACAGGTGCGTCCTGGCAAGACGCCAGCATTGCAGCTAGAGCGATGAGGGTGAGCTTCCATTTCTTTTCGCGCATGCGCTCCCTTAAGCCTACTTAACACCAGTTATCATCTGCTGAGTTGTTGCAATAATTCGATGCCATTCCACTCGCCCCAGCGTTCGACAATCTGCGAACCCTCGATTCGCACGATCTCAATGCCGCGGAAAGTGACCCGCTTGAATGAGGCCGCCACACCAAGGAACTCAGCCTGATGTGTCCCCGTCGCCGTCCAACGCACTGCGACCTTTTTTGTGGCCACATCGACCACAAGTTCATCGATTATCGCTTCCCAATCAGGGAACGCTGCGAAAAGCTCGACAATACCTTGCCGATAACTTGTTCGATCTGATGCTCGCCCGGCAGGGCTTCTGTCCACGAAGTCCGGAGAGTGACTCTGGTCAAAAGCAGCAAGATCACGCCTGCGCCAAATCTCTTCCATCCAACGCTCGGCCACGGCCTTTATCTCTTCTGCTGAATCCATCTAGGCGCGCCTTTATCTAGAGCCAATGCGACTGATGAGTCTGCAGGCTCCAGCCATATTTTCAAAGGGGCAACCGGCCGGATCGCGAGCGCGTTCAATCCTATGTAGCGAGCCGGCCGCGAGGTTCCATCAGGCAAGTGATTCTCTGCCCTGGTGATGTGTCGGACGAGAAGGATCCAGTAGCACCCAGGGCAAGCGGTCTTCCGTCCAAATGGCTACTTCAGGAGAGTAGGCTTCGGGCTGATCGAGCGAGCTAATAGTCACGTCAATCCACTCGCAATCTTCATGATCCTCGAAGAAGAGCGGTGTCCCACAGCAGGTGGCGAAAGAACGAAGGCGATCAGCGTGCTTCACCTTCCGCACTTCACCGGAAAGAAGCTCGATCTTGGCTCGCCGGAAAGAACCCCAAGTGACGAACGGCGCGCCGGTGGCTCGGCGGCAATCAAGACAATGGCAATCGCTCAGTTGTTTCGGTGTTTCGAGCGCTCGATAGCGCACGCCGCCGCACAAACAACCTCCTTCGATCTTCGTGTCCATCTTGCTTCAACACGATCTGGGATCTTCGAGCCATTCGGTAACGAAATTCGAGCTCAGGTGGATATCAGTCTGGCAAGCGGACCGTCGCCGGTATTGACGAAGCGGTGCGGCGTGCCAGCAGGGATGACGGCAATGTCGCCCGCGCGCACCTCTCGTTCCTCATCGCCGATGACGCATCTAGCCTGTCCCTCCTGCACGATAATGATCTCCTCGTAAGGGTGCTTATGCAGACGTGGACCTTGCCCGGGCGCGGCGTTGACGAGGAAGAAAGAGATGCCCACGCCTCCATGATCGTCACCAGCGTACTCGTGCGACATTCCCTCGAACGGTAACTGCTCTCGACTGACAACGTGCATTACGAAAACGCTTTCAATTCGCGACGGCCCTGGCAGATCGGCAGTCGCATTCCAGTGCACACATACAGGGGATACCGGTCCAGACAATCCAGCGCTTCTCAAATTTCCCGCCGCAGCTTTCGCATAATCAAGGCGCATTTTTGTTCGTGTTCCTTTGAACTGGTTGAAGACCAGTTTAGTGGAGCGGTTGTTGTTTCAAAGTCGCGCCGCGAATGAGCCACGCGCCTGCCACACAGACAGCGCCTCCCACGATCGAGAGGAGCGCCACTCGTTCGCCGCGCACTGCGATCCCGAGCAAGAGCGCCACCGCCGGAATCAGGAAAGTGGTCGCCGAAGCGCGTGTTGATCCGAGCCGTCCTGCCGCTACCGCGATCAAGATGTAGGCCATTCCGGTGCCGAGCGCGCCCAAGGCGAGGACTACCAGAAGCGGCCCGAGGGTCCAGTTGGCCGCGAGCAAGCCGGGTAAGCCGAGCGGCGCCGTCAAAATAAGTGCGACGGCCTGCGCTCGCCAGATCACGGGCAGCGCGCCGTGCCGCTGCTGAAGCGGGCGCGCGAGGTTAAGCGCAAAGCCGTAGGAGGCGACTGCGGCTAAAATCATTACCACGCCCTCAGCGCTGCTCCGTCCTTCGTTGAGCGACGGCCAGGCGACAAGGATGGTTCCGATTAATCCGACGGCGAGCCCGACCGTGACGGCCCGCGACGGCAAGCTTCGAGCAAGAACAGCGGCCACGATCGCGGTGAAGATTGGGTTCGCTCCATTCAGCACGCCGGTGAGGGCGGAGGAGACGCGTTGTTCCGCAAACGGAAACAGACTGAGTGGAAAGGCCATCCACAGCACGCCCAATAAAGCGATGCTCGGCCAGGCAGAACGCGGCATGTGCCCGCGCGCCGAGGGAAACAACGCCAGGGTCGCGAAGCCGACGAGAATCCGCGCGAAGGTCAGGCCGTTCGGACCGACCGCTTCCAAGCCTTGGGCGATGAAAAGGAAAGAGGCGCCCCAGATGAGCCCAGGAATGAGAAGAAGAAAACAGTCGGTTGCCTCCGTGCTTTTGCGAGAAACGGGGAGGAGCTCGGAGCGGTCTAACGACACGGGCTGCAATGCAGGAGCTTCGGTAAGAGTTTTCACGAAATCGAGTCCGCCTTGCTCGTTTGCGACAACGCCAGCAACAGCGCTGCGGCGGATGCGGAGAACACAGAGTAATCCAGCGGAGACTTCAGACCGGAGGAGATGGCCATGGCCGTTCCGAAAAGCGCGAGCAACATCGCGCTTCCGATCGCCACCCAGCGCAGCCGAAAACCGGCGATCAGCGCGAGGCCTAACGAGAGCTCCGCGACGGTCGCTCCCCAGGCGAGAAACGGAATGGTGACCGCCGGCATGAATGAGTTCACCTCCGCAGTGTACTCAATAAACCCAGCAAACTTTGCCATGCCGGGTTGGCCGTCCCAGATGCCGAAGCGGCTAGCGACCGCGGAGAGGAATGCCGCGCCGAGCGCGAGACGTGCGTAAAGGATCGCGCATCGCTCAACCTTCACAGATCGCGCGCCCAGTGCGATTCGTTGCGGGACGGCTTGGAAAGTGGTCGAGGTTCCTTCAGTCATGATCATTCACCTTTCGCAGGCTGGCTGGTCGGCACCGGCACGCTGAGCGGTGTCTCGTGATCGCAAAGAAAACAAACGAGGAACCTTGCCGGCTCCGTCTTGCTGGCATTCGCCGAAACGAGATGAATCTCGTTCGGACTCTCGTAGAAACTCTCTCCCGCTCGATAGACAGTCTCCGCCTTACCCTGTAACCGCATTCGCACCGCGCCTTCGACCACGTAACCAATCACCGCGCATGGGTGACTGTGCGGCTTCGAGGACTGGCCAGGTTGGTAGGTGACTTCGAGCAGTTCCATTTCGAGGTGATTGCCGTCCAAGCGAGGCAGCGCCTGCTTCGCGACGGCCCGTGTTTGCACCGGTGCATCTTGCTTGGAGGCTTCCGCAGCCGGCACGGTCGTCACCTTCCAAACCATGAGAGTCGCGCAAATCACCATCAACGAGATGCGAATTCCTGTGCGGAAAGTTCCTGTCCTTTGTTCTTTCACGAACTCCACCTGATCAGCTATTGGACCAATCGAACAGGTCCATATACGGTATTTGTGTTAGACCAATTCTTGTGAGCAAACAGGCCGGCACCTTCTCGTTAATGCTCGCCCCGCGTCCGCGGGGCACTCCCTCCGGTCAGTGGATTCTCGCCGCGTTACGAGACGAAATCCTGGAGGGTCGCCTGCGTCCCGGCACGCGCTTGCCCGCCACGCGCGAGCTCGCGGGGCAATACGGATTATCGCGCGGGACGATCGTGGGCGCCTTTGAACAACTCAAAGCCGAGGGATATCTCGAAGGCCTCGTGGGCTCAGGCTCCTACGTCAGCCAGGTCCTGCCGGACGATTTGTTCAGGCCCGCGAGAACAAAAATGGCCCAGCAGCCGGCTCAGACAAAGCCCCGCCGCAGATTTTCGAACTACGCCGCGCGTGTGACCTTGCTTCCCGGCTGCGGCAGTCGTCGTGTGCGAGCCTTTCGCGCGAATCAGCCGGCGCTCGATTTGTTTCCCACCACCCTTTGGGCAAAGATCGCGGCGCGCCGGGCGAGACTCGCTTCGGCCACTCACTTGCTCGGTTGCGATGCCATGGGCTACGAGCCGCTGCAAAAAGCGATCGCCGATTACTTGACCACTTCGCGCGGAGTGAAATGCGACCCAAAACAAATCGTGATCGTCTGTGGGATCCAGGAAGCGCTCGATCTGACCGCACGGCTCTTTTTGAATCCCGGCGATCGCGTCGCGCTGGAGAACCCGGGCTATCCCGGCGCGGCTTGCACCTTCGAAGCTCTTGGAGCGAAGATCGTCGCGCTGCCTTTGGATGATGAAGGCATCAGATTGCAGCCGGGAAAATTGCAGGGCGTGCGCTTGGTTTACATCACGCCGGCCCACCAATTCCCGTTAGGCATCACCATGAGCCTCCGCCGGCGCCTGGATTTGCTCGAATGGGCGCGGAAAGCTGGGGCGATCATTCTCGAGGATGACTACGACAGCGAGTATCGCTATTCTGGGCGTCCGCTTCCGGCGCTACAGGGTTTGGACCAGCATGGCGTCGTCCTCTTCGCGGGAAGTTTCAGCAAGGTGATGTTCCCTGCGTTGCGTCTCGGCTACTTGGTTATTCCCCCAGACCTGGTGGACCGTTTCGCGGCCGCCAGATCAATCACCACCAGGCACGCGCCGCACCTCGAGCAGGCGGTGCTTTGCGATTTCATCACCGAGGGGCATTTCGGGCGTCACATCCGGCGAATGCGTGAGGTCTACGCGGGGCGGCTTTCCGTTCTCCTCGAGTCCGCCCGCGAGGCGCTGACGGGCCTGCTGGAGATCCCAAGGATTGAAGCCGGATTGCAAACGGCCGGATGGTTGTGCGACGGCATCGACGGAGAATCAGCCGCGCAAACCGCGGCGAAGCGCGACGTGGAAGTCACTCCTCTCAGCCCCTACTATTGGGGGCGAGCGGCCCGGGAAGGTTTGCACCTCGGCTTCGCGAGCGTGGATCAAAAAGAAATCCGGCGCGGCGTCCGGCAACTCGCCGCGGCTCTGGAAAGCGAACTCAGAAAGGTGAGTAAAGTATGAATCTCAACACCATCAACGCTAGCGCAGCACCGAAACCATCGGGCGGTTACTCACAAGCAATTGAAGTCCGCGACTCGCAGCGCTTTTTGTTCATCAGCGGCCAAGTTCCGGAAACCCGAACGGGCGAGGTTCCCAAAGACTTCAAGTCTCAGGCGGAGCTTGCATGGGTCAACGTGTGTTCCCAGCTCGAGGCTGCAAACATGACGGTCGCAAACCTTGTGAAGGTCACGACGTTTCTTTCCTCGCGAGAGTACGCCGTTCAGAATCGCGAAGTACGTCAAGCTGTGCTGGGGGACCACGCGCCCGCGTTCACCGCCATAATCACGGGCATCTTCGATGAGCGGTGGCTACTCGAAATCGAAGCAGTGGCAGCGGCCTGACCCCTCCGCCGGCCGCCGCGGAAAGCCAGTTATGGTATCCCGATCAACCGACTTCGTGCCGGATGAACGCGGCCCAGCGCTCGATGACGCACCCGCTCTCGAAGCGGAGCATGACGATTGCTTCGATCGCAGGGCGCTCGGGCGGACCGGCGGTCCAGCGGAGGCCGACGAGGTCACCTTCCGCGACGAGCTGGTGCAGAACGATTCCGGCACTGCGTCCTCCCGAGTTGAGGAACTCGACGATGAAGCGACCCGCGGCGCGGCCCTTCGGCTGCCCGTCGATTGGAGTGTGATCGACGAAGTTTTCGTGAAAGAGCTGGTCCGCCAGCTCCGGTTTGTTTTGGTTGATCGCCTCTTCGAAAATGCGCACAACCGCCGTCTTGTTTGTTTGCGTGCTAATATCGCGCCACCTTTCTTTCACATTGACTGAAAGTTTGGCAGCGACACGCCCGCGCTTTCGCCAGCGAGGCTCGACCCGCTTGTAAGGCTACGATTTTGCGATCCATCGCAGCGAGCTTCCGCGTGGCAACCCTTCTCCAAAGTCGGCCCGGTGAAATCCCGGCCAAGCCCTCGCGAATGAGTAATTTTATCTCGCTTAGACTTAACCCGCTTTCCTGGGCGTTGCGGATGAACCCAATCCGTCTCGCGGCGATGTCGTCGTAAACCCGCCTCCCGCCAATCCTGCCAGGAGGATCAAGCAAACCTGAGCGCTCGTAAAAACGCAGGGCCGAGGGACGTAGTCCGAAACGGCTAGCCAATTCCCCGATAGTCACAAAAGCGTTTGACATGAACTGTGGTTTAACCGCGACGATTCAACGCATGAGATCACTAATATATTACTCGGTATTGGCGTCAGGGCTTGTTTTCGTTCTTGCATTCGCGTTTGGCAAGGCATCTGGCGAGGAGCAACGGGAGGCCCTGTCACTGCCGGATAGTTGCACCCTGATGTCGATGGCGCCGGCCGAACGGAGCACTCACCTTGCACTACTCGCAATGCTTCGCCGCAGCGCGAGCGGCGTGAAAGTCTCGTCAGACGGGTTCAGCTTCGAAGTCGATCTGACACAGATGTCCTGGCCCGATCTCGAAGCTTGGGCGACGAACGAACAAAAATGCTGTTCCCATTTGAAGATCGAAAACCGGATTATCGAAGCCGGCAAACGGGCGACGGTGCGTGTTGTCTGTCCGGCTGAGGGGAAAGACGAGCTTATCCAGAGTCTGCAAGGGAAGAAGCCGACGGACTAAACCCGGCGCCCGCGCGCGAGTCTTCGGCGCTAGTTTCCTAATATCGCTCGCGCTTCGGCCTAGCCACCTTCATTGCTTATCTTCGCAAGTTCGATGGACATGCCGTTGGAAAAATCTTCGCGGACCATGAAGCGAGGCATCTCCTTGCTCGCCAGCACCTCGTATTTTTCCGTGCCCTCCGATTTCTCGATCTTATAAATGGTACGGATGGTGTCGAAAGTTCCCGCGGGCACACGAGTCGTTTCCGCTTTGCTGATTTCGCCGGCCACTTTGCTCACGCCCGTCGCCGGATCGTAGACGGTGAAGTTCAATTTCTTCCCAATCTCCAAACGGCTCGCAAGCATTGCCGCCCAATCGATCCGTTGATCGACGGTGCCGGCGGGCACATCCGCGGTCACGGGCTTCATCTCCGCTGCTTTGGTCTCATGCGTCATGCTTTCGACCGTTGTTCCGGCTGATCCGGTCACGCGATTGCCGTCGTAGTTGAGATTCATCGAATAATTTTCTTATCCTTCGCTTGTTCGATTCGAAGCCCGGCTGAAACCGGCGCGAACGACGACGTGGCAATTGATTCCCATTCCTAATCGAGGCCCTTTGCCGTGAAGCGAAAATTTCCGCCAGCCTGTTTGGCGATCGTAATTGTGAACGTCGCAAGCTGCTTCCCGTTCTGCATGATGTGATAATCGAACCGGCCCGTCCGCAGCCGAGCGGCGTCAAACTTCGCGTCGGAGATGGGCGGCGTTTCCTGAGCGGGCACGGTGTTTTGCGCCGACACAATAACCGCTGCGCAGATAAGAAAGGCCGAGACCGCGCATGTCCGCGCTGTTAAAAATGGTTTCACGTGGATTAAGGCTCGCAATTGATCACGGATAAAGCTTTTCGCTCCGCGCACATAGCAGCGAATTGCTGGATGCGCTTCGCTCGGGTTTCAGACTTTCTGGCGGCGTGAATCCTGAAGGATCGCATAGCGATTGCGGCTATCCAGTTTTCCGAAGAAGGTCCTCGCGCGTTTACTCTCATTCAGCGCGGTTTGGAAGTCGTCGGACACTGTGATCCGACTCGGTGAATCGTGGCAAAGCGGGCGGCGGACCCACCACAGGCGTGTGAATCCGGTTGGACTGAAATGCGGAAGACTCACGCCTTCAGGGCGCGAGGATGCACTTCAATCGTTAGGCGAGCTGCGGCGGATGATCGATTGCCGCTGCTGAGGTCGGAAGTTTGAGGAGGGGGCGATCCACGACCCGTGTCGCGAGTTCGTTAGGCAGAATAGCGTCGGGACTATTAAGCCCGAGCGCCGCTCCCGCGCCGCCGTTCACTTGCGCCATGTAGAAAACGTTCGGCTGCGACGGCACGCCGGAGATGGCGCGCACCAGTCCGCCGCGATAGGGGCCAATGTTGCGCCAGTGCAGCATCTGCGAAAAATCCGGCGGCGCCGCGGCCAGGGCCCCAAGGTCGCCTAACGAGAGAGCCAATAGAAAGATGGGAAGGAGTCTGAAGCGCATTTTGGAAGTTGCACGATAACCCACTCGGCGCGCCTCACCATCTCCGGGGAGCACGGGCTGCCAGCCCGTTCGCATTGGGTGAGTCTCACCCAATGCATTGGCGCGCAGCGCCACCTACTCGGCGACGATCGCTCTAAAATCACCACGGCGCATGATGTTCGGCGCAGACTGCGCCGAACGACGGGCTGACAGCCCGTCCTCCCCGGAGGCTTAGTCGTCGCGCCTCAGGTCGTCGCGGGCGGTGCCGCCGCAGGGACTGGCGCAGGTTTCTTTTTTTCCGCCGCCGCGGTCAGCGCGGCGTCGACCGCTTCGGCCTCGAGCGGATGGATGCGGTGGTAGTAGTCGTTCGATTTCGCCAGCTCACCCTTGCGCATGAGGAGCGCATCGAAACGCTCGCGCCGGCTCAGTTCATAGACCTTGTCCATCTTGATCGCCTCAAAGGGGCAAACCTCGACGCAAATCTGGCAGCTCATGCAGACCGAGATGTCGATGTCGAACGTGGCCGGATAAAACTGCGGTTTACCCAGGTAATCGGGCTTTTTGTCCTCGCTCTTGACGATGTAGATGCACTGCGGCGGACATTCCTTTTCGCAGATCTTGCAGGCCACGCAGCGCAAGCCGGCCTCGGCGTCGTTCGTGTCGTAGACCAGGAAGGGAAAATTACGCGAATTTTCCGGGAGCACGTCCCGCTCCTCGGGATATTGCACGGTCGTTAGGCGATCCTTCTCGAAATAACTCCCGATGAAGTTACGGCCCGTCACCGCCATCCCCTTGAGTATTCCTGAGCCGATCATGGTTAAATGGTGAGGCGGTTAGGCCGTGACGTCGAGTTTTCCGGCGCTCATGAATTCCCCGCATCGGCTCCCGCCGGGAGCGGCAGGGTGAAGCGGAAAATGGTGCCGTGGTCCGGCCGGCTCTCGACCGTGACTTCGCCGCCGTGGGCCTCCACGGTTTGCTTCACGATCGCCAGGCCGAGGCCGGTGCCGCTTTTCTCCGGGTCCGGATCGGTTTCCAGTTTATCAAAAATTCGCTCGAGGCGTTCGGGCGGGATGCCTTCGCCATCATCTTCCACCGAACACTCCACCCGGCCGTGCGCGACCCGGGCGCTGAGGAGCACTTCGCCGTGGGGCGCATAGCGCAGGGCGTTGGAGACAAGATTTTGAAAGACCTGGGTGAGGAGGGCGGCATCCGCCTGCACGGTGAAATCTTTCGGGACCAGATTGAGGACGCGGGTCTGACTGGCATCGCTCAAAGGGCGCAGATCGTGCAGAAGATTTTGCACGAGCGGCCAGAGGTCGACTTCCCGCACCTCCAATTTGCGCCCGGCCGAGGAAACGAGATTGACCTGCTCGAGCATCACCTTGGTGACGAGGGCGTCGAGGCGCCCGAGGTTTCGATGGAGCGTCCTCACCATGACGGCCGCGTCATTAGCCGTGGCGGACTCGGGGAGGGTCTCGGTCAGAGCCTGGGCGGCGACCGACATGGCGGAGAGCGGCGTGCGCAGATCGTGCACGACGAAGGCGAGATGTTCCTCGCGGCGTTGTTGCAGCTCGACCGCTTTCTGCGCAGCGTAGGTTTTCACAGCCACGCCGATCGCCCCGTCGAGCACGCGATTGACGATGCGGGCGGCGCGGCCTTGCAAAATCAGCCCGTGAAGTTCCACCAGATCCTGGAAGGCATCGCGCAGAATATTGTATTCCGCGACCACTTCCGCGATGTCGAAGCCGTCCTCGAGACGCTGCAACCCATGCGCCGAAGGGCTGCCCCCGGCGTGCGCTTCCGCGACCCGCTCGTCGGCCTCCGCTTCCATGGCATCGATCAGCTCGTCGATAAAGGTCGGGATGTGATCGTTGAGCGTCGGCAAATCGAGATGCTCCGCGCCCGGCAGGAGGCGGACGTCGCGCCGCCATTGGGAGAGCAATTCCGATTTTTTGGCGCGGATGAGCGCGGCGATATCAGCCAAGGCAGTCACGCAGTTTTACGAATCATTCCGGCACGTTCTCAAGAGATGATCCTGCTAGAGCACTCGGTCAAAGCAAGGGATTTCCCCGATAGTGGTTAAAACAAAAATCCCATCGGGGCGATTGAGAATGGGAGCACTTCAGTGCTGGGCTAGTTCCTCCCCGGTAAATCGCACCCAGCATCCCTCAAAGGAACGCTGGAACTCATTCCGGCGGCCCGGTCTGGCGACGCGATCATCGGTCCACCTCGCCCATCACGATGTCGATACTGCCGAGAATGACCATCACGTCGGCGACGGTGTGGCCGAGGCACATGTCTTCCAGGATCGTGAGGTTGATCAGGCTCGGGGGGCGGACGCGGTAGCGATAGGGATTTCCGCTGCCGTCGCTGATCAAGTAGAAGCCGAGCTCGCCCTTGGGCGCTTCGATGCGGCCGTAGGCCTCGCCGGTCGGCGGCTTGAAGGCGCGGATTTTTACCTTCGGATTTTGGATCGGGCCTTCCGGAAGTTCGTCCATCGCCTGGTGCAGAATCCCCAGACTTTCGCGCAACTCGAGCACCCGCATCATGAGGCGATCATAACAATCGCCGTGGTCGCCTAACGGAACGCGAAACTTGAAGCGCGGATAGATGCCGTAGCCATCGACTTTGCGAATGTCGTAGTTCACACCCGAGGCGCGCAGACCGGGGCCGGTAATGCCCGCGTTGATTGCCAGCTCGGCGGAAACTTTTCCGACGTCGTAGGTACGGGCGATGAGGATTTCATTGCCGGTAATGAGTTTCTCGAACTCATCGAGGAAGCGCGGAAAGCCATCGACGATTTTGCGGGCCACCTCGAGCCAGCCTGGGGGCAGATCGACGCGGCAACCGCCGAAACGCATGTAGTCGCACATCATGCGCGATCCGCTGAGCGCCTCGAAGAGGTCGAGCATGCGCTCGCGTTCGCGGAAGGCATACATGAGCGGTGTGCCCCACGCGCCCATGTCGCTAAGGAGGAAGCCTAACAATGAAGTGTGATTCACCAGCCGGGTCAGCTCGGCCAGGATGACGCGCAAATATTCGGCACGCTCCGGGACTTCGATCCCGGCGAGCTTTTCGACACTGAGCGCGTAGGCCCAGTTGTTGGTCATCGAGCAAAAGTAATCGAGCCGGTCGGTGTAAGGCATGGAGCCGAGGTAGCTCGTGTTCTCGCCGATCTTTTCGTGGTTGCGATGGAGGTAGCCGAAGACCGGCTTGAGCTTGCGCACGATCTCGCCGTCGAGCGCGACGTTCATCCGGAAGACGCCGTGGGTCGAGGGATGCTGCGGCCCCATCGAGACCTCGAGCAGCTCACCGTCGAAGCGGGATGTCCTGGGCGTCGGCGCCTGTTCGAGTTCATGGAAGCCGGTCGTGCTCATGTTTCGGCGGTGATGCTTTCCGCGCCGTCCTGGGTTGGACGCAGCGCGTAATGCTGTTTCGCTTTCGCCAGGACCTCGTCGTGCGGTGTCGGCTCGTACTCGTAGTCATCCGGCTCGACGTAATCTTTTCGCATCGGGAAGTCGGTGAACTCGTCCCACATCAGGATGCGGCGGAGATCGGGATGATCAGTGAAGTGGATGCCGTAGAGATCGTAGATTTCGCGTTCCTGGAATTCCGCGCTCCGCCAAATCGGGGTGAGGGAGGGAAGGGGGGCACCTTCGGCGCGGTCGGTCGTTCGCAGCCTAACGACGATCGGTCCGTGTTTGTGTGCCATCGAGTAGAGGTGATAAACCGCTTCGAGGTAGCCCGGGGTAAACTCTTCCTGCATTTCTTCGACTTCCTGTTCCTCGCCCTCGACCAGCTTCTTCACCTTCACTTTTTTCTTCACCGTGCGGTCAAGCCAGTCGACCCCGGTGACGTTGGAACAGAAGTCGAGACGCAGCTCCGGATCGTCACGGAGAAAGAGCGCAACCTGCGCGGCGTGCGCGTGATTGAGCAAGAGCGAGGGCTGGTTGGCGGGTCCGGGATTGGTGAGGACCTCGATTCTCGCTCCGGCGACCGCCGCTTCCGCGCGCGCTTTGATCTCTTCCAGCGTTTCCATTTCGGCAGTGCGGCAAAGTTAAAGGAGTTGCCGGAAGTCGGCGAACAATTCCTTTCTCGCGCGGCGGCATCGTCGGATGCCGGGCAAATCCTGCGCCGGTTAGGTTGCCGCCGGCACGCTGGCGGGAGCGGAGGAATTCTGGCGCTCGATTTCCTCCGTGATATCGGCGGCGTATTCCTCCAGCAGGCTGATCTCCCGCGCGGAAAACTGCCGCGGCTTCGGGTCGAGCAGGCAGAGAGTGCCGATTGGTTGGCCGTTAGGCGCGCGCAGCGGCGCGCCGGCATAAAAGCGCAGCCCGCGCTCGCGCAGGAGCGGGTTATTGGCAAAACGCCGGTCGCGCGCCAGGTCCTCGACCACGATGAGTTCGTTTTCCGCCACGACGTGGCCGCAGATCGAGACGGCGCGCGGGGACTCGCGGGTTGCGGCCAGGTCCGCGGGCAGGCCGCTTTGGCTTTTGAAAAATTGGCGGTCGCGATCGACCAGCGAGACGAGGACGATTTGCACGTCGAAAATCCGCGCCAGCTTGGTCGTGATGCGGTCGAAGAGCGGGTCGGGCGCGGTGTCGAGGAGTTTCAACTCCCCGAGC
>JBBPZS010000022.1:0-21445 GCA_038198605.1 Chthoniobacterales bacterium | reverse complement strand
CCCACCCTACCCGAGATTTTCATAGCCGGGCAGGGTCAGGAACTCGACGAACTCGTCGTCGGTTGTGATCTGGTCGAAGAGGTCGCGCGCAGTCTCGAACTGGTCGCCCTCGAAGCGTTTCACTTTCGCCAGTTCTTCCGCGAGCACGCTCCGGAAAAGTTCCTTCGTTACTTTGCGTCCGTCGCTCAATTTCCCGTCGCGATGCCGGATCCATTGCCAGACCTGGGCGCGCGAAATTTCCGCGGTGGCGGCGTCTTCCATCAGGTTGAACAACGGGACCGCACCGCTGCCGCGCAGCCAGGCTTCCAGATATTGCACGCCGACACTGATGTTCTGGCGCAACCCCGCTTCGGTGATCGGACTGCTTGGGCCGAAATCCAACAGGTCGCTCGCGGCCACATTCACATCGTCGCACTTGCGGTCGATCTGGTTTGGCTCCGGCATTTTTGCGTTAAAAGCATCGAGCGCGAGTTGCACCATGCCGGGGTGCGCGACCCAGGTGCCATCGTGGCCGTCGCTCGCTTCGCGTTCCTTGTCCGCGCGCACTTTGGCGAAGGCTTCTTCATTCGCGGCCTCGTCACCTTTGACCGGGATTTGCGCCGCCATCCCGCCCATCGCGAAAATTTTGCGGCGATGACAAGTCTTGATGCAGAGGAGCGAATACGAGCGCATGAAATGCGTCGTCATCGTGATCAACGCGCGGTCCGCGAGGAGGAAATCGGGTTTGTTCCGGAAGCGCTTGATGCAGGAAAAAATGTAGTCCCAGCGCCCGCAATTCAGCCCGGCGGAGTGCTCGCGCAGTTCGTAAAGGATCTCATCCATCTCAAAGGCGGCCGGGATCGTCTCGATCAAGACAGTGGCGCGAACCGTTCCTTGCGGAATGCCAAGTTCCTCCTGCGCCAGCTTGAAAGCGTCATTCCAGATCCGCGCTTCGAGATGACTCTCCATTTTCGGGAGATAAAAATACGGGCCGCTCCCGCGCTTGATCAGCTCCTTCGCGTTGTGAAAGAAGTAGAGCCCGAAGTCGAAAAGCCCGCCCGCCACCGGGTGGCCATCGACCAAAACATGCTTCTCGACCATGTGCCAGCCGCGCGGCCTAACGAGCAGGACCGCAACCTTCTCCTTCAGCTGGTATTTCTTCCCGTCCGGATTGCTGAAGGTGATGTCGCGGCGGACCGCGTCGCGCAGGTTGATCTGGCCCTCGACCATGTTGGCCCAGGTGGGCGAGTTCGCGTCCTCGAAATCGGCCATGAACATTTTCGCGCCCGAGTTGAGCGCGTTGATCACCATCTTGCGATCGGTTGGCCCGGTGATCTCCACCCGCCGGTCGCGCAAGTCTTTCGGAATCTTGGCGCAGGTCCATTTGCCCTCGCGGACTTCCTTTGTCTCGGGGAGGAAATCGAGCCTGCCGCCCGCGTCCAGGGCCGCCTGCCGCTGCTGGCGACGCTGCAGGCAATCGAGACGCCGCCCGTTTAGCGTCCGATGCAGCTGGGCGACGAAAACAAGCGCTTCCGGGGTCAGGATCTCGGCGAAGGCGGGAGTGATCTCGCCCGTCACCTCGACACCATTCAGGGCGAGAGTTTCATCGGCTTGGGTCATGACAGAGTTTTCCGCGAAACTTCACACGATCACGTTTTGGAGTATGCCGCCAGCGCGGCTTGATAAATCAGGCGGAGCGGTTCGTGCGTGCGTTCACTCGCGGCCCGGCAACTTTCGAACTCCGGCGCGATCTGGACGACTTCGCCTTGGAGCAGGCCCAGTTTGAGGGTGATTTCGCCAAATGCCGTCTGCACCTGCTCGAAACGGCGCTCGAGTTTGTAACGGCGTTTCTCGCTTCGCCGCACCCCAAACGCGCTCGTCTCAGTCAGGAGCAGGTGCACGATTTTCGTTTCCAGCGCCGGCTCGCAGAGGACGGAGAGCCGCACCCCGGGCCGGTTCTTTTTCATCTGCACGGGGGTGAGCGTGACGTCGAGCGCGCCGAGCGCGAGCAGCCGCTCCAGCGCGGCGCCGGCCAGCTCGGGCGAGAAATCGTCGAGGTTGGTTTCGATCTCGACGATCGCATCGGTCTCGTAGTCGTTAGGCGCGGTTTCCGTGGCCCGGCCGAGGACGGCACGCAGGACGTTTGGTCGTTCTTTCAGTTCGCGCGTCCCGATGCCGTAACCAATTTGCTCGATCTCCATCCGCGGCATGGGACCAAACGATTCCGCAAAGTCGCGCGCGATCGCCGCCCCGGTGGGGGTGATCGATTCCCATGGTTCATCGACCAGCTCGAGCTCGACCCCACGCAGAATCTCGAGCGTGGCCGGCGCCGGTAATGGAAATCGCCCGTGCGCGCAGTCAATCCAGCCGCGGCCTTCGCGCAGCGGCGAAACAATCACGCGCGGCTGCCCGAGTTCTTCGAGTGCGACGCAGACAGCGACGATATCGGCGATTGAATCGATCGCGCCGACTTCGTGGAAGCCAACCGACTCCACCGGCACGCCATGGATCTTTGCCTCCGCGATCGCGATTCGTTCGAAGATGGCGAGCGCTCGTTGCCGTACGAAATCCGAAAGCCTACTCCCGCCGATGAGCTCGCGAATCTGGTCGTGGCGACGACCGTGCACGTGCCCCTGTTCGTGGACGGAAAACTTCACCCCATTAATTCCCTGGCGCGATTGCCGTTCGAATCGCAGCTCCATTTCGCCTAACGACAACTTGCCCAGCTCCGCTTCCAGCTTTCCCGGTTCCACCCCCAGGTCGCAGAGCGCCCCCACGGTCATGTCGCCGCTGATCCCGGAAAAACAATCGAGGTAAAGGATGCGCGTCATTGGTTAGGGAGAAGGAGCCACAGGGGAACCCGCGAAGCAAAGCGGCTTCGCGTTGCCCAAGCAAATTTTCGCTCTAGGATGCGGGATGAGATTTCCGACGACCGCTCTTTTTCTGCTCGCTTTCGCCGCCGCCCCGCTCACCCTGCCCGCGCAAACGCCGAAGGAACTAGCCGACGCCGAGCTGCCCTCTTTGCTCACGATCTACAAGGATCTGCACGAACATCCCGAGCTCTCGACCCACGAGGAGCGCTCGGCCGCGATTGTGGCGAAAGAATTAAAAGCCGCCGGCTACGAAGTGACCGAGAAGGTCGGTAAATACGACAAGCCGGGCCTGACCTGCTACGGCGTCGTCGGCATGATGAAAAACGGCGAAGGTCCGACCGTGCTCATCCGGACCGACCTCGACGCTTTGCCGGTGAATGAAGAGACCGGCGCTGCCTACGCCAGCAAGGTGAAGACGAAAAACGACGCCGGCCAGGACGTCTCCGTCATGCACGCCTGCGGACACGACATTCACATGTCCACCTTCATCGGCACGGCGCGCGCGCTCGCGAAAATGAAGGATCAATGGAAAGGCACGCTCCTTTTCATCGGGCAACCGGCGGAGGAAACGGTCGGCGGAGCCAAGGCGATGCTGAAGGACGGCCTTTACACGCGCTGGCCCAAACCCGACTACGCCCTCGCTCTGCATGACGATGCGGAAATCCCGGCCGGCAAGATTGGCGTCACGGAAGGTTATTGCTACGCGGCGGTCGATTCGGTCGATGTTTCGGTGAAAGGAATCGGCGGCCACGGCGCCTACCCGCACAAGACGAAGGACCCGATCGTCCTCGCCGCGGAAATCATCAACGAGTGGCAAACGATCGCGTCGCGCGAAATCAACCCGGTCGAGCCAATGGTCGTGACGGTCGGATCCATCCACGGCGGCAACAAACACAACATCATTCCCGATGAAGTGAAGATGCAGCTAACGGTGCGCACTTATAAAAGCGAAGTACGCGACAAGGTCCTGGCCGCGATCGAGCGGATCGCGAAAGGCTGCGCCATGGCGGCGGGCCTGCCTAACGACAAGATGCCCGAGGTGAAGGTGGAGACGGACGGTTTTACGCCGTCCACCTATAATAACCCCGAGCTGACAAAGCGCTCCAGCGCCGCGATCACGGCCGCGATCGGCGCCGACAACGTGCTCGACAAACCACCCACCATGGGCGGCGAAGATTTCAGCGAGTTCAGCCTGCCCGATCACTCCATCCCGGCCTTCATGTTTAACGTCGGCGCGGTTGATCCGGCCAAGGCGGCGGCCGCTGAAAAATCCGGCGCATCTCTCCCCTCGCTGCACTCGAGCAAATTCCTGCCCGTGCCCGAGCCGACCATTCGCACCGGCCTGGTGGCGATGACGGCCGCCGTTCTCGACCTGATGAAGAAGTAGCCGGGCCAGACCTGCCTCAGCGTGCGGTGGAATCAGTCGAGATGACGGAGGAAACACCAGGCGCCCGGATGGCCGCGGAAGATTTCGAACTCTTTCCAACGGACTATTTCGCGCCGCTCGAGCTGGCGCGGATTTTTCCGTGTCCGGCGCCGCTGGAAGTCGATATCGGCTGCGGCGACGGCGCCTACCTCGTCGCGCAGGCGGTACGATTCCCAGAGCGGAATTACCTCGGGCTGGAGAAGCTGGCCGGGCGAGTCTGGCGGGGTTGCAAAAAGGCCTCGCGCCTTGGCCTAACGAACGTCCGATTCCTTCGGATCGAGAGCGGCTACGCCATCCAATACCTGCTCCCGCCGGCCACGGCCGAGATGGTGCACGTTCTTTTCCCCGATCCCTGGCCGAAGAGTAAACATCGGCGCCGGCGGATGGTGACGCCGGAATTTCTCGTCCTGGTGCATCGTCTCCTCCAGCTCGGCGGCCGCCTTCGGCTTGTGACCGACCAGGAGAATTATTTCGAGGCGATCCGGACGGTGATTTTGCCCGAATACTTTGTCGAAGTCGCGCCGGAGCCGGAGGAACAATTCCCCATCACGACCTTCGAAAAACATTTCCTGGCCGACGGCGCGGCGATCTACCGGCTCCTGCTGCGTAAGGTGGGCTGACCGAGAAACGGCGTGGCCTCCCAGTCGTCGCGGAAAAATTTCAGGGTAACCGCCCCGGTTTCGTCCTGGCGGAGAAGATGAATGCCACGGGCGCGGACCATCCGCGCCCAATCGTCTGGGATCCTCTGGCGAGCGGGGAAATCGACTGAGCTGGCGACGATCAACTGCGGACGGACGGCGTCGAGAAATTCCGCCGAGCCGGCAACGCCGGAGTAATGCTGGCCTTTGATCAGGATGTCGCTCCGCAGGTCGTTAGGCTGAGCGAGCAGCGCGCGCTCAGTGGACGGGCCGCTGTCCGAGAGGAGGAGGACGCGATGTTTCCCGGCGATCGTCAATTGCACGACCAGCGCCTGGTCGTCGGCCGCTTTCGCCTTCCAGCCGGCTGGAGGATAAAGCACGCGCGCGCGCACCTCGCGTCCAAGCGTGAAAACCCGACCCCGCGCCGCGATCTCCGGATTTTTTAGCCTAACGAGGAGGGCATGATGGACGCGGGAGCGATCCGGCGCGCCGTTGTCGATGACGCGCCGGGGACGAAATTCGTCGAGCACGAAACCGGCCCCACCGAGGTGGAGCGAATCGCCGTGACTCAGGACCAGGCCCTCGAGCCGGTCGATCCCCCGCGAGTGCAGATAATCGCGCAGGAAACGCTCGTAATCGCGCATGCTCCCGGCATCGAAGAGCCAGTCGGCGCCGCCGGCGCGAAGATGCGCCGCCCCGCCCGCGCCAGCGTCGAGGACGGTGATTTCGGCGCGCGCTCCGCTCGGCCAGTGCGGACGCTCGACGTAGGCATGGCCGGCGGGCAGTTCGGAAAAGAAATGCACCAGAGCGAAAATGAGCTGAGCCAGGCTCCAGTTGGCGTTGTTGCAGACGACCGCGAGGGCGGGCAGAAAAGGCGCCGCGACTAACGACATTAACCCGGTCGCGAGAACGCAGAAGGCCACTGGCACCACGGTCAGATTGGCGAGAAGGGAAACCGGAGTGATGAGATAGAAGTACCAGATGATGAGCGCGAGCGAACCGGCCCAGGCCGCGGCCGAGACGGAGAGGGCGCGCGCACCCCAGAAAAATCCGCCCTGAAAAGTGCGTTGCCCTAACGAGAGCAAACTGCGCGGCAGAAACGGATCCGGCTCCGCTGTCCGGAGGAGGAGGCGCGCGATCGGTTCGGCGAGGAGGAGGATGGTCCCGACGACGGCGAAGGAGAGCTGAAAACCGGAGGTGAAAAGCTGGTTGGAGTCGCAGGCGAGGATGACGAGGGCGGCACCGGCCAGGCTGTTGAGGGCGAGGACCGGGCGATCGACGAAAATTCCGCCTAACAAGAAGGCGGCCATGGTCGCGGCGCGCAGACTCGAGACGTGGAAGCCGGTAATGGCCGAGTAAAAGAAAAGACAGGGGATGATGAGAGCGGCCGCCGCCGGGCGCGGAAGGCGGAGGAGCGAGGCCAGGATCCAGAGCAGCTGCGCGACGATGCCCACATGCAGCCCGGCGACGGCAAAGAGGTGCAGCGTCCCGGTCTGCTGAAAGGGTTCCTCGATGTCGTTAGGCGTCTCGTGTCGCAAGCCGAGCGCCATCCCGTTGATCAGCGCCGCCACTTCGGGCGAATCTTCCAGGTCGCGGGTCAGGTTGCGCCGCATCCATTCCCGCGCCCGGGCGGCCGCGCGTGTGACCGGGTCGGCGCCGCCGCTGCGCTCGATCGTCCCGTTTTCCGGGTAACGGACAAAGATGCTCTGGAAAACATCGCGCCGCTCGAGGTAGGCGCGCAGATCGAAGACGCCCGGATTGCGCGCCGGTGGAAGGCTCTCGAGCATGCCGGCGAGGCGAATTTCGTCGCCCAGTCTTGGATTGGCTTTCCAGCGTGCCTGGATGGTGGCGTGGCAGGGCTCGGCTCGCCCGTCGAGCTCAATGGAACGGAGCCGGAGGAGAAAGGTCGTGTAGTCGTTAGGCGAAAGTCGCGGTTCGCTCGCCACCGTTCCGCTGACCGAGACCATCCGCGGCCGATCGCTCAGCCGCCTGCTCAGCTCGCCGCCGGGGGAATCGTGCAATTGGGTCTGGTGCAGGGCGAAATAGGAAGCGGCGACAAGGAGATGCGTCAGCCACCCGTTTGGGCGGGCCAGGCAGACGACCGCGCCGAGCACGATAGCCGGCCCGAGAAGAGCGAAGGGAAGGCGGAAGAACTCGGCCAGGAGCAGGCCGAGAATGGCGGAAAGCGCGATGCCGCTGAGTGGTTGCCGGCGGGGAACTGCGCTTTGCATGGGAGGGATTTCGTTAGGCGAGATACCCCTTTTTCACCCGCTGGCGAGGGGTTCGGCAAAACGATTGCTTCACCCGCGTTAGTTTATATGGTTGGCCGACTGTGCCGACACCTTTTTCGCGGAAAAAGCGCACTCAGGTCGTGCGCGCTTCCGTCAAAAACGGGAGCGAACGCACGGCCGCATCACCAAAACGCGTCGGCCTGAAACCGGGCCTCGACTGGCACAAGCGGAACTTCCTCACCGAGGTCCTCATTCCCTCGCTTTTCACCAGGCGCTCGGGTGACCGTGAGAAGCCGCTCTTTCCCAAGGTCGGGCCGAAGGAAGTCGGCATGACCTGGATCGGTCACGCCTCTTTTCTCATCCAAGTCGCAGGCATGAATATCCTGATCGATCCCACCTGGTCGATGTGGCTGAGCGTGATCAAACGCCTGAAACGGCCCGGGTTTCACATCGATCATCTGCCGTCGATCGACCTCGTCCTCGTGACTCACGCGCATTTCGATCATCTCGATCGGCGCAGCCTGCGTCGGGTCGCGGCCGATCAGCCGATCGTTGTCCCAACCGGGGTGGGAAACCTGGTGCACGATCTCGGGTTCAACATCGTGCACGAACTCGAACAATGGGAACAGGTCGAGACTGGGCCGCTCAAGATTTCGCTCACTCCCTGTCATCATTGGGGAGCGCGGATGCTGGCCGATCAACATCGCGGTTTTGGCGGGTTCGTGATCGAGGCGAACGAGCGCTCCATTTTCCACTGCGGCGACAGCGCCTACTTCCCCGGCTTCGAGGAAATCGGCGCGCGTTTCCCGATCGAGATCGCGCTGCTGCCGATCGGCGCCTACGACGCGCCGAGCAAACGCGAAGTGCACATGAATCCGGAAGAGGCGGTGCGCGCTTTCCTCGAGCTGCGCGCGCGCAAATTGGTCCCGATGCATTACGGGACGTTCCGCCTCGGCTACGAGCCGCTGCATGAGCCGCCCGAGCGCCTGCTTTCGAGCGCCCGCGCCCATGGCGTGGAAGAAAAGGTGCTGGTCATGACCGAAGGCCGCCCGGTCGTCTTGTAAGCGTGACGTTTCTCCTGGCCGCGGACGGACACGGATGAAACACAGCGAAGCAGAGCCGCCTTCTGCGTCTGTGAAAAGCCGTGTGAATCCGTGGTTGAATCTCGCCGGGGCGCTCGGGGCCGGGGCGCTCGTTCTCTTCTTTTGCGGGCTGCTTCTCTGGCATGATCCGCAGGTTTTTTGGAAGGACGATTACGAGATTTCCATTCTGCCGGTGTTTGCCGATGTGGCCCGGAGCTGGTCGGAAGGGCATCTCCCTTTGCTCAGTCCCTATTCCTGGGTTTGCAGCAATTTGGCGGGGGAATTTCAATACGGGACGTTCTCGATTTTCGTCAACGCGGCCGTCGTCCTGATCTGGAAATTTCCGCTCGCCTTCGCGCAGCAGGCCGCCGCGCTTTCGCTGGCGCACCTTTTTGTCCTGGGGGCGGGATCGTTTCTCCTCGCGCGCGATCGGCAGTTGTCGGCCTCGCTCGCGACGATGGTGGCGCTGGTCGGGGCGCTCAATGGCTGGATCATCTGCTGGGGCGCGTCCGATTGGTTCGGCGCCCTGGGCGCCTTCGCCTGGCTTCACTGGGCTTGGTGGGGGATGGAGCGCGCGCTTGATCCGGCGCGCACGAAATGGCGTTTTCTTTGGCCGGCGCCGTTTGTTTATCTGCTCGTGACGGGCGGCTTTCCCTACACCGTCCTGATGCTGGCACTGCTCGCGGGTTGGTTGGCCGTGAAGTCGTTAGGCGAAACGAAACGGCTCGCGGCACTCTGGCCGCTGGCGCTGGGTTTGGTCCTCGGTTTCGGGCTTTCCGCGCCGGCCTGGCTGGCGCTGTTCGATTACGTGCACGGCTCGGCCCGCGCGGAGCAGGCCAACCCGGGGGCGCATTGGCAATGGCTCGTGCCCCCGGCGGCGCTGCCGGGATTCGTCTGGCCGGCGTGGACGGTGAACTGGTCGGATTTTGCGAACCACGCGCGGCCGCACAGCGCGATCGAGCTCGCCTGCGGCACCGTGCCGCCGCTCGCGCTTTTGGCGGGTTTGTTTTTTCTCCGCGGGCGGTTCGTGCGGCAAATGAAATGGGAGCTGGGCCTGCTTGCGCTCGTCCTGATGATCTCGATGCTCCCGAGCGCGAATGTTTTTCGCTGGAGTTTTCGCTGGCTGCCGCTGCTCCATCTCGTGCTCGCGCTCGTTGCCGCGGAGGCGCTCGCGCAGTTCCGACTCACGGAGTTTTGGCGCTGGCTTTTGACTGGCGGCGTCTTTGCCTCGCTCCTCGCGACTTACCTGCTCGTCTCGACCAACGTCGGGGTGCCGAAGTATTCTTTTTCCCAGAGCCTAACGAATACGGAGCCGCTCGATCCGGCGCGACTTTACCTGAGTGTCTATCCCTCGCCGGAAGAAGCTTATCTGCTCAAGAACCATCCTGCGCCGGTCGGGCAGGTCACGCGCCCCGGCAGCACTTCGATGTGGGCCGGGGTACGGCTGATCAACGGCTACAGCCCGATCCGCGCGGCCGGGGTCGGGCCGGCGTGGACCTTTTACACGCACGGCGAGATCGATCCGGGCGTCGCGGAATACCTGCTCCAGCGGGAAGCCGGACCGGGCGGTTTGCTTGAGAAACTCGGGATCGACGGCCTGCTCGTGGATCGCGCAATGACCCTGGCGCCGGAGCCGGCGTCGGCGTGGCGGCTCGCGCACGAGGAGACAGAAGGGCGCGTCTACGAACGGGTGGGCGCGCCGATCGGTCCGCTCCATGCGATCGATTTGCCTCACGAGAAGTCGCCGCCGGTCACGATCCAACTGGTCAGCGACGCCCGGCAAAAAGTCGTCGCCAAGGTCACCGTCGACGCCGGCGAACGCTCGGCGGTGCTTGTTTTCGCGCGCCCGTTTTTCGACGGCTACCGCGCGACGCTCGACGGCGAGGAAATCGCGGTCGAATCGTATCGCGGGTTCGCGCCGCTGATCCGGTTGCCCGCGGCGGCGCACGGTCGCCTCACGCTGGTTTACCTTCCGTGGTGGCTCATTGCCGGGGGCGCGCTCGCTGGTTTTAGCTTGCTCGCGATGCTGGTCGCGGTCGGTTTCGCACTGCGGACCCAACCTTAGCGGCCCGGCGCCGGCGGTTCGTCTTTCCCGATTTACTGGAATGCGGACGAGGCTGGCATCGCGTCTGCTTTGAAGAGGCATTCAATGCACCTTGCGAATGACCCTCAGGACGGAGGCCACTTCCGGCGCCGCCCCAGGGCGGTAAGCGGGTTTACACTCGTGGAAGTGATGGTCGCCGTCGCCATCCTTGGGCTGACGCTCTTCAGCGTCATGGGCGGTATTGCCTACATGCGGTTTCGTAATCGCGAATCCTCGCAGCGCATGCTCGCAGCCTCGATCGAGACGGAAATCCTCGAGCTCTTCAAAGCCCAGCCTTTTCCGCAGATCACCAACAGTACCGCGATTGCACCGGTTTATCTCAAACAAATACCCGGCGGAGCGCCGGATGCGCGCTGGATCGTGCCGGTGGCCAATGCCTGGCAAGCGATTCCGATCGAGGACGTCGCCCCAGGCATTTCCGCCGCGCCGGCATCCATCCCGGATAAGCTCCCGAACGGGGTTTGGCGGGCGGATTTCGTGACCAACCCAGCCACGCCGACGCTGCAGCAGGTCACGGTGACGATGCAGTGGCAGCTTTACCCCGGAAACAGTCAGCGGGTCGTTTCGCTGAGCACGAGCACGGCGATATGCCAGAGCTTTCCCAGCCTATGAGAATGGGATCGAAAGGGACGGAAGGACATACTCTGGTCGAGCTCGCGGTGGCTGGTGGGGTGGCGACGGTCGTCGGACTAATCCTTTTCTTCGCCCTCAGCCAGGGTGTCTGGCTTTTTCGGAGCAACGAGAGCGAAATGTGGGCGCGAGACAATGGCTCGGCGGTCATCCGCGCGGTCCAAGGAAGTCTTCAGTCTGCCCAGACCGAAAAGATTTACAGCGACTACACGCAGGTGGGCGGGACGGACATCACCTACGGCTCCTGCGCGGTGATCAATCTCCCGGAGGGGCCGACGACTGTCACCTACTATTGGTGGTCATCCACCGGAGTGTTATCCACGGGCCAAACTCTGGGAAAAATCTACTCCCACACCGGAACCACAGCGCCCATTCCAGCGACCGACAAACTGCTCGCTAGCAACGTGACGAACCTCGAGTTTCGCCGCAATCCCAATGGCACTGTCCGTGTGGGTTTCGTCCTCGGCATCCTCGGCTATTCGCGGCGCGTCTTCGGCGGCATTGAACCCGATCGCCTTCGCTTTTCGACCAGCGCAATCCCGCGAAATCCATAATGACAGCCCAGACGAAGTCCCACTCACCACACGTCCCACCCAGTTTCCGCCTGCGTGGCCGAATCCGTCGCCGCGAGGAAGGTTCGATCCTCGTCGCGGTCATGATCGTGATGATCTTTCTTGCCGCCGGCCTGGGCACTTATTTGGCCAGCTTGTCGAACATCGAACACCTGCAAGACCAGCGCGTGATGGATGACCGCGCTTTGATGGCGGCGGAAGCAGGACTCGCCAAAGCGATCGTCCAACTCCAGGGCATGGCGACTCCGCCGATCACGAATCAGATCTGGAACGAGGATGTCCCCGCGGCCCAGTTTGCTCCTTTCCAATCAGTCACGGTAAACGTCTATCCTCGGGCGATGGGTTCGCAGCTCAGCTGGACGCTGGCTTCAACCGCGACGTCGGCATCGGGCAGCCGGATGCGCGCGATCTGCCGCCGCGTGCAGACGACTTTGTTCCAGGAGAACTTTGCCAAGTATGAGTATTTCGTAAACGACTTCGGCGGTGTCTGGATGCCGGGCTACTTCCAGTTTGAAGGCTTCGGGAGTGTCTTTCTCGGCCCTTATCATTGTAACTCCGGTCTCGCCTTCTGGCCGAATCTTTGGGCGGTTAATGATGCCACCACGGCTGCGTCCGGTGGCGTCCGCTATTTTGCCGATTACAACAGCTACAAATCGATCTACGGAAAGAGCGACGCGAATGACTACGTCAACATCCTTCAATACTATAGCAGTACCTTCAAGAATGCTCCGCAGTTTTACAAAGGCTTGAATGTCCTGCCCGAGCCTGTCTCCATGCCAACGGACATGAAAGTCGATACGAGAAGCCAGCAACTTCGCGATAACGCCGGGCTCATCCTGCCTGCGAACTACAACGGTTATGACCCGTCGAAAGGGCCAAACTTTAGCGTCGAACTCACCGATGCCGGAAAGAGCAACAACGGAAAAGTAATAGTGCAACAGTATCTCGGTCCTAAGGCAGACGGGAGCCCTTCTTACGGTCCGAAACGGACCTACAATATCAAAGACATCAACAACGCCATGGTCGTCTATGGCAATATCAAGTCGCTCCAAGGAACTGTCGATGGACAGCTCACGATCGGTGCCTTGCGCGATCCGGCCGTGCCGAATAGCGGAAGCGTGGATATCACGGGCAGTCTTAACTATGCCTCTCGTCCGGATGACATGAGTTACACCGATGCGCCCGGTCTCTACACCGCCGATGGTTCGGGCATTAATCAGGACTATGTCTCTACTCTCCTCGACCAACTGAATCAGGTCACCGATATCCTCGGGATAGTTTCCGAAGCCGATGTCATGATTAAAGAGAAGGACCTTGATGGGAATCTCGTCGCCGCGGACGTGAATGATCCGATTCATCTCGATGCCGTCGTCATGGCGACTGGTTCCTCGACCAGCTCGACGAAGGATGGCGGCTACGGGGTGGAAAATTTCAAGACCCGGGCGAAGGGAGCCGCGCTTTCCATTGGGGGCGAGATACAAAACTATGGATACTCCTGGGCGCTGTATTCCGGCAACAGCTTTAAGAATGGCATCCTCAAGACACGGCTTTGGGATCAGCGCGCCTATAAACCTGGCGGCGCCCCGCCCTTCTTCCCGACCACCGGAAATTTACAGCCGGTTCCGCAATCCTGGCGCTCCAGCTATGTGAAAAGCGCGACCGTTGTTCCCTGGTTCCCCTAATCGTTATGGAAACGATCGAGAACCAGAGCCAAATCGCGTCTCGCGGAAGTGTCATCGCCGGCGGATGCGTCCTGCTTGTCCTCGCGGGATTATTCGTGCTTTCGCGATCCCTGACCGCACCGCCCGCGGCGAGCGCGCCACCGACAGCGGCTCCTGCCGTTGAAAAAGTGGCATCCTCACCGTCCTGGGCGTCCGCGGCCGAGTCGCGCGTTACTTTCGCGCACACCATGCCCCGCACGCAGGGCTCGCAGATCTATAACAATGAAGGAACACCAAACCTCGACATGGTGATGGTCGCGATTCCCGATGGGCCCAAAAAAGTCCGGTTTGTGCGCGGGAACACCCCGGAAGCGGTCCGCTATCTTGCAGAGACCAAAGCCCAGCAGGAGCTCATCGTAGTCGATCGCGGGCCCGCCGATGTGGACACAAGTGAGATCACGAATTACGGCCCGCTCAAGGGGCGCACTACCCGCCGCGTGCACCTTGGGGCGGACCCAAAGTAAGAAGCGGTATTCCCGTTCCCCAATGCGGGTGTCGAGCTAATAAACGTCGCGTTTGTAGCGTTTGTCGCTCTTCAGCTTTTCGACATACTCGCTCGCTTCCTCGGCATCCTTCCCGCCTTGCTGCTGCACGATCTGGCTCAGGGCGGCGTCGACATCCTTCGCCATCCGCCGGGCGTCGCCGCAAACGTAAAAGTGCGCGCCTTCTTCGAGCCATTTCCAGATTTCGTTGGCCGCTTCCAGCATCCGATCCTGCACATAGACCTTGTGCGCCTGATCGCGGGAAAAAGCGGTGTCGATGCGGGTGAGAATGCCGTCGGCGCTGAACTGGTCGAAGTCTTCCTGGTAAAAATAATCGCTCTGCGCGCGCTGGGCGCCGAAGAAGAGCCAGTTCCGCCCGCGCGCCCCCAGGGCCTGGCGTTCCTGCAAAAAAGCCCGAAACGGCGCCACGCCCGTGCCCGGGCCGACCATGATGATGGGCGCGTCGTGGTCCTCCGGCAGCCGGAATTTCGAGACGGTAGGGAAAATCGGCGCGGGCGACTCGCTGCAACGCTCGGCGAGAAAGCTCGAACAAACGCCTTTGCGAACGCGGCCATGGGTGCGGTATTGCACGACGTCGATGATGAAATGAACCGCGCTGGGGTGCGCCTTGAGGCTGGAGGCGATGGAGTATAGGCGCGGCTGGAGCTTGGGGAGAAGGGCGGCGAATTCCTGCGGCGTCCATTTGATCGAGGGATGTTCGAGGAGGAAATCGATCACCTCCATTCCCCAAAGATAGTCCGTCAGATCCTGTCTTCGCTCCGGCTCGAGCAGTTCGTTCAAGAGCGGCGCCGCGCTCGCGCGTTGGGCGATGGCCTTGAGGAATTTCGGGGTCGGCTGAGTGACACTGTAATCGCGGAGCAAACCCGCGCGCAGAGTGGTGAGAACCCCGCGATTGCCCGCGATCTCTTCCTCGCCGGTGGCCTCGAGCGCGCGGAGAATTTCCTCGACCAGCGCCGGTTCGTTTGTCGGGTAAACGGCCATGGAATCGCCCACTTCGTAGGTGATTCCGGAACCCTCGAGCGAAATCTCGAAATGGCGGGTGTTCTTTTCCGAGTCGGGACTGTTTAAGCGGCGGTTAACCAGGAGCCGGCCGGGGAAAGGGTGCTTGCGGGAGTAGACCGGCGCCGCGGACGACTCGTTAGGCGCGATAGCTGGGCTTGCGATTTCAGACACACCATCTCTTAACGCCGAAGGGGCTTGCGGGGCAACGTTAAACTCGGGCCGGCCCCCTTAGCTGATGAATTCCGCCAGCGGCTCCATCGGTTCGATGTGGCTGCAGAAAATCTTGAAGGCGGCCAGGATCGGGACGGCCAGGATGATGCCAGCGATGCCCCATATCCAGCCCCAGAAAGTGAGAGAGAGGAGGACCAGGACGGGATTCAAGGTGAGCGAGCGGCCCATGACAAAGGGAGTGATGAAGTTCCCCTCGAGCGTGGCGAGAGCGAGGTAGGTCCCGGGAAAAACCAGCGCGACGCCCAGGTTATTGAAGCTGAGAAGCGCCCCGAGCAACATGCAGGCGATGCCGACGAGGGCGCCGAGATAGGGCACGAAATTGAGGATCGCGACCATCGCGCCCCACATGATCGGGTTGGGCAAGCCGAGAAAACCGACCGCTGTCCCGACTGCAATCCCAAGGCAGAGATTGATCAGCGTGACAGTGAAAAGGTAGCGCGAGATCTGGCTCTCGATCTCGTTCGCGATCGAGACCGCGCGTTTTTTATCGGAGAGGGTGGGCATGAGTTTGATCAGCTTGGCTAGGAAAACGCCGTCATAAGCGAGGAGGAAGTAGAGCAGGATGAGCATCGTGAGGGTGCTGATCAGAAACTCGGTCGTCTGGGCGAAGAGCCGCTTGGAAATGGGGTGCTGCTTCACTTCCACCTTCTGGGTTTTGTTGGGGCCGGTTTCGGACGGCGTGGCGGGTTCGGTGGCGGTGTTGGTCAGGTTTTCGATCGCGCCGCTGGCCTGCGCGACCTTGGCCATGGGATTCTTGAATGGGGAAAGCCGTTGCTGCAATTGCTGCAGGCTGTAGGGGGCCTTCTCGATCCAGCCGGCCGCGGGTGCGGCCAGGAAAGACCCCCCATACGCGAGGCCGGCGACGAGCGAGAGCAGGAGCAGGGCGCTCCCGATAAGTGGTGGGATTTTGATCTTGGCCAGGCCGCGCACCAGCGGACGCAGGAGGTAGCTTAGAAGCAGGGCGAGAACGATCGGGAGAAGGAGAGAGCGGAGAAAATAGATGGTGTAAAAAACCGCGAGCAGAAAGAGCCCGGTCATGGCGAACGAGCGCACATCGAAAGGCCGGTTCAGGAGGTCGTGCACGCGCAGGCGCGGTGTAACGACAGTTTTATCCTCGCCGTTTTCGCCCGCGTGCATGTCGGAAGGGCGCTTTTCGAGTTCGATTTCCATCTCTGGCTGATTCGGTTGCCGGCCTGTCTTCACGCGCCCCGTGGCCGGGTTTGCGAAAAAACGAACCTGATCCAGAGCTGGATTTTCGCCGGTCTCAGCCGCGCGAACGAGGCGGAAGCGAAACGATCTGAAACGACCGGTTGACGAGCGCGGTAATTGCGCCGTTGAGTTCTCTCCCAATGTCGGCTGCTTCTTTACGCGCACTAATCACCCACGCGATCGATTACGCGGGACTTTTTCCCCCGGCGGAGCTGGAGCTCGAGCCGGCCTTGCAGAACCATGCCGCCTACCTGCGCACCGCCGATCGCTGGATGCTCGGAGCGTTTATTCTCCCGGTGGCTAAATTCGGCGAAGCCCGCGCCCAGCTCGCGGTTTTCGACAAGGAACACCCGCTGGAGGTTTCCGCCCTCGGGCCGAAGACGACGAAACCGGCGGAGTTTCGGAGCGCGCTCGAGACGGTGGCGGAAGCAATCAAGGAATTTCACAACGGACACAAAGGCGTGGTCTCGATCCGCCAGATCGAGATGCCCCTGCCTCCGGGACCGGTCGCGAAGTCGTTAGGCGTGGCCCGCGCCACCCTGGGCGATCTGCCCCTGACCGTTTTTTGGGAAGCGCCCGCGGAGGGGGCGGCGAAGGCGATTGCGGCCCTCTCGGGCAGCGGGGCCGGTTTTAAACTCCGCACCGGCGGAGTGACCGCGGAGACTTTTCCTGATGGGGCCCAAATCGCGCGAATCCTGGTCACGGCGGCGCGGCATCGCGTCCCGATCAAGTTCACTGCGGGCCTGCATCATCCGGTGCGTCTTTTTCACGAAAGCGTCGGAACGAAGATGCACGGCTTCCTCAACGTCCTCGGGGCCGGCGTCCTCGCGGCGGAGCATCGCTGGAGCGAAGCGCAGACCCAGGAAATGCTGGCGGAGGAGGAGGGGAGTGCCTTTGTTTTCGAGGATAAGATGATGCGCTGGCGGGATTGGAAAATTTCCACCGCGCAGATCACGGCGCGCCGCCAGCTCGTGACGTCGTTAGGCAGTTGCAGCTTTGATGAGCCGCGCGAGGCCCTGCGCGCGCTCGGTCTTTTGAAAATTCCCTGAAATCATGTCCACCCCGCTTCGCTCCTTCATCGAAGTCGCGCCGGAATCGCACTTCCCAATCCAGAACCTGCCCTACGGAATTTTTCGGCCTAACGACGGCCCCGCCCGCGCCGGGGTCGCGATCGGCGATCTCGTGCTCGATCTCGCTCTGCTCGAGGAAGGTGGCCATTTTCGCGCGCTAAACTTCGGCGCGCGTCCGATCTTTGCGAACGACTCGCTCAACGCTTTTCTCGCCCTCGGTCGGCCGGCCTGGCGCAAGGTGCGCGAGATTTTGCAGCACCTGCTCGCTGCCGAAACCGCCACCCTGCGCGATGACGCCGCGCTGCGAGCGCGGGCCTTCCATGCGCAGAACGCGGTCACGATGCAATTGCCCGCGCGGATTGGCGATTACACCGATTTTTATTCGTCGTATCACCATGCCTTCAATGTCGGCACGATGTTCCGCGGGCCGGAAAACGCCCTCATGCCGAATTGGAAATGGCTCCCGATTGCTTATCACGGCCGGGCCAGTTCGATCGTGCCGAGCGGGGCCAAGGTGCGCCGGCCGCACGGCCAGATCAAGCCGCCGGATGCGGAGGCGCCGATCTTCAGCGCCAGCCGCGCGCTCGATTTTGAACTCGAGGCCGCTTTTTTCGTTGGCCCGCCTAACAAACTCGGCGAACCGGTCCCGATCGCGCAGGCGGCGGATCATATTTTCGGGCTCGTCCTGATGAATGACTGGAGCGCGCGCGATATCCAGACCTGGGAATACCAGCCGCTCGGCCCTTTCCTCGCGAAAAATTTCTGCACCAGCATTTCGCCCTGGATTGTGACCCTGGAGGCGCTCGAGCCCTTTCGTAAACCTCTCCCGGCGCAGGACCCTGCACCGATGGATTACCTGCGTGCGCCGGACGATTTCACTTTCGACATCCGGCTGGAGGCGACGCTGCAAACGGCGAAGATGAGCGCGCCACTGACGATTACCCGAAGCAATTTTCAGAATCTCTATTGGAGCATCGCGCAACAGCTTGCCCACCACACCGTCGGCGGCTGCAACCTGCAACCGGGCGACCTCCTGGCCAGCGGCACCATCAGCGGCCCGGCGGAAGACGGCCGCGGCAGCATGCTCGAGCTGACGTGGCGCGGGGCTAATCCTTTGCAGCTGCCAGGAGGGGAAACGCGGAAATGGCTCGAGGACGGCGATTGCCTGACGATCAGCGGCTGGGCGGAAGGCGATGGTTATCGGGTGGGCTTTGGCGAAGTGACCGGACGGATCGTCGGCTAAAAGCGAAGCCGGTCCAACCAATGGACGGGCTTCCCACACCAAAACAGGGCAGTCGTTAGGCGGCTGGCTGCCGCGAATGGCCCCTGTTCGCAATCCAGGGCCATTGGCAGCGCGATGACTCACTGATATCGGACCAGCAACTGCGGCGGATAACTTGCGCTGTTTCCTGAATACCAGCCTTCGTATCGACCGGCGGTGTTCCCTTCCGCAAAGTAGATACGAAATTGGGTCCGCCCATCGCTAGCGAGATTGACATTTCTCACCGCAACTGATTTCGTCAGGTTAACCTCAAACCAGTTGTCTGTGGTCGAGTTGGCCTGGGTGATAGAGAACGCATTGGTTGTCGTCCCGAGCGAGGTGCTGTAGTCATTCATTTTATCTAGTCCGGCCGAGCTGCCAAAATAACCGTTCTTGATGTCGACCATGCACTGGCCCGAGTTAAGATTCGATCCCGACGTGGATTGCTTCAAACGCAGTTTGGCGCCCAGTATCACTGTGGTAGACCCCAAGTCACCCGTATGGAAAGAGAGAAAACCTTTATCATGCGTAGTAGCCATGCCAGGCTCTCCGGCAAGAATTCCCGGCTCAGAAGCACCCGAGAAATTTTGGTAGTTCATACTCATCCTGCTTATATATCCATCATTCAATGGCTCAGAGAGGAAGATCGCCGCGTGGGAATAGGCCGCGTTAGGTCCATTGGCAGCCACTTGCACCGCGTATTCTGTTCCTGAGAAAGGAATCGTGCATCCCGCGACACTCGTCGGGTCGCACGGAGCGGCGGTACTCCATGTGCTTGGAGTCGTGCTCAGCGACCTGTACTGGACCGTGTATGAGCTGGCGCCGTAAACAGGATAGCAGGTCACATTTAGTTGGGTCGCATTCACATAGGTTACATTGAGCCCGGCTGGTGCTTCAAGCGGCGCCTGCGAACGCAGCGACGCGGCATAATCGTGCCAGGACTGAAGCTGACCGGCCCAAAGGACCGCATTTAATGATTGCGTGGTGCCGGTCAGCGGTTTCGCTTGGTCGATATCCTCCTGGAACATCTCCAGATATTCGCTGTGATAACCATTAAATGCGCCTTCCAGTGCATCGTTGGGCGAGCCGTTGACCGTTTTGATATATTTTGCCCCATGGCTGTCCGTGAAGGGGTCGGACCAGACGGTGTTTGCCTGAAAAACAATTCCGTTGTTGTAAGTGTCGTTCGTCAATGTGCCGTAGTAAGCAAAAGACGGGATGAAACTCGTGACGGGGGTATAACTGTAGGCGGTCGTAGCGGGTGGGGTCGAGTAGTTTGGCGCATTGCTGCTCGGTGTTGGACTTGGCGTGGGAAGGGCCGGTGGGATGGAAGTGCGCGCCGCCGCCAGGGTTTCCTGGAAAAAGCTCACGCGGGGTCGCAGCACTCCATTAAACTCGTCCGCTAGGGAGACCAAAGGTGTTCCGTTCACCTTATACAAAGGCACGCCGTTCGCATCTGTCGCGCTTGCGTTCTTGTAAAGCCATTGCCAAAGCTCGTCGGGATAGCATCCGGTCCCCGTGCACGAAGAAGGACCGAGATTGTCGGTTGCTTCAAAGAAGCCAATCTGAATCAGCTTGCCGGGGAAATCCTTCTGCGCCGTCCGCAATTCGTCCTGAATCGCGCCGAGGAGCGCCGCGCGAGTATAGCCAGCAAAATCTGTACTATTAAAGCTTTGACCGGGTTCGCGAATGCCTGTCTCGATTCCAGGCAAATTTGTGTTGACCACCTCGATATAATCCATGTCATTCGTCGTTACCGTGAGATAGACATTCATGGCATCCAGGTAGGCATCGCGCGAAGCTCTAAGATTGCTGTCCCACGGAACGGCCCGCTTAAGCAATGTCTGAGCCTGGTCGCAATAGTTGGAACTCGTAATCGCGCAAGTTCTGCGATCATCTACGACCTGATCGCACCAGGTCTGGGTGGCCTGGTCGAAGGTATAACACGCGTCCCCTTGCAGATCCAATGAGATATCTAGAGTCGGATTTAACTGCAGGATGGTAGCGATCGCGGTATCGATATCTCCGAAATCGTAAACATGAGTTGTGCCATTCAGTATATCAGCCTTGTCCCACTGGAGATTCACCATTACGCCGTTGAGAAAAGAATCATTTTGCAAGTTACCCAATGTAGTCACGCCGGAAGTTGGATAGATACCCGCGGGGCGGCTGTAGGCAGTCACAGGGCTACCACCGGCCGGCGACACGATGTAGAGAAAACTGCTCTGCCGGATGTACTCCCCATCTTCGACAGACAACGTAATAGTTGAAGCTTGCGGAACGCCGGGAGATGGCGAAGGCAACGGCAGGAGTGGCGTGATGGTCACCGTACCCTTTCCATTGGAATCGGGAACGCTGCAACTTAAATAAGTCGTGTCGTTCGGAACCAGTTTCGTGTTAGACGACGTCGCGCTTACTCGATGCTCCGACGGGCTAATGCTGTCGTTGGAGGTGACAACATAATGATATTGCGGCGGAGGGGTCGGCGTGGGGTAAACAAGAAAGGTTCCATTGAAGGCAGGATCCGCACCGATTGAGGGCGGATTATCGCCGTTGGCCGGCCATACCTGAAGAACAAACGAAGTGCTGGTCGAATTCGCATCTGGATCTGTTAGCTTCACAGTTATTGTCGCGGTTCCAGTGACACCAGCTGTCGGCGTGGCAGTTAGGATATAATCGTGATGACCTTCTTGCGCGACTACAACGGGATCGGACGATGCTGGCGCCGGAGCTATCACAATTCCGGACACGTCTATCAGGCTAGTATTGCTTGAGACAGGGGTGAAGGCGGTCTGGTAAGTAGCGAAGATGTCATCCACATCCTCCGTGCTATCATTCCCGCTCAAATCCCCAATCTGGAATTGCGCCGTGTAAGTTGCGTTGCCGGCTTGCAGAGCGTAACTCGGGAGCGTG
>JBBPZS010000021.1:0-17591 GCA_038198605.1 Chthoniobacterales bacterium | reverse complement strand
GCCTCGGCGGTCACAGACCGCCGCTACAGTGCGTACCACAACTTTCCCATCATCTTACCGCTGACGGAGCACCAGAGGCACCCGGTGTCAGGCCCAGGGGAGGCGTTGCAACTGCGCGTTTGCTTTCAAGGATCGATCGCGCCTGACTCTATGATTTTCATTCGGCCAAGACAGCGTTCGATTCTTCCAGCGACTTTGGCAACTGGCCTCCCGTAGAGTTGCTGTGGCAACGAAAGCGTGGTTGGCCGTGGGCCTAACGAGCGAACTGCTGGCTGATTTGTTCGTTAAAGAGAGTGGCTTCCTCGAGCGCGAGGGAAAGGTCCACATCGCGCTGGGCGAGGGCACGAATCACTTCTTCGGTCGGGATGTTGCCGACTAAGTCGTCCTGGGCGAAGGGGCAGCCGCCAAGGCCACCGAGCGCGGCGTCGAATCGGCGGCAGCCGGCATCGTAGGCGGCGAGGACTTTGCCCACGGCTGCGGACCGCGTGCTGTGAAGGTGAACCCCGATCTCGTGATTGCTCGTGCCGTCGATCACTGCGGTCACGACTTTTCGGATTAAGTCCGCGTCGGCGACGCCGACCGTATCCGCGAGGGAAATTGAGCCGACTTCGAGCCCGGCGATTCCTCGCACGGCTTCGACCAGGCGCTCGATACTCCAGAGGTCCTGATATGGATTTCCGAATGCCATCGAAATGTAGACAACCATCTTGAGCCCGCTGGCCTCGGCCTTCTCGCGAATCGTGGTCAGGGTCGCGAGATTTTCCTCCGGCGATTGATTCTGATTCCGGCGCAGAAACGTTTCCGAGATCGAGCAGGGATAACCGAGCGTGCTGACCGCTCCGGTCGCGATCGCCCGCTCCGCGCCTTTCTCATTCACCACGATTCCGATGATCTCGACGTCGTTAGGCGGAGACAGTTGCGCCAAGACCGCTTCGCTGTCCGCCATCTGCGGAACCGCTTTGGGCGAGACGAAACTGGCCGCATCGAGGTGTCGGAATCCGGTCGCGATGAGGGAGCGCAGGTAGCGCACCTTCAGCTCGGTCGGAATTTGCTTCGGCAAGCCCTGCCAGGCGTCGCGCGGGCACTCGATTAATTTTACAGTTTCGTTCGTCATTGCCTTTGTCCTTGTCATCCGAAGGGTAGCGAAGATCGTCTCCTTTTCATCACCGAGTTCATTTCCTTATGCCCAACGTCCTTGTCGAAAAGAAAGATCGTGCCACCATCGTCACCCTCAACCGCCCGGAGCGGCGTAATGCCCTAACGATAGAACTGCTGACTGAGCTGACCACCGCGATGGAGGCGGCCGCAGCCGATCCGGCGCAGCGCATTCTCATTCTGCGCGGAGCTGGGAAGGCTTTTTGCGCCGGCCTCGACCTCCAGGAAACGACCGTCACCGAAAAAGCGCACCGCTCTGCCGAGATCATGGCGAAAACCCTCCTCGCGATCAGCCAGACCCGCCTCATCACGATCGCACAGGTGCACGGTGCGGCGGTGGCGGGTGGCGCCGGCCTCATGTCGGCCTGCGATTTTGTCGTCGCGGCGGAACGAACGAAGATCGGCTATCCAGAAACGAAACGTGGACTGGTGGCCGGTCTCGTCTTGACCTTTCTTCGGCGGCAATTGCGCGAGCGCGACATCCGGGAGCTGCTTTTTACCGGCGACCTGATCAGCGCCGAACGGGCGCGGGAAATGGGCCTGATCAACCGGGTCGTTCCGCCTAACGAACTGGAAAACGAGACGCAGAAGATCGTCGACGCCGTTCTGCAAAACGCGCCCGTCGCCCTCGCCAGCACCAAGGGCCTGATCGAGGAGCTTTGGTCCTCCTCAGTTAAAGAAGACGTCGCGACCGCTCTGCGCCATCACATGGAAGCGCGCGAATCGGCCGAAGCGAAGGAAGGCATCGCTGCCTTCCTCGAAAAGCGCGCGCCCAACTGGCAATGAACCGAATCCTTCTCCTCCTCCTCGTCGTCCTCGTCCCTCGACTTCAGGCCGACTTGCCCGGGCCCGCCGACAAGATTTTCTTCAACGGCAACGTTTACACGGCGAACGAGGCCGCTCCGCGGGCCCAGGCGGTCGCGATCAAAGGCGAGCGCATCCTCTTCGTCGGCGGAAACGACGAGGCGAAAAAGCTGTCCGGCGCGAACACGCGAATGATCGATCTCAAGGGCAAAACGGTTCTGCCTGGCCTAACGGATTCGCATTATCACCTTCTCGGCGTCGGCGAGCGCTTGACCCATCTGAATTTGGAGGACGCGACCAGCCGCGAACTCTTTCTCGCCAAGATCAAGGAGCAGGTTGGCAAAGTCAGTCCGGGCCGCTGGATCACCGGCCGCGGCTGGATCGAAACCTTCTGGAAGCCGCCGGTTTTCCCGACCCTCCAGGATCTGGACAAGGTTGCGCCTAACAATCCCGTTTATCTCACGCGAGCCGATGGCCATGGCGCAGTCGCGAACAGCAAGGCATTGGAAATGGCCGGCGTCGCTCCGGAAACACCCGATCCATTTGGCGGAGAAATCCTGCGCGATAAAAAGAGCCGCCAACCGCTCGGCATGCTGCTCGATAACGCGATGGCATTGGTCGAGGACAAGATTCCACCGGCGACGCCGGAGGAAAACGCGCGCGCCCTTGTCCTCGGTGCGAAACGATCGCTCGCGCTCGGCTGGTGTGAAATTCAAAACGCCGGCAGCCAGCTTCCCGAGCTGGAGTTGCTGCAGAAACTTTCCGGCGAAGGCAAACTCAAGCTCCGCATTTACAACGCGGTCTATGGTCCCGGCCCCGCGGCCGAGCGCATCTTAAAGGAGGGGCCGATCCTGGATGCCGATCAACACCATTTCACCGCCCGCACGATCAAGGTCGTCTTCGACGGCTCGCTCGGTTCGCGCAGCGCCGCCCTCTCGCAGCCTTACTCCGATGCCGATACTTCCGGGTTCCTGACCGAGAAAGAGGAAAACCTGCGCCCGATGTTGCGGGAAGCCTTGCGCCGCGGCATCCAGGTCGAGACCCACGCCATTGGCGATCGCGCCAATCGCGTCATCCTCGATCTTTACGAGGAAGCCTTTCGCGCCGTTCCGCCTAACGACCGCAAAGTGAATGAGCCGCGCTGGCGGATCGAGCACGCGCAGGTCCTCAGCCCGGCGGACCTGCCGCGCCTGGCAAAGTTAGGCGTGATCGCTTCGATGCAGCCTTCGCACGCGATCAGCGATCTTTTCTTCGCCCCGCGGCGGCTGGGTGAGAAGCGGCTGGAGGGCGCCTATGCGTGGAAGAGTTTACTAAAAAGCGGAGCGATCATTGCTGGCGGCTCCGATGCGCCGGTCGAGCAGGGTGACCCGATGATTGAGTTTTACGCTGCCGTCGCGCGTAAAAGTAAGGACGGATTCAGCGGGCCCGGCTGGCATCCGGAAGAAGCGGTCACGCGGGAGCAGGCGCTGAAAATGTTTACCGCCTGGCCGGCTTACGCCGCTTTCCAGGAGAACGACAAAGGCTCTATCGCCCCCGGCAAACTGGTCGACCTCACCATCCTCTCGAACGACATCATGAAAATTCCCGAGCCCGAGATCCTGCGCACCCGCTGCCTGATGACGGTCGTCGGAGGCGAGATCGTCTACGACGCGGAATTGTAGACGCTTCGCTCTGCGAAGCGCGGGCGCAGGTTTGGTTCGCACGGTGAAGCCTGCTTCGTGGTCGATACCCGCGCCTCCCACAGGGAGGCGTCTACAACGGAAGCGCGGGCTTGCGCGTCGCCGCCAGTTTCGGCTTCGCTCTCCCCGCGGAAATGTAGACGCTTCGCTCTGGATTACGTGCGGGCGGAGCAGGAACTCGCGCTCGCCCGGCCGGGCCTGCCGAACAGCACCCCGTTCTTCGTTCTCGCCGGCTATATCGAGCGGCGTTTGGGACGCTGGCCGGAGGCGGAAAGAGATTTCAAGATGGCCGTTAGCCTCGATCCGCGAAATCCGAATGCGGTCGACTTGCTCACCGACACCTACGTCTTGTTGCGCCGCTTTGAGGAAGCCATCCGCAACTACGATCGCGCGATCGCGGCCGGTCTCGACACGCCGATCATCCATTTGCGCAAGGAATACATTCACTTCGCCGCCACCGGCGACGTCGCGGGTGCGCTCCGCGCCCTGGCCGAGGCGCCGCCCGATCTCGATGTCGGCGGGGGGTGACCGCCTTCCGCATTTTGCTCGCCCTCTCGAAACAGGATTACACCGCTGCCGCGCAAGCACTGGCCGCCTCGCCCCGGGAAAACTTTCAAGAGGCCGATTACAGTTTCTTATATCCGCGAGCTTGGTATCAGGCCGTCGTCGCCCGGGCCAGTGGCGACGAGGCCGCGGCGAAAGAGGCTTTCGCTGCGGCGCGCAAGGTCTTCGAGAATCGCCTAACGACCAAGCCGGAAGATGCGCGCACCCTCGCCGTCCTGGCGCAGGTGGAGGCGGGCCTCGGAAACAAAGCGCTCGCCCTGCAGGAGGCGGAGCATGCCGTCAAGCTGATGCCACTCTCGCGCGACGTCTACGACGGGACGCTCGTGCTCCAGGGGCTGGCTCAGGTTTGTACCTGGACAGGCGAAAAGGATCGCGCGCTCGCCATCCTCGAGCAGCTGATTCGTCGACCGGGTTACCTGAGCTACGGATATCTGCGGGTCGATCGGCTGTGGGATCCGTTACGCGGCGATCCGCGTTTCGAGAAACTGGTCGCCTCGCTCGCCCCGTAAAACGCGCTCACCTTGTGGACACGTCGCCTGTAGACGCTTCGCTCTGCGAAGCGCGAGTGTAGGCTCGCGCATTTCTCGTCCGGGCGGCGCGGCGGCCCGCGTTTCGCAGAGCGAAACGTCTACAACAGCGCCAGCTGCGTCGCGTCGGGCGGACTTACACTCGCAAAACGAACGCCGACGCCCATCAGCCGTACGCTCTTACCCGTCCGCGCGAAAGCTTCCGCCAGCAAAGTGCGATAATCGCCTAACGACGGGGCGAGTCCGGCCCGTTCCACCGTGGTGCGGGTGAAATCGGCGCATTTCAGCTTCACGAAAATTTTTGTGATCGCGCGGGTCGTTTCTTTTTGCGCGAGATCAGCCATGAGCTCGGCGAAGAGCTCCTCCAGCTTTTCTTCGCAAGCCGCCAGCGTCTCGAGGTTGGTCGAAAAAGTTTCCTCATTACTGAGCGATTTGCGTTCGCGATGCGGCTCGACCGGGCGGTCGTCGATCCCGCGGCACAGATCGTAGAGTTCGCTTCCGAATTTGCCGAAGATGCCCTGCAACTGCAGGCGCGAGAAACGCTGCAGCTCACCGCAGGTCGTGATCCCGCGCTGCTGCATTTTCTGTTCGGTGACGGCGCCGATGCCCCAGATCTTGCGCACCGGCAGCGCGGCCATGAACTCCGGCACCTCTTCGGCCGCGACTTCATATTGTCCGTTCGGTTTTTTCAGATCGCTCGCGATCTTGGCGATCAACTTGTTCGGCCCGATCCCGGCCGAGGCGGTCAGCTTCGTTTTTCGAAAAATCAGATTACGAATCACCTGCGCCAGCGGACCCGGGGCGCCGGGATGCGCGCTGACATCGAGATAAGCTTCATCGAGCGAGAGCGGCTCGACCAGCGGGGTGAAGCGATGAAGGACCGCGCGGATCACGGCCGATTCCCGCCGGTAAACATCGAAGCGCGTTGGGAGCACGATCAATTTCGGACAGCGCTGCAGGGCCATGAAGGTGGGCATGGCGGAGCGGACCCCAAATTCGCGCGCCTCGTAATTGCAGGTCGTGAGCACCCCGCGCCGGTCGCGCGCGCCGCCCACGCCGATCGGTTTGCCGCGCAGCTCCGGCCGATCGCGCACCTCGATCGCAGCGTAAAAGCAATCCATGTCGAGATGGATGATGGCGCGCGACGGTGCGGAGTCTTTCACACCAGTAGGCAACGCCGGAGCCTGTTTCGCGCAAGCGCTCACGGCCATGTTGCCTCGCAAGCACGATTAGAAAATCGGATGAGTGAGGAAAATGCCCAGCAGCTCGAAAGCTATCTGAAGGATCATTATGCCGGCGGAGTGGCCGCGCTGGAGCTGATTAAGCATTCGATCGAAACGCACCGCGGCACGCCGCTGGCCGCGTTCTTCGAGGAGCTGCACGCGGAGGTCAAAGCCGATCACGAACAGCTCCACAACCTGATGACGGCGCTCGGCTTCGACGCGAGCGGCGTTCGCAATGCCGGCGCCTGGATGGCGGAGAAACTCAGCCGGGCGAAAGTCGGTTTTTCCGGTGGAAAAGGGAACGAGCTTGGCCTTCTCCAGGCACTGGAGGGCCTCTCCCTCGGTATCACGGGCAAGCGCCTGCTTTGGGGCGCGCTCCGCACCGTGCAGAAGTCATCACCCATGCTGCAACAAACCGATTTCGAGTTGCTCGAGAAGCGCGCCACGGAACAACTCGACCGAGTGGAAGCAGAGCGACTCGCTGCGGCAGAGACTGCGTTGCGCAGCTCTTAGGTTGATCTATCTCGCCTCCACCGCGGCGGGGATTTCAAATTTCTCGAGCAACTCTTTGATCTCGTGCACGAAGTTGGCCGCGCCGGCGCCATTCACGACCCGATGGTCGAAGGTAAGGGAGAGCGTAATCACTTCCACGCTCTGCGCCTTCTTTCCGTTAGGCGAAAGTTCGCGGTGGGCGGAGCCGACGAAGAGCGTGCCGACCGAGGGTGGAACCACGATCGGCGCCGCCGCCTTGATCCCGAAGGCGCCGAGGCTGCTGATGACGAGCGGGGCATTCATCGCGTCGACCCGGCCGGCGCGCGTCTCCTCGACCGTCTCGTTATATCGCCTAACGAACTCAGGCCAGGCGAGTTTGTTCGCTTCCGTGATCACGGCGGTGGCGAGCCGGTCGCCTTCCATTGCCACTGCCATCCCGAGATCGAAATCTTCGCTTTCCACGATGCGATCGTCTTCCAGCATGAGGCTGCGAAAAGCCGAATGTTTTTCCATCGCACGCACTACCGTCCAGGCCACCATGACCGAGGGGGAGGGGGCATTCTTACCGTCGCTCTTTTTCGCCGCAGCGCGCGCGTCGCGGATCGCATCCCAGCGCGCATCGATTTGGAGATTGGCCGGGACGACCCGCCCAAGTTTGCGGGTAATGGTGGCGGAAAGGGCGGGCTCGCGCGCAGTGGTGCGCTTGCTTTCGGTCACCGGGGCGGCGGCGGCGGGCGGCTCGTCCGCCGAAACTTCCGCAGCCTCTTCCATCTGTTCCGCGAGGTCGTCGCCTTCGCTTTCGGTCAAAATGGTACCGAGTTCCTGACCGATCTCGACTGTGTCGTCGACGGCGGTTTTCCATTCGCCCATCGTTCCGGCAAAAGAGGATTCGATCGGGTAAACCGCCTTGTCGGTTTCGACCTCGCACAAGGCGTCGTCGAATTCGATCCGGTCGCCCGGTTGCTTGAGCAAGGCCACCACTTTGGCCGAGCGGATGCCTTCGCCCATGATCGGGACAACGATCTTGCGCGTGCCGCCGCTGACGGGGCGCGTGCGCCGCGCGCTCACTGTCGCCGGGGGCGCTGACCCCGGGCTCCCCGCGCGTATTTTTCCCCGGCCGGGGTCAGCGCCCCCGGCGACAGCGCGTTCCGCGCGCACCGCAACGGAACGCTCGATCGCCCTAACGATCCGGTCGACATCGGGCAGCGCGGCATACTCGTAGATCGGGTTGTAGCCGATCATGACGTTGCCTTTGCTGACCAGAATGGGGGGACTGATCATCGCCTCCCAGAGCTCGGGCTGGCCGGTGACATGGGAAATAATCATCTGCCCGACGCTGCAATTCTCCGTGTCTTCCTGGACGATGATGAGGCGGCCGGTTTTGCGCACGGAATTCTCGATCATCTCCCGATCCCAGGGCGCGATTGAACGCAGATCGATTAACTCGACACTGGTTTTGTCGCCGAGCTTATCGAGCGCTTCGATCGATTTCTCCATCGTATTGCCCCAGGCGACGACAGTGACGTCGGCGCCGGCACGGTGGAGGCGCGCTTTGCCTAACGACACCGGCAGGACAGGCTCGGCCGACTCGTGTTCCGCCCAAAGCAGATGTTTGGGGAGCAAGATAAAGGTCGGATCTTCGCAGTGCATCGCGGTCCAGAGGAGACCGGCGGCGTCTTCCGGATTGCTCGGGATCGCGATGTTGATTCCCGGATAATGCGCGAGCGGGGCTTCATTTGCCTGGCTGTGCCAAAGGCTGCCGCCCGGGAGGTAGGCGCCGTAGGGCGCGTAGATCACGAGTGGGCAGGTCCAGGTGCCGAAGGAGCGCCAGCGCAGGGTGGACAGATTGGTCGCGAGCTGATTCCAGCCGGGGTTGATGAAATCGACAAACTGCAATTCGAAGACCGGGCGTTTCCCGTAGGATGCGAGACCGCAGGCCACACCCATGATGGTCGACTCGGCCAGCGGCGAGTTGAAAACCTGCTCGGGGAATTCAGTCGAAAGTTTTTGGGTGAGACGGAAGACGCCGCCTTTCGGGTCCTCCACGTCTTCGCCGAAAATGATCCGGCCCGGATTTTTCGCCAAGCCCGCGCGCAAGGTCAGGTTAACCACGTCGCCGATGCGATATTTTCCCGGCGGCAAGACTTCGTCGTCGAGCTCTGGCAGCGGGCCCGTAGTTTGGAGGCGGAGTTCGTCCGCAGTGGGATCTTCCTCCTTTTCGGCGGCGAGGAATTCCTGGCGAATCCGCTCTTTGATTTCCTGATCGAGCTGCGCGTAATCGTCCGCATTGATCACTCCTTCGGCGATCAACTGCTCTTTGTATTTCGTCAGGGGATCGCCTTCGGCCAGCCTCTCGATTTCCTCCGCAGTGCGGTAAAGCTTGTGATCGTCGGAGCTGGTGTGGCTGGAGAGCCGCTCCATTTTGACCCAGAAAAAGACCGGCCCCTTGCCCGCGCGGAGATGGGCGCTCGCTTCCTGCCCGGCCTCGTAGACGGCCAGAACATCGGAGCCGTCGAGCTCGCGCCAGTCGTTAGGCTGGAGTACGTCGATCGCGAGCGGATTGATTTGGCGAGTCGGGCTGCTAATGCCGTAGCCATTATCTTCCACGACGAAGAGCACCGGGAGCTGACGTTCCTTGGCAAAACAGACCGCTTCGAAAAAGTCGCCCTGCCGAGTGGCGGCGTCGCCGATGGTGGCGATGACGAAGTTCTTTTTGCCGTCCAGTTTGATCCCCCAGGCGATACCGCAGGCGGGCAGCAACTGCGCCCCGGTCGGGGTGGGCACGCTCCAGATATGGCGTTCGGCGTAGCTGTAATGCGACGGCATTTGCCGGCCGTGACTTTGCCCTTTGCGCTTCGCGAAATAATCGAGCGCGAGCTCCGCGGAGGTGACGCCGCGGCCAAGAACGAGGGCGCGGTCGCGATAATAGCCGCAAACGTAATCGCCCGGGTCACTGGTGAAGGAGAGCGCGGCGAGCGCTTCGTGGCCCATGCCGGAGACGTGAAAGTGGCCTTTGCCCTGGCGGTTGAGATTCTGCTCGCGCAGATCGCCGTGCCGGCTCTCCAGGAGAATGGTGAGAAGTCGAAGTTTGTCTTTTTTGCTCAGGGCCATCGGAAGAAGTTGAGAGTCGTTAGTTAAGAGTTGAGAGAGCAAACGAATTTGCGTCGCTCCGCACTCTCAACTCTCCACTCTCAACTCTCAACTGCCGCCAGCTACAGCGGCGCCACGACTGCATCCGCCGGCTTTTTAAATTTCTCGGGGGCAATCGGCTCCTGAAGAAAATGCACGTTCGAGAACTCGATGCGGCCGAGCGGCTCGCCCTCGATGTCGCTGCCCGTCCATTTGTAGAAGGGTGCGACTTTGGGCACGAGGAGGCCGTCGACCGTCTGCCATTCCTCGAAGACAATCGCGTGCGGCTCCAGCTCTGTGACCGGGCGCCCTTTGCGCATCGCCGGGTAGCTGACGACGTAGTAAACCATTTTCAGCTGCGCCGTCTTCGGGTCGATGTAGGCCACGTAATAATCATCCGGGGTATCGCCCGTGCCGGGGGCAAAGGAAAAACGAACGATGTCATATTCCTAGCCGCGGAAACTTTTTTTGCCTAACGACTCCTGTTTCACCCCGGGATCGGCGAAGACAAAAGGCATGCCGAAGAAATAAAACGGCGTCATCATGTAAAAGCGCGGCGGCATCCCGCCGAGAGCGTCGAGGCTGGGCTTGATCCAGACCTCTCGGCCATCCGTCCCGATCGTGAAGTGCCTCTCGGCCATGTTCACCATCGCCTCGGGCGGATCGATCGGACGCGAGGGTCCGTTGGTGCAGTTGTCCTCGCTCGTGGCTTCGATTGCAGGGCGCTGGCGGCATTGGTCAACGCCACGACTGCGCCTGCTCGTTGGCTGCGGCGCGGCGGCCGGCATCGCCTCGGCCTACAACGCCCCGATCGCCGGCGCGCTTTTCGTTGCCGAGATCGTGCTCGGCTCCGTCGCGATGGAAATTTTCGGCCCGCTCGTTTTTGCCTCCGTCATCGCCACGCTCACCGTCCGCGGTTTCATCGGGAGCGATCCGATTTATGCGATCCCGCATTTCCAGCTCAACTCCAATTGGGAGATCGTTCCCTATCTCATTCTCGGCCTGGGCGCAGGCGCGGTGGCGCCTTTGTTTCTTCGCCTGCTTAATGTGAGCGAGCGTCTGGCCAGCCGGGTTCGTGTCCCGGTTTACCTGAAGATGCTGGTCGGCGGCTTGATCGTCGGTGGGCTCGCGGTGCGCCATCCGGAGGTGTGCGGGAATGGTTATACCGCGGTCAACCGAATCCTGGCCGGCGACTGGGCCTGGCAAATCGTGATCGTCATTCTCCTTAGCAAAGTGATCGCGACCGCAGCCACGTTCGGTTCCGGCGCGGTCGGCGGTGTCTTCACCCCAACGCTCTTTGTCGGGGCCAGCCTCGGTTATCTTTTCGGGATCGCGGCCGCCCATCTCCACACCGGCCTAACGATCAACCCCGCCGCCTTTGCCCTCGTCGGGATGGGCGCGTTTCTCGCCGCCACCACCCACGCGCCGATCATGGCCATCATCATGATCTTCGAGTTGACGCTCGATTATCAAATCATCCTCCCGCTCATGCTCGCCTGCGTCGTCGGCTACTACACCTCGGTCAGTTTTGAGAAACGTTCGATCTACAGTGAGGCGCTCAAACGCAAAGGGGCAGGGGATTACCGTTACCAGTTGGCCGAGCTGCACGTGCGCGATTTGATGAAGCCCGATCCCTTGACCGTTTCGCCGACCGCGCGTTTCGCTGAGATCGGAGAAAAATTCGTCGCCAACCGTTTCAATTATCTTTACGTGACGGTGGGAGGACGTTTCGTAGGCGCGATTTCATTGCACGACATCAAGAGTTATCTCAACGCGCCGGAACTGGCTCAGCTCGTGATCGCGGGCGACATCCTGCGCGAAGACATTCCGACGCTGGAACCGACGGCGACCTTGCACGAGGCGCTGGATCGTTTTGCGCGACACCAGGGTGAACGCCTGCCGGTGGTGATGAACCAGAACCGTGACCAACTGGTCGGCAGCCTGGCCAAGACGGATGTCATCCTGGCCCTCGCCGGTAGCGGGCGCCGCGGTGGTCCCAAGCGGGGCTCTTCTGCCTAACGATGATGCAAGAATCGTCCGCAAAGCAGGGCAGGGGAGTCATCGCTCGTTACCGGGATTATCTGCCGGTCTCGGCCTCGACGCCGGTTGTGTCGTTAGGCGAAGGCGGCACCCCGCTCATTTTTTCACCGCGCCTGAGCGAGAAGGTGGGCCGGGGCTGCGAAGTTTTCGTGAAATACGAAGGCTTGAATCCAACCGGCTCCTTCAAGGATCGCGGGATGACGGTGGCCGTTTCCAAGGCCCTTGAGCGCGGCGCGCAGACGCTCATTTGCGCTTCGACCGGCAACACTTCCGCCTCGGCGGCCGCCTATGCCGCGCGTGCCGGGATGCGCTGCGCGGTGGTCCTGCCCGCGGGCAAAATTGCGAGCGGAAAAATGGTCCAGGCCTTTGCTTATGGAGCGCGGGTGGTTGCGATCGAGGGGAATTTTGACCTGGCTCTTGAGATCGTTAGGCAGCTCGGGGCAGGGGAGGACTTCGCCATCGTGAATTCGATCAATCCCGACCGGATCGTCGGACAAAAAACCGCCGCCTTCGAGATCGTGGACGAGCTGGGCGAAGCGCCGGATCTGCATTTCCTGCCGGTGGGCAACGCAGGCAACATCACCGCCTACTGGGCCGGCTACGAGGAGTATCGCGCCGCCGGCAAAACCACGCGCCGACCGCGCATGATCGGCTTCCAGGCCGCTGGCGCGGCGCCGATTTTTCACAACGAAATCGTCGCTCAACCTGAGACGCTGGCGACGGCAATCCGGATTGGCAATCCCGCGAGTTGGACTCAGGCGCGGGAGGCCCTCAGCGAATCGAACGGCACGATCGACATCGTGAGCGACGAGGAAATTCTCGCGGCCCAGCTTTGGCTGGCCAGCGCGGAAGGGATTTTTGTCGAGCCGGCCAGCGCCGCGCCGATCGCGGGCCTGCTCCGCGCCTGCGATCCGCAACGGGCCTCGCGCTTCAACGCCGCTTCCATCAGGGAAGGGAGCCGGATTGTCTGCACGGTCACCGGACATGGCCTGAAGGATCCCGAAATCGTGAGCGCGAGCGTAGCGCTGCCGGCGCCGGTCGCGCCTAACGAGTCAGCGGTCCTGCGCGCGATTAATTCGGCCCGGAGTTGACAGTTCCACTGGAATGGAGAAAACGGGGCGGCGCATCTCATCATGGGTTTGATTGTTCAAAAATACGGCGGCACCTCCGTGGGCAGCACGGAACGCATGCGCAAAGTGGCAGAGCGTTTGCTCGCCACCAAACGCGCCGGGCACGATGTCGTCGCGGTCATTTCCGCGATGGCGGGCGTAACCGATAACCTGATCAAGCTGGCGCGCGAAATTTCGCCGCAACCTACCGAACGCGAGCTGGACGCGCTCCTCGCAACCGGCGAACAGGGATCAAGCGCGCTCGTCGCCATGGCGGTCAACGCGCTTGGCGGCAAGGCCGTCTCGTTAAGCGGCGCGGCCGCCGGCATCGTGACCGACGGGGTGCATACGAAGGCGAAAATTTCTCATATTTCGCCCCGGCAAATCAACGAGCTTCTCTCGGAGGATTACATTGTGGTCGTGGCCGGATTCCAGGGACAAAGCCGTGAAGGCGCTCTGACAACGTTAGGCCGGGGCGGCTCGGATTTAACCGCCATCGCACTCGCCGCCGCGCTCAAAGCGGACGACTGCCAGATCTTCACTGACGTCGACGGCGTCCACACTTGCGATCCGCGGGTCGTGCCCGACGCGAGCAAGATCGACGAGATCGCACATGACGAATTGCTCGAGATGGCGGGCGCCGGTTCCAAGGTGATGCAATCGCGCGCGGTGGAATTTGCGAAAAAATTCGGCGTCGGCTTCGAAGTGCGCTCGAGCATGAAGGACGTGCCCGGGACCCGCGCCACCGAGGAAGCGCCGAACATGGAGGACATCGTCGTGCGCGCGGTCAGCCTCGAGCGCAACCAGGCCAAAGTGACAATCTGCAGCGTGCCGGACCGGCCGGGAAACGCGGGAAAGATTTTCTCCGCGATCTCGGCCGCCAACGTGAGCGTCGACATGATCGTGCAAAGCGCTTCCACGACCGGCACGACGGATCTCTCATTTACCCTGCACAAGGATGAGTTTGCCCAAGCCGAGAAAATTCTCACCCAGCTGGTGCCGGAAATCGGCGCTTCGGCCATGACGGCGACGACGGGCGTGGCCAAGCTCAGCGTGGTCGGCATCGGCATGCGCTCCCATGCCGGCGTGGCGTCGCGGCTCTTTGCCTGTTTGGGCGAAGCGGGGGTGAACATTCAGCTCATCTCGACTTCGGAAATCAAGATCGCGGTCGTAGTCGATGAAAGCGAACTCGATCACGCCGCGCAGGTCACTCATGCCGCCTTCGGCCTGGCGACGCCCCGGCGGCCACAGGAGAGCAGCGGTCAGGCCTGAGTTTTTCAGCCTAACGAGGGCCGGTTACTTGACCGGGACGACGTAAAATTCCGCGATCCGGCTAACCCGCATCTTATGGCCGAAGATGCTCTTGACGATGGCGACCGCGGGATGATCGGCGTGACCGCCGAAGTGGTCGCCTTTGTTGGCCACTTTCCATTTCGTCCCGTCCTCCAGCGCGATGACGTCGCCGTAAGCCGCGCCGTTCCAGTTGCCATCGATCCGGCTGATGACGAAATCTGCTTTCGTCCGCGATTCGCGCAGCGCCGCTTTCTTCTCCGCTTTCTCGCGGTAGCCCTGCAGCCAGGCATTGAGCTTGGCCAGTTCGGTCGGGGAGAGTTTCTCGAGGCCGGCGCCTTTGAATTCCTCCGGCGTCATGGCCTGCTGGATCCCCGAGGCCTCGTCCTGGGCACGCACCGTTGGCGTGGCACCTAACGAGAAGATGCCGGTGAGGGCAAGAAGGAGGCAGGTCGAACGAAAGCGGGTGAATTTTGTCATGAGTATGAGAGCGGCTAGTGCCGCAGCGTATCAGGGGGGCAAGAGGGGTCAAGCCACGGCGTGTTCGCCAGGCCGCACTAATCAGGCGAGGTCTTTCCGCATTCGGACATGATGCACGGCGTCGAAGATCGTCGGCGCCGGACCGACCGCGATGAAGCCATGCCGCTGATAGAATCGTTGGGCGTCCTCCCGGGCATTGAGAACAATCGAGGTCGCACCCGCGGCGCGCGCCCGCTCCTCAAATATCTCCAGGAGTTGGCCACCGAGGCCGCGTCCTTGCATTTCCGGCTCAACCGCCATGTAGCGGACCTGCGCTTCGCTCGGGCTGTTGAAATGGAGGCGGCCCACAGCGATCGGCTGAGAATCGGGGCCAGGAATCATGAGATGCTCGCTCGTTTCTTCGCGGTCATCCTTTTCCGAGCCGCGCGGCTGGTTCCAGGGCGCACGCAGAATCCGCCAGCGCAAATCGAAATAATCATCCCATTCGCGCGGAGTCTGCGGTGAGCGGGCGGTGCGGGCCGCGTCGGGCGTCATCGCTGCGAATATTCGCCTGAGATCGCTACGGGAAAAGGGAAATCCCGAAGACAAACCCAGAAATCAGCGCCTGACCAACAACATCAGACAATGTATGTCATATTAAATCGGGGCCGCAGCTGCAGCCTTGCCTAACCAAAAAACTGAGGGTTCGCGGTTGAGTTGTCCCGATGTGGAATTATCCGGATATAAGCGCAAATACCCTGAGGAATCGCGACTTACGACGCGAATCGACCCCCCGAGATTTGTCCCACCTGAATCGCAAATTTGGACATCGAGTTCCACCCCTCTTCATAGGTAAATGGACATCGTAAGTGGGACAACTCTCGACACGTCGAGGGGTGGAACCTGGAACCTGATTTCGGAGACTTGTCCCGGCCAAATGTCCAGAAAAGTAATCGAATCGCGACGCCCCTAATTCCCAAAACGACCCCGTTTGCACTGCGAATGCAGGCACCCTGCAGAGGCGCCGCAGACGCTTGTCTTTAAGGGAATCGGATCGTCGCGCAAACTCGAAAACCGATGCGGCGGCTAAAGCGTTCAACGGGAGGTCGCAAATATAACGGTCGACTTGCTCTGGCTCGGTCGACGAAAGCGAAGATCAGGCCGGGCGGGCTAAGCTTGGACCTTTTGGCGTTTGAATCGAAGGCGGTGGCGGAATTTCAGGGATGCATCGATTGTGCGCGGCATCTGCCAGGGCGATCACTTTCAATACCTCCACAAATGACCCTTTGATGTAAGCAGCTGCGCCGCGTTTAATTGCGAAGTAATCGGCCCGTTGACGTCGTTCTTGCACGAAAGTCGGATGATTAAGGTCCATGGTATCGATCTGGAGGCGGCCTCTCTCGGAGACGCCAATCAGTTCATGGCTATGCGCATCCTCGAAGAGATGCTTCCCGTAGTCGCGCTCCTCGCACGGATTTAGCAGGCTGATAGCGCCGGCACCCCCCGCGGCGACCTTTGTCCATGTCGCGTTCTTCATCATGTTGCAATGATGGGTCGCAAGCATCAGGTTCGAATAGGCATCTCGCTTTTTCCCGCGAAGCGTCGGATCGAAATGGTCGACATCCATATGTCGTTTGCCGCCGCTGTTCTCCATGTGGCGCATCGAATAAGCACATCGCTGCTCGAAGTCCTCGATCAAATAATCGAGGGCTTTATCGCGAACGTTATCTTTTCTAAGGGTTCCGGAGGGACCGGAGCCGCGTCTGATCCTCGGGTTGGAGAAGTTCGACATTCCGTTCAAGTACTGCTAGCAGCTCGCGGCGCAGTCTATCCTGGCGCCACTCGCTGAGAATTTGGTCAGGAGAATTCGGGAACTGATCCCGCCTAGCCTTTTGGAGCTTTTGAAATTCGGCATTGTCTTCGTTCGTCGCTTTCAATCGGGCGCGCTTCAGGGCGAGTTGAGCAAATCTTCGCATGTTGGATTTGGTCCATTCAAGCTCCGGTTCAACGGGCAAATTGAACTGGGCGCTGGTGGCGCTCACCGAATTGGATCCAACGCGAAACATGTCGAGATCAGATTGCAGGTCTGCGAACTGCCCCTCGCCAAACCGAGGAAGCGGAGACTTGACACCTGCTTGCGGCAGGGATGCTCCGAGCAAAATTACCGACCCAGCGACTACACCTCCTCGGATCTTGGTCTTATGCATTTTCATATAGACCAATCACCCACCGCTTTTGGAGATCAGCGCCGCAGCGAAGCAACGCAGAGCAAATTGCCGTGAGCTTTGGACTAATTTCACCGGATCGAGCGAGCTCCACTGCTACCTTCGAACTGAAGGTGTGAAATAAAATTTCCGCCTCGGTGTTGGCGGTTTGAGCAAGATTAACAATATCGGCAGGAATCACGTTGGAGCCATCACCGCGAATTCGACATTTGGGGAGTTCGGTCATTTCAGGCTTTCCGAGACCATCCACGTAAGAGAGCAAGCTTTCCCGTGCCGAATCGATGACGGTTCTCGAAACGACGATAATTAACCCCTGCTGTAGTTCTTGAGCTTCCCCGAAGAATCCAAAATGCAGCTCAAGAAATGCCTCGTGACGGTATATCCCGCATCGGTCAAAGAACATCATGACACGAGCATCAAATCCGCGCGCGTCGACAGCCAAATTGGTCGTTTTTGAAGTTGGTTTCGGCACGGGTTTGATCCGATGCTGTCACGAGCAAGTTTTATACGCAAGCTAGATTGATGAATTTCCGACATTCATTCTGCCGGTTCCTTGAATGTTTGCTCAGTCATCTATTAGCTCCGCGTCCAAGGGATTTTAGCAATCGAGAGGCGGAGTCTTCCAGTAGAAGATTTGCGTCTCTTCGTCGGTTAGGAACCGCCGCGGAAATGATCGCCAATTTCGGTCTGGATCGATTCAGGTAAGCTCTTTATGAAGAAAACTGTAGTTTCCGTAACTCGGGCTTTCATCTCTTCCTTGTAGGCCTCGCGCTCAGGGCCTGGCTCCGGATATAACGAGTCGACGTGAAGCGAAAGAAGTGTGTTTCCAAGGGACTGCAGGCTGCATAGGCCAAGCAGGATGGCGGCGGCCGGGGTCAGATCCGGCCCGCCGCCG
>JBBPZS010000020.1:0-21577 GCA_038198605.1 Chthoniobacterales bacterium | reverse complement strand
GCTCCGTATGCGTTTCTATGTGGGTAATGTGGTGGTACGCAGTGTGGCGGGGTTCTTTCACCGCGGTGGATTGTATCGTACAAAATAGTGGGCGTTCACAGACCGCCGCTACAACCAAGCGTAGGCCGTGTAGTCATCCATCACCTCACAGTGGATGGAGCGCTAGTGAATTCGGATGTCGCCAGAGGTCAGGGTGCCGCTAGCGAAATAACCGTCGCTCAGACCGATAGAAATCGTGTCTAAGGCGCCGCGTTCTCCGTTATCAGTCACATCAACTTTGTACGTGACCTTGGTCCCATCATCCAAATGGGCGCTGCCACTGAATTCAGCGGTGTTGCCATTGATGACGACGCTCCGAATTCCAGCATTCGTCAGACAGACACCGGCAGCGGGATCGCAAAAGGAAAAGAAGTCGGCGCTGGCGCGGCTATCGGATTGGGTCGCGCGAAGGTCAAAGGTGACTTGGCCACCGTGGTTGTCGATGGTGCCGTGGCCAGTGACTTTGGTGGCAGCCACGATTCCCGAGTCGTAAAGTTCCGCACTCGCGATCGTGATCCCGCCGACATCTCCTCCCCCCGTGACGAGCACTCTGCCGTCGGGCAGGAGAGTTGCGGCATGGTCCTTTCGCGGCGTGTTGAGGCTACCGGTGAGTGACCAGGTGCCGGTGGCCAGATCGTAAAGTTCGGCCGTGTCGGGATCCAAGGGACTGCCCCCGGCGACCAGCACCATGCCGTTGGGCAGGAGATTTTCGACATCGTCCGCTCGTCCGTCGTTGAGGCTACCGGTTGCTGACCAGATGCCGGTCTCCGGGTCGTAGAGTTCGGCACTGTCGAGTTCTTTGGGGTTTCCCCCCGCGACGAGCAGCATCCCGTTGAGCAGGAGAGTTGCGGTATGATCGTATCGCGCGGTCTTGAGGCTGCCGGTGGCTGACCAGCTGCCCGTGGCGGGATCGTAAAGTTCAGCACTCGCAACTTTGACGTTACTGGAATTGCGTCCCCCAACCACGAGCACCGTGCCATTGCTTAGAAGAGTTGCGGTATGGAATACTCGCCCCTCCTCGAAGCTGCCGGTTGCAGACCAGGTACCGGTGGCCGGATTATAAAGTTCCGCGCTCGCTAAAGAGACGTCGGTTAGCTTTCCACCCGCGACCAGCACCAGGCCGTTGGGCAGGAGAGTTGCGGTATGGAATGAGCGTCCCGTGTTAAGGCTGCCGGTTGGCGACCAGGTGCCGGTGGCCGGATCATAAAGTTCCGCGCTCGCTAACGAGTCGCCGGGGTGGGTTGCCCTTCCGCCCGTCACGAGCACCAGACCGCTAGGCAGAAGAGTCGCGGTATGGGAGTCTCGCGCGGTGCTGAGGCTGGCGGTGTCCGACCAGGTGCCGGTTGCTGGATTGTAGAGTTCGGCGCTTGCGATCGGGGAGCGTCCCTGCTCTCCTCCCGCGACCAGCACGTCGCCATCGGGGAGCAATGTCGCTGTGTGGTGGAACCGGGCAGTCTTGAGGCTGCCTGTGTACTCCCATTGGCCAGGAGTGGCGGCGCGCAATTGCACCTGCGAAGCGGCACCGAAGAAAAGCATGGGTAACGCCATCGAGAGGCCGAGAACCGCCCGACGCGGGCAAAGACCATTAAGTAACCCTGCGGTCGCGCCCGAGAATCGGACCGCTTTTACCCACCTTTCCAGCGAAGAGATGAGACGTTTCATAGGACTTGGTCGATTATAAACAGTTCTTTTCGCGACAAGGAAGGAAAATGAGAGCAGGTGATCGCAGTCATCGAAACCGGCAAGCGAGCTATGCTCGAAACTGTGTGAGCCGCAACGGATGGGCTGGAACGGGATTCGGAAACATTTGTTCCAGACCCGTAAGCCGCACCCTCGGCCATGACTCCAAAGCTCAGCGGTGATGTGCTTCCCCGGTCATCGCGGAAGCTCTGTCGTCAGAGTGAGGTGGAATGCCCGACCTACGTTTGGACCACTCCCATATGGAAGCGAGCCTTGGGCATGGGACGCGAAACGTAGCTTAACAATTTCAAAAGGACATCGCGTGTCTCGTGCGGCTGAATGATGGCGTCGAGCCAGCCGCGCGCCGCCCCGTAGCGGATGTCGGTCTGCTCTTCGTAGGTTTCCTTCACCTTCGCGCGCAATTGTTCGAGCTCTTCGGGCGACGCTTTTTGGTCGCCCCGCTCGCGTGACTTGGCGAGGACGGAGAAAACGGTGTCGGAGGCCTGGGCCGCGCCCATCACGGCGTAGCGCGCATTCGGCCAGGCAAGGATGAAGCGCGGATCGTAGGCGCGGCCGCAGAGAGCGTAGTTGCCCGCGCCAAAGGAGCCGCCCACCACGATCGTGATCTTCGGCACGATGGAATTGCTGACCGCGTTGACGAGTTTTGCTCCGCTGCGAATGATCCCGCTCTGTTCCGCGTCCCGCCCGACCATGAACCCGGTCACGTCCTGGAAAAAAATGATCGGCAATCCGGTTTGATTGCAATCCATGACGAAGCGCGCGGCTTTGTCGGCGCTGTCGGAATAAATCACGCCACCCATCTGAATGCCGGCCTTCTTTGTCCGCACCTGGTGCCGCTGGTTCGCGACAATGCCGACCGAGTGCCCGCCGATCCGCGCGTAGGTGGTGACGAGCGTTTTGCCGTAGTCGGCCTTGTATTCATCGAGCGAATCGGCGTCGATGATCGAGGCGAGCAGATCGCGCGCGTCGTATTGTTTCTGGCCCTCCAGCCCGATCAGGTCGTAAACCGCTTCCGGTTTCTTCGCGGGCCCGGCGATCTTCTTTTTCGCCCCGTTCTTTTTTGCTGCTTCCGCTTCCGGGAGATGTGCGACGAGGGAACGGATCCGCTTCAAACAAGCCGGATCATCTTTCTCGTAAAAGTCGACCGTGCCGCTGACTTCGGCGTGCATCTTCGCGCCGCCGAGTTCTTCGGCATCGACGACCTGCCCGATGGCGGCCTGGACTAACGACGGCCCAGCGAGGTAAAGGCCACTGCCCTCGGTCATGAGCACCTTGTCGCAGAGCACTGGCAGATAGGCGCCGCCGGCCACACAGTTTCCCATGATGGCGGCGAACTGCGGAATGCCCGCGGCGGAGATGACAGAGTTGTTGCGAAAAATCCGCCCGAAGTCGTCTTCGTCGGGAAAAATTTCGTCCTGCATCGGAAGGAAAACGCCGGAGGAATCGACCAGGTAAATAATCGGGAGCGCGCTTTCGAAGGCGATGCGCTGCGCGCGAATGAGTTTCTTCGCCGTCTGGGGAAAGAAGGCGCCGGCCTTCACCGTCGCATCGTTGGCGATGATCATGCAGGGGACGCCCGCGACCTGGCCGATGCCCGCGACCGCTCCGGCGGCCGGGACACTGCCCCATTGCTCGTACATTTTATAGGCAGCCCAGAGCCCGATCTCGAAAAAGTCCGCGCCGCGATCGAGCAAAAGCTGAATGCGCTCGCGCGCCGGAAGACGGCCGCGTTTACGCTGGCGATCCTGGCCGACCTTGCCGCCACCTTCCCGTAAGATTTCCTCCTCGCGGAGAATGGCTTCACATCTCTCGCGAAGCGCTTTGCGGGTGGCGGAGTCAGCGGGCGATGTCATCGGGTGGACTTAGCGCGGCGAAGCCAACCGATCAAGTTGTAGACGCTTCGCTCTGCGAAGTGCGAGAGAAAATGTCGCCTCGAGCACCCTAAGAAATTGGAATCGCAGACCCGCGCTTCGCAGAGCGAAGCGTCTACACCGGGAGCCCGCCTCTAAAAGATGTCCTGTTCCGACGAATAACCCGAACTGCTCCGGATCGAGAGGAGCCGGCGGCGCATCCCGCGCTCGCTTTCCGGCCGGTTGATGCGCTCCAGCGCCATCTTCACCAGCAGTGGGATGACGGCGAGTGTCCCGACCGAGACGAGCGCGATTGCCGTCGCCTGGCGTGCGGGACGGTTGAGGCGTTCCGCCACGAGCAAACCGACGCCCAGACCAAAGGCCGTCCGGGTCAGGGTCAGCAATCCGTCCATCGGCAGCGCTTCCGCCGTTTTTGGAATGGATAACGAAATTGACATCGCCTAACCTTATACTTCCCGTCGCGCGAAAAAGAAACGGGAAAAACTTCCGAATGGATCCAATCCACCTTCCGCAATGACGAACTCGCTTTATGCGCTCATTCTGGCCGGCGGCAGCGGAGAACGTTTCTGGCCGCTGAGCCGGCGCGCGCGACCGAAGCAGTTGCTCAAACTGGTCTCGGACAAAACGCTCATCGAGGAGACAATCGATCGGCTCCAAGGCCTCGTTCCTAGCGAACGCATCCTCATCCTGACTAACGTTGACCAGGAAGACGCCGTGCGGGAACTGCTGCCCGATTTGCCGCCGGAAAACATCGTGGCCGAGCCGGCCAAGCGTGACACCGCCGCCGCTGTCGCCCTCGCCACCGCCTGGGTGGCGGCGCGCGATCATCGCGCCACCATGATGGTCTTGCCAGCCGACCATGTGATCAAGGACCGGTCCGCCTTTCAGGAAACGATGCGGACCGCGGCGCGGGCCGCGGAAGAGACCGGGTCGCTCGTAACGATCGGGGTCAAGCCAACCTGGGCTTGTCCGGGCTTTGGCTACATCGAACAGGGCGCGCCAGCTCCATTGCAGGACGGCTCCACGCCTAACGACGTCTTCCGGGTCATGCGCTTTCGCGAAAAACCCAACGCCGAGCTGGCCGATGCCTTCGTCCGCAACGGCAACTTCCGCTGGAACGCCGGGATGTTCGTCTGGTCGGTCCCGACCGTTCTGAGAGAGTTCAATCGTCACGCGCCCGAGCTGGCGGATTTCATTTCGCAGCTCCGCGCCACCGGGAACTGGGAGCGGGTCCTGAGCAGCCGCTTCCCCGGTTTGCCGATGATCTCCTTCGATTACGCGATCATGGAGAAAGCCGATCGCGTTCTGATGGTGGAAGCGAATTTTGACTGGGACGATGTTGGCGGCTGGCGCGCGGTCGCCTCTTATCTGCCGAAGGACGAGCAGGCAAACGCGGCCAATTGCGAACTCACGACCTTGAACGCGAGCAAGAACATCGTCTTTAGCGATCAGCCCTCCAAGATCGCGCTCCTCGGCGTGCACAACCTGATTGTGGTGCGGACCGAAGACACGATTTTGATTTGCAGCCGGCACGACGCGGAGAAAATCAAGAACCTGGTCGGGAAACTCCCGCCGGAATTGCAGTGAGCGAACTGGCCTAACGAAATGAAACGAATCATGGGAATCGATTACGGAACGGCGCGGATCGGAGTCGCGCTTTCCGACGAGTTGCAAATGCTGGCGCATCCGGCCGAGACGATCGCGGTCGCAAAAGTAGCCGACCCGGTGGCGCGGATCGGCGAGATCGTGACGGAAAAGAATGTCGAACTCATCGTGGTCGGCCTGCCCCGACATATGAACGGAAGCATGGGCGCCTCGGCCGAGGAAGCGACGAAGTTTGCGGCGAAGCTGAAGACCAAAGCGGGCTGCGACGTGCGTACCTGGGATGAGCGTCTTTCCACGGTCGCGGCGCAGCGCGCCCTGCAGGAAGCGGGCAAATCCGTCCGCCAAAGCCGCGGCTACATCGACCAGGTGGCGGCGCAGATGCTCCTGCAAAGTTATCTCGACAGTTTGGTTTCCAACCAGGGCGGCCTCGAGCCGAGCCCCTTTGCCTAACGAGACGCGGTTGTCGCCGGAGGCGCGGGCGCGGCGTCTGAAATTAATCGTCGCCTACGATGGCGCGGGTTTTTCCGGCTGGCAGAGTCAGGCGCGCGGCGACACGATTCAGGATCGGTTGGAAGCGGCTTTTCTCCAAGTCACAGGCGCGGCGCTTCGCGTGCACGGCGCGGGGCGAACCGACGCGGGCGTGCATGCACTTGGCCAGGTCGCCCATGTCGAGCTGCCTCCGACTCGGCTCACCCCCGCCATTCTGACATCGGCCTTGAATGCTTCGCTCCCACCGCAGATTCGCGTGCTCCGCTGCCAGTTCGTCGCGGGCACTTTTCACGCGCGCTTTGCAGCCCAGGGAAAAATTTATCGTTACCGGATCGCCACCACGCCTGTCTTCTCTCCCTTTGAACTCGGTCGCGCTTGGAATGTGAGCGGTCATCTCGAGGACAAAACTTTGCGCGCCTGTGCCCGCGCCTTTCTCGGTCGCCACGACTTTGCCGGCTTCGCCGCCAATCGCGGCCATCCAGTGGAGTCAACCATCCGCACGATCCGCCGGGTGCGGGTGAACCGCAGCGCCAGTGTGACTACGATCGAGTTTGATGGCGACGGGTTCCTCTACAAAATGGTGCGCCTGATGGTCGGCGCAATCGTCCGCGCCGCCCTCGGCAAAACGACGGTGGCACAAGTCCGCGCGCGGCTCGCGGATGGAGCACCGGCCGAGCCCCGATTGGTCGCGCCGGCGGAAGGTCTCACGCTCATCCGGGTCCGCTACTAAATCGTCCGCCTCGCATCATTCCGGTCTGCCTGATGGCAGAAGAATTGCTTTTGGAGACTGCGAATATGGTTGCTGCGTCAACGTCTTCCCAGACACGGAGTTTCTCCAGGGACAAGCGCAGTAGGGTGAGCCGGACGGTGGAGTGGCTCTTTAGTCCAGAGTTGTTTCAGCTCAAGCTGCTGATCGGGACCGCGGTCGGCGTGCTCGTGATCATAGTCTTCGCCGTGACCTGTGTCGTCTTCACGAAGCGCAATCAGCAGAGAGACCAGCTGCGCGCTCACACGATCGAGGTCATGCGTTTGAGCAGCATCGTCGAGCAGGACCTCTCGGCGTTGGAGAATGCCTATCGCGGTCATCTCCTGACCAGAGAAGGCGCCTATCTGGAAAGCTCGTCGCAGTTGCAGCAGCTCTTCCTCAGCCACAGCGAGAACCTCACGACCGTATTGGCAAGCAATTCCCAGCAAAGAAAACGCATCCTAAAGATGCGTGAAATCGTTCAAACTTGGTTGAGCAACAATAGTTTATCAATTTCTGGAAATAATAAAACAAAGTCGCCGCCAGCGGGCGGAACCGACTTTAACGCTCGCGCCCTGGATGGAGCGCGCGACATCCTTCAGGCGATCCAGGGCGAGGAACAGATCGAACTGAATCATCGGGTGCGCGAACATGAGTGGGCCGCGCAATCCGCCCAGATTCTAAATTTCATCCCCAAGATGGAGCGCGCCGCGTCCGACATGCAGAAGGAAGTACGTGGCTTCCTTCTCACTGGCGATCCGGCCTTTATCGATGCCTACAAAAAGGCGACCTCAGATTTTTACACCTACCAAGGCTACCTCTCGGTCTTGGGGACAAATGAGGCGGGCGAGGTCAGACAACTCAACCGCATCCGCGAAAACCTCGAAACCTGGATCATGCAGTGTGCGGTGCCCGATATTGAGAGCAAACGCGGCGGCGAAGGAACATTTGGGCCGGAGCGGGCCGGGCGGAGCGATGTGCTCATGAGCAATCTCCGGCGCGCGATGGAGCAATTCGAGGGCGAGCAGATGGATATCTATCGCGTCCGCTCCTCGGCCGCGGCAAAGGAACGCATACTGACCATTACTGGGATCAATCTTTTCTGTGCTTTCGCAGCGTCTCTCATGCTCATTTCGAGCATCTACAGTTTCGTCCTCTGCCGGCGCCAGCTGCAAAAACTGCAAAGCGCCGACACCCGCATGAACTCCGTGGTCGGCAGCATTCTCGATGGGATGATTACGCTCGACGAAAACGGAGCCGTCTACGAGATGAACCCAGCTGCGAGGAAGATGTTCGGTTACCAGGAAAACGAGTTCTTCGGCGACGATTTTATCCAGCTCGTCCCGCGCTTCTTCGATCGCGACGCGGATGCGGCCCCTGGCAACTGCACCTGGGCGCAGCTCGCCAATTGCACCGGGCGGACGGTTCTCGGCCTCGCCTCCACCCGGGGGCGCGCGACGTTCCCGGCCGAAATCTCTCTCAGCGAAACGGTCGTGGGAGAGCGCAAATATTACATCGCCATGGTTCGCGACATCACCGAGCAACAGCGCTTTGAAGAGCAGCTGGCCGCGGAAAAGAAGAGCCTCGCCGTAACTCTTAGCTCGATCTGCGACGGCGTCATCACGACCGATCTCAAGGGGCAGATCGTGGTCTGCAACGCCGCGAGCGAAACCATGACCGGCTGGTCCGCCAGCGAAGCGGTCGGTCAATCGCTCAAGAACGTCTTCCGTGTCTCTGGTGAAACCGGACGGAAGAAAAACGGGCCTCGGGCCGGGGGTTATCGTAGCGAGGCGGAGGCAATCCTCTTTACTACACCCGACCGCTCCACTCTCACCGCGCGGGATGGGACCGAGCGAATCATCGAGCAGGTCGCCTCGCCCATTCGCGACGGCAAGAACGAAGTCTGTGGCGTCGTCCTTGTCTTCCGCGACATCACCGAGAGACAGCGCGACGAAGCCGAGCGGCGCAAGGCCGAGGCCTTGGAACAGCTCGGTCTGCTCGCCGGCGGCATCGCGCATGATTTCAACAATCTGCTTACGGCCATTATCGGGAACGTCTCTCTGGCTGCTCTCCTCCTCCCGCCTAACGACGAAATGACGCACCGCCTCGAGGACGCCAAGAATGCCTCGCTCCGCGCGCGCGACCTTGCGCAACAGCTCCTCACCTTTGCCCGGGGCGGCGCGCCGATTAAGAAAGCCGCCTCCATCGCCAGCCTGATCGAGGAAACGGTCAGCTTCTCGCTCCGCGGCTCGCAGAGTAAGAGCCGCCTTAACATCGCGCCCGATCTCTGGACCGCAGAATTTGACCCCGGCCAGATCAGCCAGGTCATGGCAAACCTGGTCGTGAACGCGGAGCAGGCCATGCCTGATGGCGGAACCCTGCATGTCGATTGCGACAATTTCATGTCTAGCGCAGAAACGGTGCTTTCGATTCCGGATCTCGCCCCCGGCGAATATCTCCGGATCCGGGTGCGCGATGAAGGCGTCGGCATTCCGGAGCAACTCCTGAAGCAGATTTTTGATCCTTATTTTACGACCAAACCCAAGGGTAACGGGCTCGGCCTCGCGACCACATATTCCATCATCAAGAATCACAGCGGCTTGATCACGGTCGACTCCGAACTGCACTGCGGGTCCACCTTCACCGTCTATCTGCCGGCGGGGGCGCGGTCCGAGCAGACGGTCGCGCTTGAGCCGCTGCCGGTTTCGGCTAAACCGGTGCACGGCTCCGGCCGCATCCTGGTCGTAGACGATGAAGAAGCGATTCGCGCCCTGGTCGATTTCACCCTCAGCCGGTTCGGCTACCAAGTCACCGGCGCGGAATCCGCGGTGCAAGGAATCGAGTTCTATCGCGATGCGCTTCTCCAGGGTAAACGTTTCGATCTCGTGATCCTCGACCTCACTTTGCCCGGAGGAATGGGCGGGAAAGATGCGCTCCGGAAATTGCTCGAGATCGATCCGATGGTGACTGCCATCGTCTCCAGCGGTTACGCCATGGACGCGACCATGAGTCGCTACGAAGATTTTGGGTTCCGCGGCGTGATCGCGAAACCGTACGAAGCGGCCGAGCTCGGCCGGGTCGTCTGCCATGTCATCGCTGGCAGCCGCCTCGATTGTGAACCCCCCTGCGAATTGCAGGACGCTTGCTGAGTTCGGTCCGGACAAGCTGCCCTCCGGCTTGCGCAACGAGCGCGGCTCCTTAGTTTGTCGGCGGAATGAACGCCGCGATTGCCGAGAGAGAGACTGTTCCTGCCGCCTACGATTCCAAGATCGAGGGGAACGTCATTTTCACCCGCCTCGACGCGGCCATGAACTGGATGCGGAAGAATTCGCTCTGGCCGATGCCGATGGGGCTGGCCTGTTGCGCGATCGAACTTATGGCCACCGCCTCGGCGCGTTTCGATATCGCGCGGTTCGGCGCTGAGGTCATGCGCTTCTCCCCCCGGCAATGCGACGTCATGATTGTCGCCGGCACGGTCACCTACAAAATGGCGCTCGCGGTCAAGCGCATCTACGACCAGATGCCCGAACCAAAATGGGTCATCGCCATGGGCGCCTGCGCCTCGAGCGGCGGGATGTATCGCTCCTATGCGGTCTTGCAGGGAATCGACCAGCTCCTGCCGGTCGACGTCTACATTTCCGGCTGCCCGCCTCGTCCCGAAGCCCTGATCGCCGGCCTGATGAAGTTGCAGGACAAAATCGCCGGCGAATCTTCCTTCATCGACCAAAAGCGCGGTCTGGTCGACAAAATCGAAAACCTGGTCTGAGCCTTTCATCCTTTTCCGAATGACCGGTCCTGAACTCCTAAATTCGTTAGGCCAACTTCTCGGCGGAAAAATCCGGGAGCGAATCGAATTTCGCGGCGAAACCACCTTTGTCGTCGACCGAAGCGACCTTCGTGAAGTTGCGAAATTCTGTAAGGACGAGCTCTCCTTTGACTACCTGATCGATATCTCGAGCGTGGATAACTTCGGCACCGAGCCGCGCTTCGAAATCGTCTACGAACTCTACTCGATGACGATGGCGATCCATCTCCGGCTCAAGCTCCGCGTTTCGGAAGACGGCCCGACGGTCGACACCGTCTCCGACCTCTGGCCGACGGCCAATTGGCACGAACGCGAGATCTGGGACATGATGGGCCTGCGTTTCAATAACCATCCCGATCTGCGCCGCATCCTCATGTGGGAGGGCTATCCTTACTTCCCGTTGCGCAAGGAATTCCCGCTCGAGGGATTGCCGAGCGACATGCCCGACGTCGCCTTTACCTCGGCCGCGCCGATGGAAGGTGGCCCCTTCGTCACCCAGCCCAGCACGGCTACGACGAAAGACCGCGAACCGCGCGCGCGTCCACCGCAAGATCGTTAAGTTCCGGTCGCCGCAGGCGTGCCGACCAAAGAGGTGGGTGCCGGCGTCAGCACTGACCAAAGGCGCCGAACGCAGCTTGAAACCTCGCGTTGAGCAGTGTCAAAAGTGAGGACTGACCCCGAGGCAGACGAGGCAGATGACCGAGGCACCCGGCATAATCATCGCCAGTAGGCGGCGGCCCGTCGCCGTGATCCGCAGCAGGAGGTCGAGGACCCCCATTAGGGGCGTGCAGGTGGGCGACGACGGCTGTTCCTTTTCTTTACGGCAGAGCCAACGAGAAAATTCCTCGTCCGTAAGTGGCAGCATAGAGTGTATTGGACGCGACACGATATTCGAGATCGGTCACTGGCACGTTCGGCAGGCTCGTCCCGGCCGTTCCCCATTCCAGGCCCCATCGGACGAGCTGTAAACGCCGACATCGGTGCCGACATATAGGGTCGGCCCGACGACGACTATGTCGTTCACGGGAGCTTGCGGGAGATTACTGGCGATGTCGGTCCAATTAGTTCCGCCATCGGTTGTCTTCAAGACATAGGGAAGCGAGTCGCCGGAGCGGAAGCCCGAGAAGGTCGCATATGCTACCAGTGAGTTTGCAGGATCAACGGTCACACGGGTAACCCAGGTGCCGGGTACATCGGAATCGGTCACTCGAATCCAGTTACCTCCCAAGTCGGTGGTGAACCAGAGTCGTCCATCATCGGTCCCCGCTAAGACGCGATTCGGATCTGTTTTCGCCCCTGCGACTGTAGTGATGGTGCCGAACGGAAGGAATCCGCGGCCCGGGCCTCCCGTCAGATCGGGACTAATCACTGACCAGGTAGCCCCGTGATCGGTCGAGCGGTTGACCTGGTCGCCTGCGTAGTAAAGGATCGCCGGATTGGCAGGGTCGAACTGGAGCGGGGTGAACCAGTTCCGGCGGGATGATACCGTCTCGCTGGTAAAATCGGAGATGGAATCGCCGCCATTGTTCGATCGATTACAGACGCCAAATTGTATGCACCCATAGACCAGATTCTGCTGCAGAGGGTCGATCAGGGTTTCCTCCCCGTCGCCGATGACATAAGCGCTCCAGCCTGTGCGACCGCCGTAGGAACGGACAGCGCTATTGTCCTGAGTGCCGCCCACCAAACGACTACTATCCTGCTCGCTCACGTCAACGCTATAAAACTGGGTAAAGGGCTGGCTGAGCGCCCGTGACCATTGGTTGTCCGAGCCATTGATGTCCGATCGGTAGACCCCACCATCGGTGCCGAGATAGACGCGGTTGGGCACTTTGAGGTCCCATGCCATCGCATGATCGTCGACGTGCGGGCTCAGATTGGTGTGGTTGAAGTGGGAGCCGCCGTTTTTCGACTCGGAAAGAACGGTAGCCGCGACGAAGACATGGTCTTGGTCGAGCGGGTCCACCCAGACCCGGCCACACCAGGCTCCGATAAATACCTGACCGAGATAGTCGTCGGCGTCCACGAGCCGGCTCCAGGAATCGCCGCCGTCGTCGGAGCGGTAGAAGCCTTTAAGAGCGCCGTTGGTTCGGCTAACGATGGCGTAAACTCGTTCTGGATTGTTCGGCGCAACTGCGATCCCGATTCGACCGATGCGGCCGGATGGACTAGGGAGTCCCCTCGTCAGGCGCTGCCAGGTCGTTCCGCTGTCAATCGATCGATACACGCCCGAACCCGGGCCGCCGTAGACCTCCAGATCGGGCTCGCGATAGCGGTCCCACATTGCCGCATAGATTCGGCTCGGATTACTCGGATCGATCGCGAGATCCACCGCTCCCGTGGTCTCGCTGCCGCCCGCCAGGAGCAGGGTAAAGGCGGAGCCGCCATCGGTCGATTCATAGACGCCGCGTTCGCCCCCGGGGTTGTAGAGACTGCCGGCGGCAGCAACGAGAACCCGCAGCGGATTGGTGGGATCGACCACGATCCGGCCAATGGTACCGGAGTTCGTCAGGCCGACGTGTTCCCAGGTCACGCCGCGGTCGCGCGAACGGTAGATGCCCTCCCCACCATAGGTGATGCTGCCACCCCCAGGGTTGGCCTCTCCCGTGCCGGCGAAGAGCGTCCCATCGGACCCCATCGCGATCGCTCCCATCGAGTTTGGATTCTCGTCGGGCCAGATCGAGGTAAAGGTTTCGCCCCGATCGCTGCTTTTCCAGACGCCGCCGGTAGCGGCGGCCACATAGAGCGTATCCGCCAGCACGGGGTCGACGGCGATGTCGACCACGCGCCCGGCGATGCTGGTCGGGCCAACGAAGTCCCACGCCGTCGCGAGATGTTGCGGGTCATTTTGTGCGGCCGTTGCAGCCAGCGCCGCTGCCTGGGCGCGGGCTTTCCCCGGGGCCCCGCGGGGGATGCCGCCGTGGGTCATTCGCTGGGCGATGAACCAATCATCGGGCGGTCTTTCAATCCCGGTCTCAGGACCTTCACTCGTTAGTCTCAAAGAGTGGGTCGTCCTGTTGACTTTGGGCAAACTAACCAGCGGCAGTGCCGCTGCCATCATAAGGGGGATCGCCAGAAGGAACGTGGTGCGCCAGGGTGAATGACTCATCACTCTCCGGAGACCCGGGAGCCCGGGCACGGGAAGCTTCATTTTCATATTTTGAAGCAGAACGAGGACAGTTTCGAACGTCAAGCCCCAAATTTGCCATCTTCGTTTAGGGTCAGTGTTGGTCGATTGCCAGTTGGTTGGTCGAGGGGATGAAGGCCAGGACGGAATTTTGCTCTGGTTCGGCAAAAGCGGTTTGAGGGCGCCATCGGCAAATGGTGAACCAAGGTGTTAGTCGGATTCCAACTCGTGAACCCCGCGCGCGTCGACTGCTGGAACTCTGGGCGCCCCGCGGTCAAGGGAGAGCGGCGCGCAGAAGAGCGAATAATTCCGCGGCGCATCGTTCTCCCATCGCCAGGACTTCCCCATGATCGAGCGTCTGCGCTGCCATCCCGGCTGCCCAGTTCGTTAGGCAGGAAAAAGCGGCCACTTCCAGGCCGAGGGCACGCGCCTGGATGGCTTCGTGCACTGTCGACATCCCCACGGCATCCGCGCCGAACCCGCGCAACATTTTTACCTCCGCCGGCGTCTCGTATTGCGGCCCGAACATGCCGGCGTAAACGCCTTCATGCAGGGTCTGACCGAGCTCCCGCGCCGCCTGCGTAAATTGCTTCCGCCAGGCGGGCGAGTAAGCTTCCGCCAGGTCGACAAAGGTTTTTTGGCCTAACAAGGGCGAGCTACCGGTCAGGTTCAGGTGGTCGGTAAACATCATCCATGACCCCGGAGCAAATTCGCGGTTGAGAGAGCCGGCGGCATTCGTGAGGATGATCTTTTTCAACCCCGAACGGGCGAGGAAACGGACGCCAGCAGTCACCTCAGACGGACTGTAACCCTCGTAGAGATGAGCTCGGCCCTGGGCGAAGATAACCCGGGTGCCGCCAATCTCGCTGAGCAAGAAGCGGCTGAGATGCCCTTTCACACTCGAGCGCGGGAGCCCGCCGATCTCGCTGTAAGGGATGATCCGGTCGCGCGCTGGCTCCTGGACTAACGAGTTTAGCCCTGAGCCGAGCACGATCGCGATCTGCGCATCATACTCCCGCACTCGCTCGATCGCGAAATTATCCACGCGCGTCAGGCGGCCGAGACCGGGGGCGCGGAAGCCGGTCGCTTCGTCACCGCCATCACGTCCGGCCGGGTGCCGTCCTCGCGCACCGTGGCGGCCTTGCCTTCCTTCGGATAGGCGATGCGGGTGTGGAGCATGTTCATCAAAGTGAACCGGAAGCGCTCGGCGATGATCTTTAATTGGCGCAGGGTGAGATCACACTCGTCGAGCTGGTGATCGGCGAGGCGCTGGTCGATCAGGTCGTTGACCAGTTGCTCAATCTTCTGCGGCGTCGGCTTTTCGAGCGAACGCGAGGCGCTTTCCACCATGTCGGCCAGGCTAATGATGGCGCTTTCCCGCGTCTGCGGTTTCGGGCCGCTGTAACGGAAACTCTCCTCCGACACTTCCGGGATGTCTTCCTCGCGCATCTTCATGATCTTGCCGCCCTCGCGCGCATCTTCGTACTGCTGCAGCGCGCGCTTGTAAAAGTAGAAGACTAACGACGTCCCGTGATGCTGCTGAATGACATCGATGACCTGTTGATTGAGCCCGTGCTTGAGCGCGAGATCGACCCCTTCCTTGACGTGCGCGATGATAATGAGCGCGCTCATCGTCGGGGCGAGGTCGTCGTGCGGGTTGCGCTCGAAGTTCATGTTCTCGGTGAAATAATCCGGCTTCACCAGCTTGCCGATGTCGTGGAAGTAGGAACAGACGCGGCAGAGGGTTGCGTTGGCGCCGATCGCTTCCGCGGCGGACTCGGCCAGGTTCGCCACCACCAGGCTGTGATGATAGGTGCCGGGCGCTTCGATCGTCATCCGGCGGAGAAGCGGGTGATTCAGATCCGATGCTTCCAGCCAGGAAATGTCGGTCGTAATTTGAAAGAGCTGCTCCAGCATGGGCAACGCTCCCCCGACCAGCATGGCAGTGACGATGCCGTTGCCGATCGCGAAGACACTTTGGATGCCGATCATGGACCAATCGGTTGCGGCCGGGTCGAAGAGATTGATCGGCCCAATTAGACCAAAGGTCAGCGCGAGCAGCCAGATCCCGAGCCCGACGCAAAGACCCGCCCGGATGAGACGGCTGCGACGGCGCACCGTCTGAGTAAGCAGGACGGCGGTAAAACCACTGATCAAGCCGATCGCGAGCATCGGCGCGTCCATTTTGTTCAACAAAATGCTGCTGAATAGACTAACGAACACAGCTCCGTAAAGGCCGTGATTTCGTCCGAGCAGAACGCAAAGGACGAGCGGTGCAAAAGCGTAAGGCGCAATCAGCCAGGCGGTCTCGGGCTTGAGGAGAGCAAAGAGACCACTGTTACAAAGGACAATGAGCAGCTTGGTCGCGGCCAGTTGCAGGTAGATGATGCCAAAGACGAGCAGGACACGCGAGTTCCGCAGGAAAGTGTTGGGCTGATTAATCCAAAGCTGCGCGACGGCGGTGGCGAGGAGGAGAAGGGCGAAGACAAAGTTCCGTGTCGGCTCTGGCTGTTGCCCGCTGAAAATGAGCAGAGCCATGCCGGCGATGAAGCAGACGAAAATCGCCACCTTGACCCACGGGGCGTGCTCCAGATTTCGCAACATCTCGTTCGAGGCCCGGCGCCGCCGGGTTTTGCCCGAGGCAAGCCCGCGTTTTACGAGGCTCTTGCGTTGGAGGAATTTGAACATTGCTATTTGCGGGGGGAACCGCCGCTGTTGGCCGGCGAACGGTGCTGTTGATAAGCATTAATGATGGCGCGGACAAGCTCGTGCCGGACGACATCGCGGTCATTAAAATAACAGAAGCCGATCCCGGGCACATTCTTGAGCGCCTGGAGCGCTTCGAGCAAACCGGAGCGTTTATTTGGCGGCAGATCGACCTGGGTGCCGTCCCCGGTCACGACGCACTTGGAGCGCGGCCCGATCCGGGTCAGGAGCATGAACATCTGCTCGGTCGTGGTGTTCTGGGCTTCATCCAGGATAACAAACGCGTTGCTCAAGGTGCGTCCGCGCATGTAGGCGAGTGGCGCGATCTCGATCGTCTCCCGCGCGACGTAGCGCTCCAGCTCCTCCGGCTCGAGCATGTCGTGCAGCGCGTCGTAAAGCGGGCGGAGATACGGCGTAATCTTCTGTTGCAGATCGCCGGGCAAAAAGCCGAGCGCTTCACCCGCTTCCACCGCTGGTCTGGTGAGGATGATGCGATCGACCTGTTCCTTCTTCAGCGCCGAAACCGCCATCGCGACGGCGAGATAAGTCTTGCCCGTCCCGGCGGGCCCGATACCGAAAACGATATCGTGTTTCTGAATCGCCTCGACGTAGTTCCTCTGCCCCATCGTGCGCGGCACGATCGGCGGCTTGCGCGACGAGGTCATGATCTTGGTTGCAACCAGGTCGCCCAGGTTATCGGCCCGCGCTTCGTTCACGGAATTGAGCGCGTAATTAAATTCGTGGCGTTGGATGTCGACTCCGCGTTGGCGAGCGTTTTCCAGCTGGCTGAAAACCTGTTCCGCTTTCGCGACCTGCGCCGGTTCGCCTTCCAACTTGATCCAGCCCTCACGGGTCGTGACTTTCACTCCGAGTGATTCCTCGAGATTTTTGATCAGCTTCAAATCGTGGGCGTAAAGAGATTGCACGGCCCGCGCGTTTTCGAACTGCAGGGTGCGCGTTTCAGTCATCTCGGAGCCGGGATCTCATCAGCCGCGAGAATACGGCTGCGCGCCGAAGAGTGTCAAACCGGGAGACCGGGTCGCAACGCGGGGGAAGCATCGTGTCCCGGTAGAGCGAGACTCCGTCGAGCTTGGGAATGAGCGTTGTATCAGGAGATGTGCGCTCCCCCGGCTCGACGGAGTCTCGCACCACCAAAAGGTGCGCCGAGGCGCGTCGTTATCTAAATCCGTAGACCAGCGCCCAGTGGGTCCGATCTTCGGGCGAACTTTCCACCGCCACGATCACGAAATAGCTCCCCGTGGCCTTCGGGATCAGGTGCGCGGCGGCGAAATGCCCCTTCTGCCAGCTATCGGGCTGCTCGCAAAGTTTGCCGTCGGCATCGTAGATATGGACCGACACTTTGGCCTGCTCGACCTCGGTTCCCATCCAAAACCAATAATCGTTGCCCTTGAAAAGCTGCTGCCGGACGGCCTTTTTTTCCCCTACCCCAAGATCGCCGCCCCAATAATCCTCTCGCACTTGGAAGCCTTGCTTGACGTAAGGCTCGGCCGATTGGAGCGCAAAGGAATGGGCGTCGTCGACCGAAGCCCGCGAGGCCGCGACTTGAAGCGCGAGGATGACCCCGAGGAGGAGTGTAGTGCGGCGAGCGGCGGAGATGGTCGGACGCATGGCGGCGGCGTTCATCAGTTTCGAGTCACGATGGCACTGTCCACCCGCGAGGTGATTTCGTTGATTTTCTTCACTGACTCCGGCGAAATGGGCCCCTCGATTTCGATCAGCGGTTTTACATCCTGGAGAGAGGTTCGGATTTGCGAAATGACCGGCCCGGAAAATTCAGGCATGTCGCCGAGCTTGCGCTGGAAATATTCGAGCAGATCGGGTTGATGAAGCAGCTCGGCGCCGTCCTCCGAGAAATGGCGGTTCACGACTGAAGTAAGGACCTGGGTGCCGCGCAGCCAGCCACCGAGGCTGACGAGTTGCGCGAGCTTTTCGTCGTGCACTTCATTCATCGCCTGCTGCACGCTATTCTGGGTGCGATCGAGTTCCTGGCGCACCGCCGGCCAATTCCGCCGGTCCGCGGCCTCGGTGATGGCCTTGGCATGAGGCACGATCGAGTTGCCGACCCCGATGCCTTTGGCCAGGCTCACGACCCGCTGCCCGATCTCTTTCACGCTCGGCGCGTCCTCGGCCTGGACCGCGATGAAGCCGTCGGCGATCACGGTGCCGAGAAGAAGCGCGATCCGCGGGCGTTCGGTGAAGTTGGTTCCCTTATTCGTGCGCACGAATTCTTTCCAGTTCACGCTGTCGAGTTTATTCAGGGCCCCGAAGATTTCGTTCGGCAATGGCACCACCACGTCATCGATGTTTTTCGAGAGGCGTTTGACGTCGATACGGCGAGCCGGTTCCGTCGCGAAAGTGCTCCCGGAAAGCAGGGTCAGGGCAGAGCCGACGATTAAAAGTGGGTTAACGAAAGATCTCATCCGCAGCTTCGGCTATTGATTTCGGAAAGGTATTCAGGATTAGTTGGGCACTTTATGCAGAACCGTTATCCGGCACAAATCGCGATACGATCCAGTTTTATCGAATCGGAGCAACCTCTTTCGGTGGCGGTCTCGGCCCGCAAGTAAGTCCGGGCGTTTCTCATGAAACTGGAACGTCTCCGCCAAATTCTGGCCCGCGCGGCCGGCAAACGCATCGCGGTCGCGGGCGATCTCATGCTCGATGAATTCGTTTGGGGCAAGGTCGGCCGCATTTCGCCCGAGGCTCCCGTGCCGGTGGTTGAGGTCACGGGGGAATCGTTTTATCCAGGGGGTGCGGCCAACGTCGCGCGCAACCTCCGCGAATTCATTGCCAGCGTCTCGGTCATCGGCACCGTGGGCACGGACCAAAGCGGCCGCCAATTGCTCGACCTTCTCCGGGCTGGAAACATCGAGACCGGGCTGGTGCTGGAGGACCCGGCTTTTCGGACAATTGTAAAAACCCGGATCGTGGCCCGCCATCAACAGGTGGTGCGAGTCGATCGGGAGGAAATTCGCTCTCCCTTGTCGGAGCAGGTCGCTCAAGTCACGGCCGGTCTGGGAAAAATAATGCCGCAGCTCGACGCCTTCATCTTCGAGGATTACGGCAAAGGTTTTCTCAGCGCCGAACTCGTTAGGCAACTTTCCGCAGATCTAAAAGCCGCGGGCAAGATCGCAACGGCCGACCCAAATCCCAACCGCCAGGTCGACTGGGGCAAAGTCACGGCGATCAAACCGAACCGGAGCGAAGCCCTCCATGCCGCCGGGTTTCCCCCGAGTGATCCGGTCGACCCGCCGCTGGAAGACAAGGTGCTCCTGACCGCCGGTCTCCGCCTCCTCTCGAACTGGGACACCGAGATGCTCCTGATCACGTTAGGCGAGCAAGGGATGATGCTCTTCGAACGCAACGAGGCTCCGCATCACATCCCAACCAAAGCGCGCCAGGTCTTCGACGTGTCCGGCGCGGGCGACACCGCGATCGCGCTTTTTACTCTGGCGCTCTGCTCCGAAGCCACCCCGCTTGAAGCGGCTGCGATCGCCAACCACGCCAGCGCCGTGGTCGTGGCCAAGCTTGGCACCGCCACCGTCAGCCCGGCGGAGCTGATCGCCAGCTTCGAGGACGATCATGGCGCCTAACGAATCCGCGCCGGCCGTCTTTCTCGACCGTGACGGGACGCTCATGCGCGAAGTCAATTACTGCGCCGATCCGAAAGAGGTGGAGATTTTTCCCGGCGTGCCGGAGGCGCTGGTTCGGCTGCGCGAGGCCGGTTACAAGCTCATCGTGATTTCAAACCAGGCCGGCATCGGGCGCGGCTATTTCACCGAGGCGCAATATCGACTGGTCGAAGCGGAAGTGGCCCGTGCCGTTCTTCCCGCGACTTTCGACGCCGTCTATTTCTGTCCCGATCATCCCGCCCGGGCGACCGAGCGCCGCAAACCCGGGACCGGCATGTTGCTGGAAGCGCAACGGGATCACCACCTCGACCTTGGGCGTTCGTTTTTCATTGGCGACAAGGCGATCGACGTCGAATGCGGGCGCAACGCTGGCGTCCGAGCCATCCTGGTCAAGACCGGCTACGGGTCGAACGAAACCCACGCCGAGCCCAATTGGATTGCGGACGATTTTTCCGGCGCGGCCGACATCATCCTCAATTTGGAAAACAATGCGCGCGGCAAATAATGTGGGAGGGGCCTCTGTGCCCCGATGGGAGTGCGGTGCGCCAACAGATCGGGGCACAAAGGCCCCTCCCACATTGCATGTCTAAAATCGTCGGCATTATTCCCGCGCGCTGGGGCTCGACCCGTTTCCCGGGCAAGCCGCTGCATCTCATCGCCGGCAAGCCACTGTTGCAACACGTCTGGGAACAAGTCCGCCGCGCCAAGAGTCTCGATTCCGTCATCATCGCGACCGACGACATGCGGATTGCGGAAGCCGCTTTCGCCTGGGGCGCGGAAGTGAGCCTAACGAGCGGAAAGCACACCAGCGGGACCGATCGGATCGCGGAAGTGGCGGCGAAATTGCGCGGCGTTTCCCACCTTATCAACATCCAAGGCGACGAACCCTTGGTCGATCCGAAGTTGATTAACCAGCTCGCGAGAAAAATGCAGCGCGACCCGAAAATCGAGATGATCACCGCGGTCCATCCCTTTTCCGATCCGGCCGACGCGCAGTCGCCGCACCAGGTCAAAGCCGTCCTCGATCGCAAGGGCCGCGCGCTTTATTTTTCCCGCCACGCCATCCCCTACCCGCGCGAGACTGGAGCGCGGCCGAAATATTATCGTCACCAGGGCATCTACGGCTACCGGCGCGATCTGCTTTTGCGCTTCGTGCGCTGGAAACCGACGCCGCTCGAGAGCGCGGAAGCGCTCGAGCAATTGCGCGCGCTGGAGAATGGCGTAAACATTCACGTGGTCGTAACCGCAAGCGGTTCGCCCGGGGTCGATACGCCCGAAGATGCCCGGACGATGGAGCGCCAGCTGCTCGCTCGCTCGCGCCGGCCGCGCCAGACTTCTTCTCGATGAAATATATTTTTGTCACCGGCGGTGTGGTTAGTTCGTTAGGCAAAGGCCTCGCGGGCGCTTCCCTCGGCACCCTGCTCGAGTTGCGCGGGCAGCGCGTTCTCCTGCAAAAATTCGATCCTTATTTGAACGTCGATCCCGGCACCATGAACCCGTTTCAGCACGGCGAAGTCTACGTCCTCGACGACGGCGCGGAGACCGATCTCGACCTCGGCCATTACGAGCGCTTCACCAACTGCGTCCTTTCGCGCAACAACAACCTGACCAGCGGCCAGGTCTACGAAACCGTCATCCTGAAGGAGCGGCGCGGCGATTACCTCGGCAACACCGTCCAGGTCATTCCGCACGTCACCGACGAGATCAAGCACCGCATCCGGTTGATCACCGAGGCCCAGGACGTCGACGTCGTGATCACGGAGATCGGCGGGACCGTGGGCGACATCGAGTCGCTGCCGATGCTCGAGGCGATCCGCCAGTTCCCCGTCGACGCGG
>JBBPZS010000019.1:0-30293 GCA_038198605.1 Chthoniobacterales bacterium | reverse complement strand
TTGGAAATCTTCAACTTCAGAGCAGCCTCGCTCTGCGAGAGATCGTTTTTCTTGCGCCAATCGTAAAGGCGTTCGCTCAAACTCCTACGGGACGAAGCGGCTGATCGCCGACGATCCCGAATGATCTTGCGTTTGGTTTGAAAGCTCATGGTTCTGGAAACCAACGTATACGTGGTTCACGTATAGCACAAGCACCCTTTGACGAGGTGAATGCGTGGCCCCCTTTGAAAGATGAGCTTACTTTCCGCCTGACTATACGTGCTTCACGTATAGCGCCAGTCGCCCGAGATTACGTCCTCCGAAATGATAAAGGCGTGGCGGATTTTGACGCCGAGGGCCTGCTCGCCTTCGGCGACCAGAAGGAACAGCCCGGCGCGGACTTAAACGCCGCCTGGTATCTGCGCAACGCCAAGATCTTCGCCAAGCTGACCCAGATCGCGCAGCCCGGCGATCGGGTGCTGGTCGTCTTCGGAGCGGGGCACGCCTTCTGGCTGCGCCACTTCGCGGAGCACACGCCCGGGTTTAGTCTGGCCGAACCAAACGAGTTCCTCCGTTAGGCCGACGCTCCGAGAAGCTGGCAGACAAGTCACGGAGTATAGAGCCACGCGTCACCAGAGCAGTGTCGATAGTAAGCTCTAACCCCGATTCGACCCCCATAGTCGATGAACTCGGTGTCCGAGATGTACCGGGGAACCAACCGGCCGCCCATCTCGACAACGTGGTTCGGCCGCGAACGGGAAGGTCCGCTGGCCTCGGCCAATCGTTCCAGTATCCGGCGACTAAAGTGCCGAAATTCCACGTCTCCACTGCTGAGAATCCCGAAGCGCGCAGCGCACCAAACCGCGAACGGAATCCGCCGTGCTGCCCGTTAATTTCGAACCCGACCTGCGTCATCGAATTCGAAGTCATGACCGGGAACGCGAGCCTTGCTGACATAGCCAGAGGCACCGAATTCCGCGATGCAAAAATCTGAACGCGAGCCACCATGCCCATGAATCTGAAATTCTCGCACGGACCCCGTCTTGCCGGAGTAATCAATGCTGATCCAGCGCCGCTTATTCTCGACGAACGATTCCCAACCGCCGCGATTAAGGTTTCGGTAAACGGCGACCTTCCCGTTCTCCACTTCACGCATCACCTCCTCAAAGTCGGCCAAGTCTGCCTCCAGCTTCGAGACTGCGGCTCGGAATTGCCCGCGATCCGCCGCAGAATCGTGCGCCGGGATGGCCACTTCGTGCAGGTGACGGAGATCCACCAGTGGACTTTGACTTACCCGGCGCATCGGCGGGGCTTTCTCCGTTCCCCATGCCAGTTGGTAGCCGTACCAACTCAACGCGAGCACGAGGAGTAAGCCGTAGGACCAAAGATTTGCCACACGCACAGCTCGATTGACCGGTTCCGTTTCAATTGGCTTAAAGATTCGTCGGCATATCCGGCGCTCGATCCAGACCGACAAAAAGTAAGTGGGAATGAGCAATATCGCCGCAGCGAGCGCGATTCCCGCATAGGATTTGATCGGCGGGCCTACCCAGGCACTCATAAACATCGATAGCACGCTCCACAGCGGGGAGGACATGGCCCAATGATACCGCTCTGCGAAATGGCTGATGCCCAACATTAGAGGAAACTCCACCGCGAGCATCACGGCCCAGGCGATCGGCACGCCGGCAATTGTCGAGGCTAAGTTGGCGACGGTCGATCCTTTAACGGCGCGGCCCAGCGGCAGTGTTAATCGCCGGCGAAAAATCCACGCTTCCACCGCGATCACTGGCAAAAGCGCCGCGAACATCAGCGGCCACTGCACGAAGATCATCGGCACGCCCATGTCTGCCAAAAGCATCCGAGAGTATTGCCCACACCGCGCTGGCAGGCCAGCGTTTCCAGATAGGCTTGGCTTTCCTGTCACCCAGCGGAAAGCGAGACCCTGCTTTGCCACGAGGGAGGCGGAACACAGGAAGGAAAATCTCGAGCTGCAAGCGATATGTCAGCCCCTTTCATCCCTCATCCTTCCGCCTTCATTCTTCTCTTCTCCCGTCAACGCGAAGATTCGGAAGGCCATCGGGAAAGAAGTTAGCCAGCGCATTGCGGTCGAACTTCACGAGCGGCTGCCGTCCCGTCGACCCCGCTATTTCCCCAAGAATTAACTTGGCGCGGTGCATGAGGCTTGTCCGCCGCACAGTTCAGCGGGTATCGTCGGCAACATGGCAGTTTCCACCGTGGCCCAATACCTCGCCGCACTCCCCGCGGATCGCCGCGCCGCGCTCAGCGCCGTGCGCACGGTGATCAATGAGGGCCTGCCGGACGGATATGAGGAGGGCACCGTTGCGCGCGTGCCCGCGGAGGAGCACATGGCCAATTACCAGGCGGCGAGGTCGCTCATGGGCAAGGGCCGTAAGGCGGGTGAAGGAGCGGCCGGGCTTTCACGTACCGGATGCGCAGCAACGGCCGGGCTTTCCAAGAGCAGCGCTCGGCACTCCGCGGTGAAGAAGCCGAAATCAAAGAGGTGATCCTGGCAACTGCCATAGCTGGTGGCGCCAGAAAAAGGTTCTGCCGCCACCCTTCCGGACTAGGCTAGCGGTATACCTCATCTAACCTCCAGACGAGCCGCAACGCCTCTGGCCAACCAGCAGAGGCAAAGATGTCGAGGAGCTGGAGCAAGTTCTGGAATGATGCAGGCTCGCGAATCTCTCCGCGATGATCAGCAAGGATGCGCTCGACAAGCTCGACGACTTCCTTGATCGCAAGGGAGTCGAAAGGATATCGGCCTTTAAGGCTCCCCCGCGCGAGTCCTGCCGCAAGGCGTAAAACCTGATTCGGCTCGTAGTCGACGGCGCCCCCAAGCAGTTGCATGAGATGATGTGCAGTAGGTGCCAATACCCAGCCGTGCTCGCTGTTTGCGAAGTCGACGATTAGGTCGAGCAAAGGCAGCAATTTCATCAAAAAGGCGCGTCGCTGCTCGTCTGAGGGAACGATCTCACCTCTCCCTCGCCCGCTGCCCTCAAAGTCGAACGCGAAGTAAAGGCGTGCGACGACATGATCAACAATGCGATACAGCGCCTCGGCGGTCTTTCGATCACTCTCTTGAACGTCTGACTGCGGTAACGCGTGCAAGCGCAGTAGCTCAGCGAGCAAACCGCGAATGAGTTTCTCCTCGAATGCGTACGCGACATCCCCCAAGGACTGTTCGATAGTTGGCGTTATATGTTGGACGAGTCGCTCAGATGCCTCACTCAGATATCTAGTATCGATAGGTAAGTTAGTAATCCACGCTTCCAGCGTATCCGACGCCCACCGCTCTTTATTTGCCACAGCTATGTCGATAATCATTCCGACCACGTCTTCGTGATAGCCGTGTGGTTCCGGTGCGCCTCCAACCTTCGCATATAGCTCACGGACGACCTGACGCGACAATGGCAAGTACAACGTGTTGTGCAACGACATACAAAGGCCGTGAAGGACGGTACCGTTCTGCTCAACCGATGCTCGTTCGGCCAATATAGCTGACATCAGTTCTCTATTGTCATGATGCAGTCTGAAGAGTTCCAGAGCCATGAGGAATCGAACGGACGGCACCGCATCATTGGAAAGACGACGCACTGCTGCTTTGGCTTCTTCATCAGCTGCCCGCAGTAATAATAGCCAAGCAACTCCTTGAGCTGCGTCGTTGCGAGGCGCCGGTGACCACGATGCGTGGTCCCATTTCGAGTCTTGTTCTTCGTTGAAAACCGGCTCTGGGTTTTCGGCGGCACTTAACAAGATGCCCCGCAGAAACTCCGTTTCGCCTTCATTGAGCTCGCGAAATCGCTTAATTAGGTGCACCGCAGCCGAACTGAGTTGCGTAAGCAAATTAGTTCGGACCTTCAGGTCTGCATCGCGGTGTTGGCTCAGCAGATCAGACGCGGACCGCATCAGCCCAATTGACCGTGCGATGTCTTCCCGCGACGGCTGTTTCTCAGCCGCCGATTTGATCGGTTCAAGCGTTCTCGCTGCGGCCAAGAGTGCAGCGTTAGGTGGGTGATCGACAGCAGTTCCTCGTTCGCGTAGGAATTCCTCAGTGGTGACGGATCTCCACTCCGTGTCGAACGTCACGAGAGGCTCGTTCCGCGGCGGACGTTCTGACTTAGCGAGCTTTTCTCGCAGAGTTTTGCCAGATTCGGTCTGAATCGAACCGACGGGCAAGCACATCAATAGCCTGTTGCGAAAGTGCTCTAATGCTTTATCGCGGTCACTCGCAGCCGGGCCCGGTGTCAATTGGAGAATGCTCTGTTCCACCGCGAGCTTCTCCTGCTCGTTCCAGTGTTGAGTTGCTAACGCGAGAAACCGCCCTAAGGCAAACACCGTGTCCGTTCCCGTTATTACAGGACGAGCGATGCACAATGGATGAAGCGGTTTTGCAAAAAACCCTGGTCGTTCCGTTCCCACCTCTAGCAGTCTTTTCCAAAAGAATGCTGGCCCAGCGTGGCTGATATATACGCGAAGATCACGGATGAAATGCTGTTGATCATCTTTATCTGCTAACCCTATGAAGTGCTGAGTGATGGCATCAGCAATTCGCAGTTCCTGATCTGGGTATGCTCCGCGATCCCAAATGTGACTGACGTCTTGGATGTACCTCGCACGTTGCCCCGCGAAGTGGAACGTTTCCACAAGTTCTTCCAATGTTACGCCTGGGTTCAGGCTACGTTGAACGTGATCAATTAAGATAGCGCGTCCGAGAGCATCGACGCCGGCCGCGATTGCCTCCTCTGAAGCTTGCCTCACGAACGTACCGAATCCCTCGATTAGGTTGTAATGGCACATTTCGTAGTCTTGGCGGCGGGTGCTCAGCATAGGCAGCACGACTCCTCCCATGTGCGTGCATTCGTCACTGCGCTCCTCATAACCGAACACACGTCGATATACCTCAGCCGCAAAGGGCGGATCTGCTGCGATCAGCGCCGCGATGTTCGAGCAAACAGCGTAGACGCAATCAACCGGAAATCCGGCGCGGTCCAATAATCCCAAAGCTTGTCGAAGCCGTTGCCGTGATGATTCCGCGTCAGCTGCGTACGACCGACATATTTGTGGTATCGCCCAGGCAGAGATATAGCGGTAATTCCATCCTGCCAAATCCTGGCCGTCCTTGATCCAAGCCCAGTCAAACAATGCCTGCGCTGTGCCGGCGCAAGACCGGACGAGATCCTGCTTATCAGGCGCGTTCGGCATGTTGGAGTACCTGCTCATTTATCCACCCGACGTCCCAAGCAAACTTCTCGTCGAGATAAGCTGTGATCCGAGTCAAGAGTTCTGCCCACAAGCTATACTTTCGCTGCGCCTCAGGTCGGACAAAGTCGACCGCACGAATTGCCTGCAAAACGTAGGTCAGCGCTGTCGTCGCGAATTCTTCGTGCGCTGACAAGGCGTCGATCAACGGCTGGAAGTCGCCAATCTCTCTTCCTTCGGTAACGAGCACTGTTGGCAGTATCAGTCGCGTCACAGGTGTCATGGCCGGATGCTCAGATGCGCAAGCTTCGAAGAAGTTGCTCCAGAACCGCGCTGACCTACGGCGAAACTGATCTTCGAAATGGTAGACAAGGCTAGGACGCAAGAACAGTGGTCTCGCGGGGTCTTCGGCCATGAACGCAGCTAGCTTGATGGGATCATCCGGGATTAACAGCTGCGCGACCGCAAAGTCGAAGAGAATGTTGTGGGTGAATTTGATGCCGTTCTTAGTGCCCCGGTCCTCGTCAAGGACGTTCGCGCTGAACATGTGGTCCCAGGCTGTAGCAAATTCGGGAGCATAGACATCGGAGCGGAGACTCACGAGTTGTTTGCTGCTAACTTGGTCATTCACGACTCGACCTAGAATCGCTTCGTTCTCGTTTCTCGAACCTTCTTGGTGAACGCGAGACTGCCAGAACAAAGTCAGTAGTTCGGTCGCGGTATACAGGTCCGACACATCCGCGTCTGACGTCGACGCGGCTATCTGCTCCAACAACCATAGATTGAATGGAACATGAAGAATCACGCGAAGTTCAGGTACGCACCGTTCATAAAGCGCCGCCAATTTCGCATCGCTTGTCAGCGCTACTGACAGCTCCTGTTCGTTGAGAACCGGAATTGAAGCCACCTTCCCTTGCGCAACTCCTGATGCGCCTGTCGCTGGAAAGAGTCGGATCAGCTCTCGTGATTTCTGCGCATCGAACGTTCGGACGGACACCATTACGTCCCATTCATCGCGAAGCTCGGTGATACACCGGCGAATTAGACGCAGGAACAGGTTCCGCTTCTTGTCACTACGCGCAGCATCGAAGGCATCAAAAAGCAAAATGCCCTTATTCTGTGGTGTCGCCGCGCGAGTCCGTAGATAGCCGAGCAATCCGTGTTGCCAGCCTACGTATGCGTTCAGCTCAACCTCATCTTCTGCGTAGATGCCATCGATCGCGATAAGTTCGACGGGAATCTGTTGCGCGCGGGCAAAGGCACTCAGCTCGCGCATCGCCCACGACTTCCCAATACCCGGATCGCCCACGAGTAAAGCGTTACCTGACCGGACAGTCGCGAAGAGCTGAGAGATCAATTCAGGACGCGGAATCTTCATACGGGACCAAGAAGTTCACTCACGGGAGGTTCACCGCGGTGATGCGCACCTGGATCAGCGCCCAGCTTATAAAGTAGGTCCGGCAGCCGTGAATGATCGTCGCCTTGTACCTGGTAGAAAATCGACTGCACGCCAATCTCTGCTCGCAAGCCACGCCTGTATGCTATTGGGTCCTCTTTGGTGTCCGCCGAAACGTGAGTGATGAAGTAATGGACTGTTCCATTCCGATCCCAAAGTTCACCACTCACGTATCTCATGAGGGTCGTTATGAATGGATCATTCATTCCAAATCCCACGAAAACTAATCGCTGCGTGGTCATCAGCGCCCAGATCGTGCGTCGCAAAAACGTCCATTTCCCGTCAGAACCGTATGCTTCGTCGTACTGTGAGGCCGTCAAAATAACCTCTTTCGCAAGATCATAGACACCATGTAAGTGGGCGACAGAGATGGATGGATCGTCCTGCCACAGGGAATCAAAGTACTCCCGGACGCTAGCCGGGTGGTTAGCATGGAAGCTACACTCGAGAAGTGATTGTGTTCTCTCGGGCCAATGGTTGCGAATTGCGTTTTCGAAACATTTATCCCAGTTCGTCGTAGCGATGCCGCGAAAAGGCAGGCTTAAGAGTAGATTCTGAAGTTCTAGAGGTTGCCCAGGTTTGGGTCGGAAGGTCTGATAGAGGAAGGAATAATAATCGGGATCGAGTAGACCGTTTTTATTGAAACAGTCGTAAAGCTCATCAGCGCTTTTTAGTAGGTTGTCAGGATCTTTCCTTGGATCAGGCAGGCCGCGATCTGCTAAGGATATCTGCATTCTGTCCAACAGCTCACGCCACAAAGGATATCCGGCGAGCTTGCTCGCCCCCGCTCCGGCGAAGAGAATGCAAGGTCGGCTATCAATCAGAGCACGTGCATCATCGATGGATCGTTGGTTCTCCCCGCCGTTGATCAAGTCATTGATCGTTTCGGCGTTGAGTCCCATACGTTGCCCGCGATCGGAGGTTTACTCACGCCTTCGCGTATACCCTGGCTCCGGATGCCGCAAATTCCTTGGCCTTCTGTTCCATCCCCGTTTGCAACGCCTGCTCTTCTACAACGCCCTGCTCCGCCGCGTATTTCCTCACATCCTCGGTGATCTTCATCGAGCAAAAGTGCGGGCCGCACATCGAGCAGAAATGCGCGGTCTTCGCCCCTTCTTGAGGGAGAGTTTGACGAAGGTTCTGCCCATTATCTTCGCCCTGACGGGCTGATCTCCGATCAGTCTATGTCGCTCGATTCCCATCGGCTCCATTCATCGTGAATTTCGCGGCCTCAATCAAGCTTTCATCCTCTCCACAATGCATCCACGCTCCAGCGCCCGCCACCGGCGAAGGCCATGTAGAGGAAGACGAAGCAGAGCGCGACCGGAAGCAAAAGCTGAAAACTGCCGTAACGGATGCGAAGCAACGGCCGGGCTTTCCAATGCTGACAAGCTGAAATTGTTGACCCGGCGGCGACCATCATGAGCGGGGGCAGGCCGCCATGGACGAAGAAGGGAAGAAGGCAGAGGGATGAAGGAGGAAGTGAAACCGGGCTCCCAGCGTTGAAGCGATGAATTGGTTTGCGCCATTGCGAGCGAGAATCTTGAATCGCCCGGCAGGCGTCAAGGTTAAGAGACTGTTGAAATATTGGAGCGGGCCGCGTTGCTGTAATTTTTGCACTGGTCAAGGCGCGAGCGGTCCGAGCCGGACGGGCATAGCCGATATCCGCAGTGATCTCGGCCCAGCGAGGTCGCCGCGGCGACCCGGCCAGAGCCAACTGGGGAGGCTGGCGGTCATCTCCATTTGGACTCGACAGACGAGTTGTGGTACCGGTCGAGACGAGAGCATGTCACGCACGGCGCGAGTGGAATTCCCCGAGATTCCAGGACTGATCCGCCATTCCCCCGGCCGCAGTGAAGCGCTGGTGCTGAGCTACGATCCGAAGCCTCGTCGCTCAATATCTGCACACTGATCCCCATTTTACCTTGCTATCCTTCGAAGGTTTGTATGCAATGTTGCGCAGTGCCGAGATCTTGGAAGTAGAAGGGAATCGGCCTCGGAAAATGAAACAGATGCCCCCTTAACAAGAATCCAAAAATGAAAAACAACGATCTTCACACAGCAAATCCGGCGAAGAAATCATCGGCGCGCGTGAGGCGCGGCTTGTCCGCCTTCTGCGTACTCGCCGCAGTCACTCTGGCCGGTCTCGCTTTGGCGGCTGGCCCCAAGCAGCCGAGTGGCCGAAGCAGCAAAGCGCAGGTTGTGGCGGGGAATGCAGGAAGCGACAAGAGTTCAATAGCCGATAAGTACAGTACGCTGGTGATGCGCGTCTACTTCCGCGACCGCGCCGAGCGCGACCAACTGGCCCAGGAACTCAACCCGGAAGAAGTAACCACGACCGGCGGCTTTCTCACCGTCATCCGCGATCGCGCTCTCTACGACGGCCTGACGGCGCGCGGCCTCCGGGTGGAGATAGACGAGAACAGCAGTCGCAACCTGAGCGACCCGCAAATCATGCGCGACACTTTCTATGGCGGCTATAAGTCGGTGGAAGAGATATACGCCTTCCTCGACCAGAAGGTGACACAGGCCCCTACTCTGGTTGAGAAGGTAGATATCGGCGACTCGTGGTGCAAGGTTCATCCAGGCCAGTGCGTCCTACCTAGTCCCTGGAACGGCTATGACCTGTTTGCGCTGCACATCACGAACCGCAGCATAGCGGGCCCCAAACCGGTCGTCTGGGTGGACGGCGATATACACGCCCGCGAGATCGCTACGCCAGAAGTCGTCATCCGCCTGATTGACTACCTGCTCGATAACTATAATACCGATGCCGATATTCACTGGCTGGTGGATTATCACGACATCTGGCTTATGCCCGAAGTCAACCCGGACGGCCACCATATCGTCGAGGCGGGAGGCAACGGCAACAGCCCCTACCTCTACCGCAAGAACGGCGACAACCTCGGCGGCGGCGGGTGCTCCTGGCCTCCCACATCATCTGACCACTTCGGCGTAGACAACAACCGCAACTTCCCCTTCCACTGGGGCTGCTGCAACGGCTCGAGCGGTTTTGTGTGCGACCAGACCTATCGAGGATTGTCGGCGGAATCGGAGCCGGAGAATATTGCCATCACCAACAAGCTTCGTGCCCTCGTGCCCGATCAGCGCGGCCCCGGCGACACCGACCCGGCGCCGATCACGGCCACCGGCGTCTACCAGAACATCCACACCGTAGTGCCAGTCAACCTCTATACGTGGGGCTGGACGAGCACCCGGATGCCTAACTACGCTGAGACGAACAACATTGCCGCGCACATGGCCGCGACGAACGCGGGCGGTAACGGTTACCCCTATGGCTCGATCATCAATCAGTTGTATACGGTAGATGGAGGTTCGATTGACTGGGCCTACGGTGAGCTGGGCATGGCGGCCTTCTCCACCGAGTTGAGCGGCCAGGACTTCCTCCCTCTCTACTCGTGCATAGATAACCCAGGTTGCGGCTCGTCGCAGGGCATCTGGCCTGAGAATCGGGGGATGCTTCTTTACCTGGCGAAGATAGCGCGCACGCCTTATCTGACTTCGCACGGACCAGATGCCAACACCGTTGTCACCAACCCGGCATCAGTGCCGCCAGGCGTGCCATCTCAGCTAACCGCCAGCATTAACTTCGCCTGGTCACAAAATGCGTTCAGCCAGAACGTGGGGGCGGCAGAATATTACATTGACACGCCTCCCTGGGCTGGAGGCACGGCCATCCCAATGAACGGCACGTTCAGTTCGCCGACCGTAGCCGTCAACGCAACCATCAACACGGCCGGCCTGTCGGTAGGCCGCCACACTATCTTCGTGCGCGGACGCGGCGTGAACAGCTTCCAGGGCTTCGAGACCTGGGGGCCGATCAGTGCGGCGTTTTTGGATGTGACCGGAGGGACTGCAACCCTGCTTAGCGCAGCCTCACGCGTGACTCATGACTCCGCTGGCACCTTCGACATTGCGATGCCGCTGACCGGCACTTCCGGAGTCGAAGACCGGGTCGCCAGCACTTACAACGCGGTCTTCAACTTTGACGGAGCGGTTACATCTGGCCAGGTTCAGTTGATCAGCGGAACGGCCACGGTTGGTGCGGTCAGTTTCAGCGGCAATAGCATGACGGCCGCGATTACCGGTGTGACCAGCGCTGAGATCGTGACCTTGCGAGCGCTGAATATTAATGGAGATGGACTGCCCCACGGTGACGTGCCGTTTGGCTTTCTCGCTGCCGACGCCAATGCCAATCGCGTAGTCGATAAACCTGACCAGCAACAAATTAAAGGTCAGGTGAACCAGCCCGTGACGAGTGCGAACTTCCGCGACGACGTCAATGCTGATGGTCAAATCAAGACTACGGACACCAATCTGGTTAAGACCAACAAGGGCAACTCGATCCCGTAACTGGCCGACCACTCGCGGCAGAACGGCTTGAAGCGCTCGTCGCCGCTTTCATGTGGCCGTTTCACAACGACGCGTGTACAGGAGCAGAGGTCGGAGCTTATTGGCCAAGTGTCAGGTGATGGGCGTCACGTTCACGTCGCGTAAATAAAAATGCGCCCCGTCGCATCAGATTTGCCACAAAGGCCGTAAACAACTTACTTATCGGTCTTTGTGACGAAATCTGATGCTTCCATTTGGGCTGAGGTCTTGCCGATCGAGATCACACCGGCCCACAGCTCCTGCTTGAACTCGATCAAGATAAGATTGGCGGCCGGATCGATCACCTCACCGCTGACCGCAAGCTTGGCTGCATTTGCCTGGAAGTCGCCAAATTGTGTAGACCGCGCGCCGGGGCGAGCTTCGGGTTCATGGACATGCCCGATGTTCCCGATGCGCTCAAGTCGCTGCCAATGGAAGGCGGGCACCTCGACCTGAAGGACATCACCTACTCTGTCGGCCGCTCGCGCCCGATGACCTCCCGACGGCGTTCAATCTCGGCGCGGTCGCGGAAGAAGCTCTTGACCGGAATTCGACCGCTTCGATGGCCTCTCTCAAACTGCCGCCGTTGAAGACTAAATGAGGCAAATCAGAAACTGAACCGCAATCCGCCGGTGATGGTGTGCGCGGTGTAGTTCTCGCGTCCAAGTTCGCCACTGTAGTAAGTGAATATGCCGAGGCGCGGAGTGAGTTGCGCGGAGACGCCCGCCTGTAAAAGGAGACCGTCGCGGCCGATGTGAGGTCCCTGGACGCTAAAGGTGTCAGCCGAAGTGAACCCAGCGTCGATACTGGAACTGCTGGTGAGAAGTTCGTGCTCCCATTGGACCCGGATGAAGGGCGTCACGGGAATATGGCAGACCGTCGCAGCGTAGGAAGCCTGTGCGCCGATGGTGGAGAGGAGCGAGTTTTCGTCCCGCGAACGAATACTTAACGAGCCCAGGGCACCTTCTTCGTTGAAGCTATCCAGGCCGAACCGCCTATAGCGGAGGGAGGCGAGAGGACCGAAAGTCCACTGCCCCACGTGGTGATCGTAGCCGGTGCCGAGGAGAGCGCTGAAGTTAGTCCCATTCGTGTCGCCGCGGGCGACGCCGCCCAGCGTAAGGCGACGAGTCTCAATCGACCCATAGCCCGCGCCGGCGATCCCGTTCACGTAGAATCCCCCGTGGTAGTAAGTCCCATAAAGGCTGGCCGTGCCGCTGTCGCTGCGAATGCTGCCGCCAAGGTTTAGGTCGGCCGAGTTATGGGCGTAACCGAAGGCTGCCCCAAGAATGAGGTGCGGGGTGAGACGATAGTCGGCGCCGACGGTGACGCCGCCGGTCTCAAACGATGAGCCGCGCGCGCTGCCGCTGTTTTCGACGTCCACGATCTCTCCGCTACCGGAGATGAAAAAGCCCCATCGTTTGTCCAGGATTACTGGGGGCACCGGGGACGGAGAGACCACTTCCTTGCCGTCGCCGCTGAGCACGTCTTTGGCATCGGTGGCAGAGGTGGGGTGTGGGTCGGTGACTCTGAAACCAGAATCGCTAAAGCCGGTCGCACCTTGCCGCGCGTCCAGGAGGCGCTGTTCGATATTGTCCAGTTGCACGTGTGAGACCGCGAAGCCGACATTGAAGATGGCGGCGAGATCCTCGGGAGAGAGTAAGTCGAGCGCGCCGAGGATTTGGGACGCTGGCAAAGCGGCGAGCTGCTGGATGAGAGGATTACCGGGATGAGCGGCCGCGAGGCGATCGATCGCATTTGCGACTGCGAGTTGATTTGGGGTAAGCCGAGTAATGGGAGCTACGGTGGGTCCCGGTGTGGCCGTGGGACTCGCTGTCGGGTCGGGCGTGGCGGTAGCCGTTGGGCTCGGAGTGGCCGTCGGGCTGGGGGTAGCTGTCGGGCTCGGCGTAGCCGTTGGGCTTGGCGTAACTGTTGGGCTCGGCGTAATTGTCGGGCTCGGCGTAACCGTTGGGCTTGGCGTAACCGTTGGGCTTGGCGTAGCCGTCGGGCTAGGCGTAATTGTCGGGCTTGGCGTAGCCGTTGGGCTTGGCGTAATCGTCGGGCTTGGCGTGACTGTCGGGCTAGGGGTAGCTGTCGGAGTCGGGGTGGGAGTTGGGACCGTAACCGTGTTGGAATCCAGGGTGACGGCGCCATTCAGCGCCAGCGCTCTCCCGGCGATGCTCGCTCCGGAATTCAGGGTGATGTTTTGATTCGCGATGATCGTGCCGATGAAGCTGCTGTTGGCCCCGATCGTGGCGGAGGTGCCGACCTGCCAGAAGATATCGACCGTATTCCCATTGAGCAGGGAGATGGTGGAATTCGGCCCTGTCAGAAGGGTGCTGCCAATTTGAAAATGGAAGATGGCATTGGGGTCGCCGGCGGTATCCAGGCTCAGGTTGCCGGTCAAGGCCGCGGATGTGTCAAAACGATAGGTGCCCGGCGTCAGCGTCAGGCCTCCGAGATTCATGCCCGTGAGGTTGCTCGTCGCTATTTCGTTGGCGAGCTGATTATAAGCGGCCAGTGCCCCAGCCTGCGCCGCAATGGCAAAGGAGTCATTGATATGGAGCATTCCGCCCGTGATCACGCCCGGCGGAAATCCCGTGACGGAGGTGCCTGGGGCAAGGGCCACGTCACCCGTAATAATGGTTGCGCCGGTATTGGTGATGGTGGTGGCACCCAGCACCGCCACGGAGTCGGCCCCGCCGAGGTCGATAGTTTGCGTGGGCAGACTCGAGGCCATGACCGAGCGCGTGTAAGCGGTGAAGGTACCGGCGCGGGCTTGTTCGCGCGTGACAGGACGAATAAATGCAACTTCATCAAAGATCGAGCCGGCCATGAACTTCGGGGCAGCGGGGTCACGGCGAGACGGAAATTTGCCCGCCATCACGATCGAGCCGGTGGGAAGACTTGCCAGGGAGATACTTTCCGCTTTGCCCAGGGTCAAAGTCTCGGCTCCTGCGAGCGAGGACGCCCCCAGCAGCCCCAAGACGAGCGCGATCTTTTTCGGCCCGGCAATGAATTTACGCATTCTGGCGCAGAAGCAGGTTCTGAGCCCGGGCAGCAGCGTGTCTGGCGATCTTCGTTACGCCCGTTTCCTACTGTGATTTCGAACAATCGGATTCGATGAGGAGCGCATCCAATTGGGTCGCGCGTTTTTAATCTTCTCCGGCCCCTTCCGAATCACCTGGCCCCTTCGGAATCGCGAAACCAACATCATCCGCGGACTGGAGGAACAAGAGCCAGGAGGGAAGCCCGACCCGACGCGCATTTGCCAACATCCCCTCGTGTCGGGAGTGTTCCTGATCTAAGACTACATTTTCAATGTGCGCTCGGGTCGCCTGCTCGGGATGCCCAACGCGACTAAGACGGACCTGGCGCCGCCGCCCTAACCTAACGAGTAGATGCCACAAAGACCAAAGATCGCGGACAATATTCTGGAGTTGATCGGCTACACCCCGCTCGTCAGGCTGCATCGCATTCCGCACCCGAACAGCGCCGAATTGATCTGCAAGCTCGAATCCCAAAATCCGATGGATTCGGTTAAGGACCGCATCGGTGTGGCGATGATCGACGCGGCCGAGCGCGAGGGCCGGATCAAAGCCGGCGCGACAATCTTGATCGAGCCCACCTCCGGCAACACCGGAATCGGGCTCGCCCTCGTGGCGGCGATCAAAGGTTATGAGTTGATCGTCACCATGCCCGAGACGGTGACGGTGGAACGCCGGCGCGTGCTCGTGGCGCTCGGGGCCGAGGTCGTGCTCACGCCGGGGGACGAGGGCATGAAGGGCGCGATCAAAAAGTCCGTCGAGCTTTGCGAAGCGACTCCAAATAGTTGGACGCCCGGGCAATTTGAGAATCCGGCCAATCCAGAAATTCATCGGCGCACGACGGCGGAAGAAATTCTTGAGGATACGGACGGAAAAATCGACGCCTTCGTCGCCGGGGTGGGGACGGGCGGAACGATCAGCGGAGTCGGTCGCGTGTTGAAGGAACGCATCGGCGCGCATGTCCGCGTCATCGGGGTGGAGCCCGCGTCGTCGCCCGTTCTTTCGGGCGGCGAGGCCGGTCCGAATAAAATTCAGGGTATCGGAGCCGGCTTTGTCCCGCGTAACTACGACGCGTCGGTGGTCGATCAATTGATCCGTGCCGACTACGACGATGCGCTCAAGATGGCGCGGCGGCTCGCCCGCGAAGAGGGAATCTTCTGCGGCATTTCATCGGGAGCGATTACGTCGGCCGCCCGCGAAGTAGCGAAAGAGCTGGGCACGGGCAAGCGCGTGGTCTCAATCATTTGCGATTTCGGCGAGCGCTACCTCTCGCACGAACTGTTTGCGACGGAGCTGGCGGGTAAATGAACCGGACCTCACGACGCGCCCGCTCCCCATGCCAAAAGTTGCCCTAACCGAAACGCCGTTCTTCATCGCCGTCGTCGCCGCGATGGAAAAAAAAATCGGCGAAGGCGACCGCATCGCCCGCGCCAACAACGTGTCACTGAGCGATGCCCAGATCATTGCCGTGCTGAACAAAGTCGCCGCCAACGCCCGCGGCCAAGCCGTCCGCGAGATCGCGCCCCGCAATCCCGCCGAACAGATCCTGCACGCGCTCGCCGGGCAATTGGCGCTGCTGCGCGCTTCCATTTTCGAGATGAAACCCGGGCCTGATGGACGCGAGGTCGAGACGCTTTTCCCGACCGAGCATTGGGTCGCGGCGATCAAGGTCGTGCAAAAATCAATCCGCCACGGCACCGGCAAACTCCGCGGCTCGCGCGGGTTTCTCGACTCATTGAGCCTCTTCCTTTCCCGGCCCGCGCCGGCCCAGAGCTAAGCTCGCCTAACGACTAGCGAATTCGTCCAGCGCGGCCCCGAGACGCTCCAGACCAGCCTGCACGTTGCTCGTTTCGCCGCCAATCCCGAGCCGGAAATGCCGCGGCGCCTCAAAGAACGCGCCGGGCACGACTGAGGTCTCGTATTTCTTGCGCAGCAGGGTGAAGAAGACGTCGGGATCGCCTTCCGGCAGGCGCGGGAAAACGATCGAGCCGTGCGGCGGCCGCACGCATTCCAGGTCGCTCCGGTAATCGAGAAACGCATCGAGCAACGCGCGGTTGGTTTGCAACAGGGCGCGGGCGCGCTCGCGGAATTGCCCGAGATGATCGAACGCCATGACCGACATCCGCTCCGCTGGGTGCGCCCCGGTGGCGACGAAGAGATCGTTCAAGCGCCACATCCGGTGCGCCAGCTCCGGCGCGGCCAGGACCCAGCCGCAGCGCAGCCCGCTCAAGCCATAGGCTTTCGTCAGGCTGCTCGTGACGACAAAGATTTCGCCTAACGAGAAAGCGCTCGCCGGCCGGTTTTCAAAAAGAAGCTCGAGATAAACTTCATCGACCAGCACGCGAGCTCCGACGCGCTGCGCCATGGCGCCGATCGCCTCCAGTGTTTCGCGCGGAAGGAGGGCGTTGGTGGGGTTATGCAGGTCCGTTAGCACCACTAGCCGCGTCGCCGGCGTGATCGCCTCTTCCATTTCCCCTAACGAAATGGCAAAGCCGTCGTCAAACCGCCGCGGCACCCGCCGCACCTGCGCCCCGAGGTAACGCGCGACATCGAGCAGCAGCCCGTAAGTTGGCTCTTCCAGCACGACCTCGTCGCCTGGTTCGAGGAGCGCGGCCATGGCGAGGTGATTCGCCATCGAAGTCCCGGCCGCGGTCACGATGCAGTCCGCCGGCGCCCCGGTATGGCGCGCGATCCGTTCCAGCAACGGCCCGTAGCCGTACCCGCCGCCGGTGATTTCCAAATCCTCGACCCGGAAGGGAAATTCCGAGAACGGCACGTTCGTTAGGCCGCTGGTCGCAAGATTGAAGGGCGCGGTCGAGCGGGTCTTGGCCCACTCCATGTAGCGCGAGCGTTTGCGATCCAGCGGTTGAGTCATCACTCGATAGATAGACCGGCTGAGGCTCATTTTGTAGGGCGACCCGCCCTCAGGCGGGTTGCCCAGACTGGGATTGCCGACGGGCAGGCGGAGCTCCGAATGGTTTCGCGAGTGAACGCCCGCCCTACAATTTGCCGCGCCAGAGGAAATAAACCGGCAGCCCGGCCAGCGCGATCCCGAGCCCGATAAAGGCTCGCTTCGGATCGTGCGCAAAAGTGCTGAGCACGATGAGCCATTGCGCGGCGATGAAAAGCAATGTCGTCCACGGATGTCCCGGCATCCGATAAGCGGCCGGCGCGCTCTCTCGTCGTCGCAGAACGAAGAGACAGACCGCCGTTAGCCCAAAGAAAATGCAATCCATCGCGATGACGTAATTCACCACCTGCGCATAGGTCCCGGCGAGAGCGATCACGATCGCCCACACGCCTTGCAGCACGATCGCGATCACCGGCACGCGGGTGCGCGGATGCACCCAGGCCACCCCGCGAAAGAAGACGCCGTCCTGCGCCATCGCGTAATAAACCCGCGGCGCCGTCAGCATCGATTGCGCGAGAAAACCGAAAGCCGAGATGGCGATCCCGGCCGCGATCAGCTCGCCCCCGCGCGCGCCTAACAAACCGCGCATGACCGACGACGCCGGCGTCGTCGCCTGCGCCAGGCCGGCCGCGCCGAGCTCGTGCAGGTAAACGAAATTGACCGAGACATAAACCGCGATCACCCCCAGCACCCCGAAGATCAACCCGCGGGGCAGCGTCCGGCGCGGGTCGCGCACTTCGCCGCCGAGAAAGCTCGCCGTCTGCCAGCCACCGTAGGCGAAGAGCACCGGCGTCATGGCCGCGCCGAAGGCGAGCACGAGATTGAACGATGCCGGCCGATCGAGCAGCGGCCGCCAGACGATCTGCGAGGCGCCGCCTTTCCAGAAACTCACCGCCTCGAGCAGCGCGATGGCGCCGATCGCGGTCAGGGTGAGAAGCGATTGCAGCCGGCTGCCGGCGCGCACCCCGAGACAATTGATCGAGGTCAGCAAAGCGAGCGCGCCCGCCGCGACTAACGAATCGCCCACGGGCCATTGCGTCAGCTCGAGGAAATAGCGGGCAAACGTTACCGCCACCGCCGCCATCCCGCCGGTTTGGATAACAAGCAAAAGGACCCAGCCGTAAGTGAACGCCACCGCCGGATGCAGCGCCTCGCGCAGGTAGGCGTATTGCCCGCCCACCACCGGCATCCGCGACGCCAGCTCGGCGTAAATGAACCCGCCAGCGAGCGCGATCAGCCCGCCCGCGATCCAGGCCCCGAGGATGAGCGGCGCACTGTGCACCCGCTCCGCCACGAGATAGGGATTGATGAAAATCCCGGCGCCGATGATGCCGCCCATCACCGCCATCGTCGTGCCGAAAAGCCCGATCTGACGGGAGAGGGAGGGCAAAGTATGAGGGATGAAGGAAGAAGGAAGAAGTTCCCCGGACCCCGGATCTTCCTTCAACCCTTCATCGCCCATCCGCTCTCAGGAGTTCGGCTTTCCGATTTCAGCTGTCAGCTTTGAGAGGCCTAGAAATGAAAGATCAGGTCGGTCGTCACTCGCTGCTCAAAAGCTCCTTCCGGGGAAGTGACGGTGTGTTCGTAGACCACTCCGAAATCGACATTCTTGCCAAGCTTGGAGCGAAACCCGACGCTGATTGCCGCCTGCGTCTCTCCTTCGAGATTGGCGGCGCCAAAATTGATCAGGTCTGCGCCTTCAGTATTGAGCCCCGTGCCGAGGGACCCCAGCGGACCTTTGGTTCCGCTCGGACTGTTCAGGACGGTCCAGCCGTTGAACTCGACCAACGGGATGAAGAGCGGACAGACAAAGTAATCGGCGTGCAGACTGTAGTGCAGCGAGGTGCTGTTGCGGTCTTCGTAGATTGGGATGCGGACGCCGACATTTCCGATCAGATGAAACTTGTCGAAACCTTTCTCGGAAGAAACCGCCAGATCGAAAATCCCGGCGTTGTCGTTGAGCCGGGTCGTCAATCAGCGCGTATTTTAGGCCCACATCGAAATCCGAATAACCGTCCGCATCGGTAAAGGCGGTCCCCGGGATCTCAGTGTCCGGGCGGAAGGAAATCCCGACGTCGTTCGTCGCGATGATCGCGAGACGCGGGGTAACGGCGTAGCGCAGTTGCAAGCCGTAGGCGAAAATGTCCGCGCCGCCCAGGTTGATGTCCGTGCCGCCAACATTGATGCTGAAATCATCACTCACCCGGTTGTAGAGGAAGACGAAGCGCGCCTCCGTTCGGATCCGAGGATCTTCGAAAAAGATCGGGTTCGAGACCGGCGAGATCGCCATCTCTTTCCAATCCAGCGGTGGTGGCGCCGGCGCGACCTCTTTGGCGTCGGGCGCGGGCGGCGGCCCGGCGAAGAGAGATGGGGCGAGACCGAACGCCATCAGGGCGATCGCCAAGAACAAGGCTCTCGGGAATCGCTTCATTCCCGGAGTCGAGTCAGAATAATTGCGCTTAAGTGCTATTTGCCGGACGGCCACTAGCTTTTTCATTTGGTGATCTTGGTCCTCTCGTTGGCCATCACAAGATTTATTTGACCTCGTCCAATACTTTTTTCAACGGCCGGGCGACTCAGTTTGTCGTGCACCCGTGCCTGGGAGACGCGCGCCGATAATCGCCCGTCCCTTGTTAGTTAGGCGCGCGCTTCTCTTCGTCCCACCACTTCGAGAGCCGCTTCGTCGGGACCGACGGCACGGCATGGTCCGCCGTGCTGTAGTGCGAGGTGGAATTGAAGAGCGTCAGCCGGGCGTGCGCCGCGTCCTTGAAGTCCACGATGTTCAAGGCCGCTGGGCTCTGGTCGAGGTTATCCCGATAACGCCGCGGATCGAACCCGAGGAGCGAACTGAGCAGGAGCCGGATCGTCGCCTTGTGCGAGACGATCGCCACCGTCTCGCCGCGATGCGCGCGCACGATCTCGAGCAAGACCGGGAGCGCGCGCGCCGTCACCGCCAGGCCGCTCTCCCCGCCCTCGGGCGCGAAAGTGTAGGGATCCTCTTCCCAGGCTGCCGCCTCCTCGGGATATTTCCGGTCTACTTCCTGGCGGGTCATCTGTTCCCAGCGCCCGTGCGAGATCTCGCGCAACCCATCGCGCTTCACCGCCTCCAGCCCGTGCGGCTCCGCGATGATGCTCGCCGTCTCCACCGTGCGGCCGAGCGGCGAAGCGTAAACCGCCGTCACCTTTTCCGTGCGCAGGCGCTGCGCCAGACCGCGGGCCTGGCCGCGACCTTCGTCGGAAAGCTCTACATCGGTCGCCCCGGCGAACCGATCTTCCGCCGTCAAAACCGTCGCTCCATGCCGGATCAAAAAAATACGCGTGCTCATGGCGGGAAGTTAGCGGTAAGCGGGCGGAGTGGAACGTCCAATTTTCCGGAACATTCTTAGGAGAAAAAGTGATCGCCTCTAAACACAAAGGTTCGTCTAATTCTCGTTAGGCTCAGACGATCGCGCTTGACCAAATTGCCTCGTGTTTGACACATTTCTGCATGGCATTTTCCAAACACCAGACACCGGAGGCTCGCATGAAGCTAGTCACTGGCATCGGCGGCATCCGATGAACACCTTGCTATGGGTCCTGCAGATCCTCGCCGCGCTCCTCTTCGGAGCGTCGGGTGTGATGAAGGTCTTCATGTTCGACAAGGTCAGCGAGGGGTCCCGTCCTTTGGTGCCTTGCCGCGGGAAGCCTGGATGGCCCTCGGCATCCTCGAACTCGTCTGCACGGTCGGGCTGATCGTCCCCGCCGCCTTGCACTGGCGGCCGGCGCTCACAGTGGTGGCCGCCGCGGTCCTGGCGATCGAGAGCCTCGTGTTCGTCTGGGTGCACGTTAAATACGGCGAGATCCCGCCCATCATCATGAGTGTCGTGCTAGGCCTCCTCATGGCGTTCATCGCTTACGGCCGGCTGGTCCTGAAACCGATCTTATGATCGCTCGGTGAGTCACACCGAACCCTAACCAAGTGATGGAGCCAACGGAGCGCCGCTGCACTACCACGCTTCGCATGATTTCGATCCCTCACTCCGCCACCACGCCTGCCCTCGGCAGCGGTGGCTAATCCTGTTATCGTTAGGCCGTTAGCTATGCAGCTGGTGCGTCCCGGTCCCAAACATCTTGCGGGCTACGTCGCGGCGCTCGAGCGGGGATGGTCGGCCGACCACGAGCGCGGGGTCGATGCCGCCGGCGAAGAACTCTCCCGCATTCAGGCCGATGCGACGGCGTTTCTCGCCAGCATGGAAAACCGCGAAGCCAAGGGGCCACCGGTCACTCTCCCGGACGGTTCCACGGCCAGGCGCCTCCCGGGCTTCAGGCGCTGGCTCTGGGATGGCGAGTTTTGCGGCAGCATCGGGGTGCGCTGGCAGCCCGGGACGACGGCGCTCCCGCCCCATTGTCTGGGGCATATCGGCTATGCGGTCGTGCCGTGGAAGCAGCGCCTCGGGTATGCAAAATCTGCGCTCCGCCTCATCCTCCCGGAAGCCAGGGCAGTCGGCCTTTCTTACGTTGAGATCACCACTGATCCGGCCAACATCGCCTCCCAGCGCGTCATCGAAGCCAATGGAGGCATCCTGATCGAGCACTTCACCAAACCGCCGCAGTTTGGCGGCAAGCCTGGCCTGCGCTTTCGCATTGCGTTTACATAAATGACGCTCAACCCTTTCACTCCTCGCCCGGAAGCCTGACCCGCCGTTAGCCGCACCAGTTGCTGGTTTTGCGTAGTGACCGTGGCCCTGAGTGCCGTCTTCTCCGCTCGCGCTGATTCACGGGATTCGAGCTTAAGATCTTAATCCCGAATGTCGGAGTGTTCGGCTGCACCCTGACCTATGGCCTGCGCCCCGAAGATACCTTCCACGTCTGGTTAACCAACAGATCCTCCAAGGAACAGCATTTGTGGTGCAACAATCGGGGTCAGTCCTAAAAACTCGGCACGCTTCAATACTCATCGCCGCCCTATGAAAGACTCCGCCCTTCGACCGAGACGCCGAGTTTCTAGGACTGCTAAGCTTCTTCCCCGTCTCGGTTTGGCAGTCCGTTCGCTCCCGGCGGCACATTGGTCCTCGTTAGGCCGGTGTCACGCTTTGCCGTTGGCAGCGCACTCGCTATTATTTCGCCATGCCTGATGATGGGTTCACCCATTATTTCGAGAATCGCATTCTCCGGGAGCGCCTTATCTCACGCGCGAGATGTGCATTCGTGTGATCGAGTTTCCGCTCCGGGTCGAGCCGCAGGAGAACAATCGCTTCCGTTTCTAGGGCGCCGTTTCTGAGCTGGAGGGGCGGTTCTTGCGAGTCGTCACGCTCTCTGATAAGCTCACCATACCAACGCTCTCCTAGATCGCCGATTTCGCCCATGAAGCTCGATTATTTTCCGCATACGGATTCGCTTTACATCGATTTTTCCTCGCGGCCGAGCGTGGAAAGCCAGGAAGTGTCAGAGGGCGTCGTGCTCGATTACGACGCCAAAGGGACGTTGGTTGGCGTCGATATCGACAATGCGAGCCGGAAGCTCGATCTGCGGGAACTTGTCACCAGCCATATCCCTCTTGCCGCCGAGCCTAAGGCCTGACTTGGGGGGAGATAAAGGGGGTGGCAGTCTTCGAATCTTGGCAGAGTGGTTAGCGCGTCCCCTTGAAATGACTTCCGCCTGCACGCAATTGTTCTGGCGTATCGTCGGGGGCTTCCTCTTTCTCGCGATTCTTTCTTTCCTCCTGATCATGCTCCGTGGTCCCGGCCGCGACTGGTTTGGCATCGTCCCATTGTCTGTCGTCCTGGTCCTCGCCGCTGTCGTTACTCTGACCGGGAGAGGGCCACGATTGGGATAACCCTGAAATAAGCTCGGAAGCTATCCGCCATGAACAAACCATCCGAACGTCCCACGAATTCTCTCTACGACTACACTGACAAGCGTGCCGCACGCCGGCTACGCCGCGATCGTTTACGGCGTCGTCTCGCTCTTCACGGGGTTGCTCGCGCTGCTGCAGTATTTCCTCTATCACCAGCCGGGAAGCGGCGGCATTGCCAACCGCGAGTTTGTCAACCAGCAGTGGCTCCAGCATACGCCTCTTGCGACCGCGATCACTGTAGTCTTTAGCGTCATCCTCGCGGCCCTCTCGGGAGTCCTGGCTTTCGGCATTTTTCGCCGCAGTCGTTTTGCTGTCGTGACGATGATTGTCTTTGTCGTCGTACTCCAGCTTTACAGCTGGCTGGTCGCCCACTCGATTGGGGGCTCGCTCGTCAGTATTATCGTGGTCGCGTTTCTCGTCCGCGGCGCGCGGCGGATGTTCCAGGATCACGCCGAGCGCGTCTAGCCAGCTTCTGCGCCTCGGGAGGGCTTTCCTCTGACAGCTCCACGTCCGTCGCCTCGGCGAAACGATCGCATCAGGGAGAAAATGTCTTTTTCAGGCGAGCCGCTCTAGGGTCCGGCGTCGCCACCGGGGGCGGCAGCGGCGCGGTAGGCTGAGTGGTGATTTCGACTGGGTGCAGCGGCGCGACAAAGTCGCCACCCCGAAGGGTCGCGACGATGAGGGTGGATTGGCGCGGACTCCAACGGTAACCAATGCCGAAGCTGAGCGGTGCGGGGTTACTCTGCTGAAAGAGGTTCTGCAATTGCGGCTGATAGTATTGCCTGAAGAGGTCGATCGGCCCGGCGTAGCTGCCGAAGTAGCGCAGGAGCCATTGCCCCGGGTCGAAGGTGCTGATCGGGATGCCGGAGTCGTCCTGCACGAGGGCTTTGCTGTGGGTGAGGAGGAAATCGCGCACGCGGCTGAAGCCGTTCTCAAACATGAGGTAGGAGGCAGACTTGAGCAGGCTCGCGCCGGTGCCGTGCGCCTGGCAGAATTTTAGAAAACCGGGCTGCTCGCTGATGCCGCCATTGGAGAGGTCGGTGGTGAAATAAAAAAGCGTCTGCGGCGCGCTCCCCGGGCCGCTGACGAAAGTGACTTTGACCCCGGGGGTAAGGCTTTTTGATTTCTCGTTAGGCGAAGCGGACTGCGGATGGCCGTTTTTGTCGAGGTTGATGAAGCTGATGTCGGTGATGGTTTTCCCGGCCCGGGCGAGGAAGACGTAGAAGAGCGGAAGGGTGCCTTTGAGCTGCTCGTTTTGCAGGTCGGTCTTCATGTCCTTGGTGATGAAGAAGGAAAAACGGAGCACACTGTTGAGCGATTTTTGCAGATCTTGCAGGACGGGCGTGAGGGCCGGGCCGCCGAAGCGCAGGACGTCAGGGAGCGGCCCGATCGGTTCGGTTCCGGCGAGGATGTAGGTGCCGGCGTTGGGGAAGAACTGGTTGGCGTAGAGAAAATCCGGGCCGCTGAACATGTAGAAGACAACCGGGAGGGGCTGGGTGGCGTCGGGCAGGTAATTGACTTCCCATTCGCGGATGCCGCTGAACTGGCGCGCCGCCAGTTTCGTCCATGCTTCATCGAAAAAGGTCGAGTGCTGTTGCCAGGCCGGGTCGAGGGTGAGCGCGGCGAGAGGAGAACCTTCCGAGACCGGCAGCCCGGCGAGGAAACGCGCGGTGTCATTCACCTCGGCGGGACCAGCCGGCACGCTTGAGGCATTCGCCGGCGGCGGGACAACCGGCGCCTGGGGCACGGGCTGCTGCTGCGGCTGCTGAGGCGCGACGTTGGGCGCCATCTGTGACACCGGCGTTTCCGTCGGCTCGACCGGAAGGGCGCGCCGAATCTCCTGCGCCTCCATTCCGGTCACGCCGGCACAGAGGAACAAGAGCAGGAGCAGCCTAACGAAATGTGTTGAAGAAAATTTCACCCTTGGGATTGATGGCGGTCGCGCCCTCAGCGGGCTGCGCCCGCCGGGACGGTGCGGTCCGCTGTGCGCGCGACGCGTTGCCGCAAGCTCACGACTTCCGAAAACATGCGCAAGCTGTCGCGCACGATGTGGACCTTGCTTCCCTCGTTATGATCCCAGCGCACCGGCACCTCGAGCATGCGCAGGCCGGCGCGGCGGGCGAGGAAAAGCAGCTCGACGTCGAAACCAAAGCCATCGATCTGCGCCTGCTCGATAATCGGGCGGGCCGTTTCCATCCGGAAAGCCTTAAAGCCGCATTGAGTATCGGAGAACGGTAAACCGGTCGTTAGGCGGACAAGAGCGTTGAAGACCTTGCCGCCCTGCTCGCGGCGCCACGGCTGGCGGCTGCCGATGAGGCTGCGATCGAGCGCGCGCGAACCGAAGACGATGTCGCAGTTTCCGGCTTCGATCGGCTCGACGATCTTCGGCAATTCCGTGATCGGGGTCGAAAGATCGGCATCGGAGAAGAGCGCGATCGGCGCCTCCGCCGCGAGGAGGCCGGCGCGGACGGAGTGACCTTTGCCGCGGTTCTCGGCAAAGCGCAAAATGCGTGCCGGCACATCCGGGTGTTGGGCAAAAAACTCTTCCGCGACCCGCGCCGTGCCGTCGCTCGAGCCGTCGTCGACCACGATCAATTGCGCGGCCGAGCGGTAATCCTCGAGGTATCGCAGCAGGGTGCGCAAGTTATCGGCCAGGCGCCGGGCTTCATTGAAGGCCGGGACGATAATGGCGAGTGGCGAAGTACTCATGCCTAACGATTGCCTAACCAATTGCGCCGAAGGCGAGGCCGAGCCCATAAGTTACGACCGCCTCGATAATGCCGACAACCGTCATTTCCATCCCCGAAGCCCACCAGGAGCGGATGGTGATGAGCGATTTGACCGCGCCGACGGCGAAATGGGCCAGGATGCTGATGATAAAGGCCGCGATCACGGCCGGGAACCCGCTCATGAAAAAGAACGGGATGATGGGGATGAAGGCGCCGACCGCGGTGGAGAGCGCGGCGGAGACGGCGGATGTCCATTGGTTGGGGAAATGATGCTGGGATAAACCGAGCTCGCTCTGCGCCATCGCCTGGACCATCTGCTCGGGGCGCTCGGCCAGGCGCTCGGCCATGCGTTGCGCTTCCTCGGGGGAGAAGCCCTGAAGTTGATAGAAGAGCGCCATCTCCTCGATTTCTTCCTCGGGATTTTCCTCGACCTCGGCTTTCTCGCGCGAGATCTCGGCTTCGTAGATTTCGCGCTCGCTCTTGTTTGCGAGATAGGCACCGGCGCCCATCGAAAGAGAGGAAGCCATCATGCCGGCGAGGCCGGCGATGAGAATGACGTGCTGCTGGTTATTGGTCGCACCGGCGACACCCGAGACGATGCCGAAGACGGCGCCGAGGCCATCGTTCACGCCGTAAATCGCGTCGCCGACCCAGCCCCCGCCTCGCCCATGCCAGCGTTCGCGTTTCAGGATCGAATCGAGCAGGCCTTTCGGGCCTAACGACAATGGAGTGGGCCCGCTCATCGAGTTGAGGACCCGGGAATGGGCTTTTTCTTCCAGCGCGGTCTGGCGCAAAAATTCCTGCTCTTCGTCGTTCGCTCCGACGCCGGCGGCGCGTTGCGCCTGGTAGCGTTCCTTGTCGCGATCTTCGGCCGCTTCCATGCGGCGGATGGCGACATCGGCGCCGGCAGCGCGGTTCCACCAGCGATTGAGTTTACGCCGCAAGTCGTTAGGCAAGACGGGCCGGGGCGCGCCGAGTTCCTGCAATTTGGCTTCCCAGCGCTGGGCGTGGCGCTCCTCCGCTTCCGCCATGCGGAGAAGGATGCCACGGCGTTTTTCATCCGCTTCGTTGGCCGCGAGGTCGCGATACACTAGCGCTGTTTCCCGTTCCGCGCGCCAGTTGGCCTGGAGGGCGGAGACCGCTTTGGCGTCTTCCGGTTTCATTCCGTCCCGCTCTATTAGCTGGTTTCGGCGCGTTTGTGCAACTGCGGCCGCGAGAGCAGCGGCATTTTTTCCTTCGCCTGCTGGGCCGTGATGACGAGCGCAACCGAGCCGACGATGACGGCGGCGGCCACGGCGGTGCGAAGGGACAAGCTCTCACCGGCAAAAAATGCGCCGAGCAAAACCGCCACCACCGGGTTGACGTAGGCATAGGTCGCGACTTTCGACGGATCGCAATGGCGCAGGAGAAAAATAAAGGAGGTATAGCCGACGACCGCGCCGATCAGGACGAGATAAACGAACGCGCCTAACGAAACCGCGGTGATCTGGCCGGGATGAAAATTGCGCGCTTCGCCGTGGATGAGCCCGGCGATGATCATGAGCCCGCCGCCGCAGAGCATGGTCTGAGCGGACGAGAGAAAGGGCGAACTGGAGTTGTGGGCGCGGCGAGAATAGAGCGAGCCGACCGACCAGAGGAGCGAACCGAAGAGCAGGATCAACATCCCGAGGCCGGCATAACGCGAACCGCCCGCCGGCGGCGCCATCAGCGCCGGCCCGACGAGGATCCCGACCCCGACGAATCCGCCGGCCAATCCAAGCATGACCAGCGCGCGCGGCCGCGGCGCGGAACCGCTCATCCAGGCGAGGACCGCGATGAAGATCGGCACTGTCGCGACGAGCAGGGAAGCGAGGCCGGAAGGAACCCATTGCTCGGCGATGGTGACGCTGCCGTTTCCGAAAAAAAGCAGACAGGAGCCGACAATCAAAGCAGTGCGCCATTCCGCGAGCGAAGATTTCGGCGCGCCCTGCCAGAGCGCGATGACATACATGATGACGCCGGCGAGAAAAAAGCGGACCCCGGCCATGAGCAAGGGCGGCATCGACTGGATGGCGAGGAGAATGCCGAGGTAGGTCGAGCCCCAGATCAAATAGACGGCCGCGAAGGCGGCGATGACGAGAAATTTGCCGGGCGCCGGCGCCGGACCGCTCACGAGAAGCGATCTTCCGTCCACGGGTCGGCCGTGTTGCTGTAGCCGCGCACTTCCCAGAAACCGAGTTTGTCTTCCGCGGCAAACTCGATCGACTTGACGAATTTCGCTCCCTTCCAGGCGTAGAGCTTGGGGATGATGATGCGGGCCGGCCCGCCGTGTTCGCGCGTGACCGCTTTGCCATCGAACTGAGTCGCGATCAGGACATCGTCGTCGAGACAATCGGAGAGTCGGACATTGGTCGAATAACCATCGTAACTGGTGAAGAGAACATGCTGAACCTCGGGCTTTGGCCTAACGAGATCGACGAGGGTGAAAAAAGCGACCCCGGTCCAGCGGCAGTCGAACTTGCTCCAGGTCGTGACGCAGTGGAAATCGCTCACGTCCTCGAATTGGGGAAGAGCGTTGAATTCTTCCCAGGTAAAAATCCGCGGGTTTTCGACCAGGCCGCCGACCTCGAGGCGCCAATCGCCTAACGAAATCTCGGGCCGGATCCCGAGATCGAGCACGGGGAATCCGGGAGTGAGATGCTGCCCAGGCGGCAGCCGGCTTTCGGAACGAACGGCCGGCTTCGCTTTCCCGCTCATCTTGCGGGCCCAGCGCTCCTTCCGCTCGGTCAGGCTGGAATTTGAGGCCGCCATGACGTTCGTTAGGCGGAGATTTGCTTTCCGCAGCGGGAGATCAACGCTCGACCTCGGGCCCGGTCTTGATCAGGCGGATGGCATCGCGCAATTCCGCCGCGCGTTCGTAGCGTTCGCCCTGAATGGCGCGTTCCATTTCCCGCTCCATCACTTCCAACTTGCTCAGCGGTCGGCGGGCCCGTACTTCCTCGAGCCATTCCTCGAGAAACGCGATCTCCGAGCTCTTCGCTTCCAGTTCGGGAAAAGCGGAGTGCTGCAAAAATTCCGCGATCCGGTCGCGGCCCTTTTCGATCTCGAGAATGGCGTCGCTAAACTGGCCATCGGCGAGCAAAATCGAGACCCGCGCGCGGGTGTTCATCATCAGGACGTAGGGGCGAAATTGCTGGAAGCTCCAGACCAGATCCTCCCGCTCGCTGTGTTCGTCGACGAAAGTAAAGAGATCGAGGTTGCGCTGGGTGTCGCGGATGACGGCCTCAAATTCCTCGATCTGAAAGAGGCTGAGATAACGGTGGTAATACTGGATGCCCTCCTGTTGCAGGTCGCCGCATTGCTCGGTCGTGAGCTCGTATTCCTCGCCCCGCTCGGCCGCGCGGACGGCGCGACGCTGGTGATAGACGAGATACGACTCGCAATTATGCGGGCGCTGACCGTCGGGGCGGCCTTCCATCTCCATCTGGAGAAGGCCGAGGTCGATCCGGAGCTGCAATTTTTCCCGGCCATCGAGGCCCGGAACTTTCCGGACTTTGATCGCGCCAGATTCATGCGGCCAGTCTTTCAAGAGGCTGTTTAAGTCGAGGCTCATTGCGAGGAAACAATCGAGTCCGAGTTTGCTTTGTCAACGCAAGGCGGGATTGCCAGCGCCGCGGCGGGGGCAGAGAATGCGGGCGATGGAGCAGGAGATCGACGCCTTTATTCGCTTCCTCGCGGTCGAGCGCGGTCTTTCGGAAAATTACCAGCTCTCGACCCAGCGGTCGTTAGGCGAATTTGCCGCCTGGTGCGCGGCCCGGAAAGGAATCAGGCGCCCGCGCGAAGTGGGTCTGCCCCTGATCAGCGAATACCTGGCGGAACGAAAACGCGGCGGTCTTTCCGCTTCGTCGATCAAGTTGATCGTGGTCGCGCTCAAGGTTTTTTTCCGCTTCGCCAGCGCGCAGGGACTGGTCCCGAAAGATCCAACCGATTCGTTAACGCTGCCGCGGATTGAGCGTTACCTGCCCGAGACCTTGAACGAACTCCAGGTCGAGCAACTGCTCGAGAGCGTGAACAGCGAGGCGCCGCTTGGTTTGCGCGACCGCGCCATGCTCGAATTGCTCTATGCCAGCGGCCTCCGGATTTCCGAGCTGGCCAACGCGAAACTGGAAAACCTGAACCTGGAAGAGGGAGTCGTGCGGGTGACCGGCAAGGGCAACAAAACCCGGCTCGTGCCGGTGGGACGCAAAGCCTGCGCCGCGATCGCCACCTACCTCGAGCAGGAGCGTCCACGCCTGGTCAAGCGCCGCACCGGGAGCGAAGTTTTCCTTTCCGTGCGGGGCGCGCGCCTAACGACGGTGCGGATCTGGCAGATCGTGAAGGCGGTGGCGCGGCGCTCGGGGCTGGAGGTAAATATTTATCCGCACCTCCTCCGGCACAGCTTTGCCACCCATTTGTTAGGCAACGGGGCCGACCTGCGGATCATTCAGGAAATGCTCGGGCACGCGGATATCTCGACGACCCAGGTTTATACCCACGTCGATCAGCAGCGCTTGAAAGCGGTGCACCACAAGTTTCACCCGCGGGCCTAGCGCTCCTGATGTAGACGCTTCGCTCTGCGAAGCGCGGGGGTAATCGTTGCCGCGGAGTCTCCCGCCGCGCCTCCCACAGGGAGGCGTCTACAGGAAAGCTACTTGCAGAAAAGAGCGACCGAGGCGGTGTAACCGTGGAGGTAGCTGGCATTGCC
>JBBPZS010000018.1:0-13594 GCA_038198605.1 Chthoniobacterales bacterium | reverse complement strand
TCTGGTTTGCGACGCGCTCGGGTCGGGGCGGCAGAGCGTGATCATTCGCAAAGGCGGGATCGCGGAAGGGCGCGACGGCTTCGCTTTCCGGCATCGGGAGTTTTTCCTTTTCCCGACTTTCTTTCACGAACAACTGGAGCGTGTGCGCTTCCCCGACCCGAAGCTGCCCGAGGCCCGGCCTGAGGAAATTGAGATCCGCTATTTCGCGCAAGTGGAAGAGGCGCGCCTCCTGACCCGCTGGGAAGATGTGCGCGCACTCGCGCCCTTGCACATTCTGCGGGAAAGCGTGGTGCGGGAGCGCTTCGAATACGACGAGGCGCCCGGGGTGCATGTCGCCTTTGTGAAAATTTTCCGGCTCGATCCGGTCTGGCATTTTCCGGATGCGAAAGCGTATGGCGGCTGCCGGAGCTGGGTGGAATTGCCCGAGCTACCATCCGGTCTGGAATTGCATCCGGTCGCGTCGACATCCGCGCTCTTGTGATTTTCTTTAAAGAATATGAACGACGTAATCGAAGGCGGCTGTTTGTGTGGCAAGACGCGCTACCGGCTGCGCGAAAAGCCGGTCCGGATCTGCAGTTGTCATTGCATTGATTGTCGGCGCGGGAGCGGCGCGGCGGTCGTGACCTGGGGCGTGGTGCGCCCGAACGAAGTCGAGATGTTGGCGGGCGAATTGCGCAAGGTGCCGCACGCGGAGCGGCTTCGCTCCTTCGCGGCTTGCTGCGGGACGCCCCTTTTCTTTCAGGAGGACGAAGCGTCGGCGACGATCGATGTCACGATCGCCTCGCTCGATCATCCGGAGCCCTACGCGCCAAAAGTGGAGATCTGGACGGAGGACCGATTGCCCTGGGTGCAAACGGACCCAACCCGGAAAATCTATCCGCAGGGGCGATAATCGGACGAAACGCCGCGCTACGCTGTCGCGCCGGCCAGCATTTCCACTTCCGCGCCGGGCTCTTCCGGGTTGCGGTTGAACTGCAGGTCGTAGAGGCGGCGATAGTAACCGGACTCTTCGAGCAGCTCGGCGTGGGTGCCGATCTCTTTGATCCGGCCTTTTTCCATGACCACGATCTGGTTGGCGGAAAGAATGGTGGAAAGCCGATGCGCAATCGCGATCACGGTGCGGCCCTTGGCCAGGCGCTCGAGGGCGAGCTGGATCTGCTGCTCCGATTCAGAATCGAGGGCTGAAGTCGCTTCGTCGAGGAGCAGGATGGGGGCGTTCTTGAGCAGGGCGCGGGCGATGGCGAGGCGCTGTTGTTGCCCGCCGGAAAGGAGGCAGCCCTTGTCGCCGATCACGGTCTGGTAGCCATTGGGCTGCTCCATGATGAAGTCGTGCGCGTAGGCGGTCTCGGCCGCGGCGTAGATTTCCACGTCGGTCGCATCGAGCCGGCCGAACTGGATGTTTTTCAAAATCGTATCGTGAAAGAGGAAGGTCTCCTGGGAAACGAGACCGATCTGTTGGCGGAGCGATCTCTGCGTCACGGAACGCAGATCGCGCCCATCAATCCGAATTACCCCGCTGGTCGGATCGTAAAGGCGCAGGATCAGCGAAAGAGTCGTGCTCTTGCCCGCGCCGCTCGCACCGACAAGGGCGTAGCTCCGGCCGGGCTCGATCTTCAGGCTGAAGTCCTTCAAGGCGTCCTCCACGCCGCTGGCGTAACGAAAAGTGACGTGCTCCAGCTCCAATGCCCCTTGCGAGTGCGGCAGAGCCACCGCGTCGGGTTGATCTTCGACGCTCGAGGTCAGATCCAGGATCCGGAAAATTTCCACCGTCGCCTGGATCGAGCGCTGCATCATGATGTGCATGCGGCTGAGCGTTTTGATCGGATCGTAAAGCAGAAAGATACCCGCGATCAAAGCCATGAATTTCGCCGCCGGCAGATGCGCGAAATACACATAGAGAAGGGCAAAGCCGACCCCGATCGCGGCAATCGATTCGACCAGGGGCGAGATCGCTTCCGTCGAACGCGTGATGCGCATCATGTTTTCGAACTGGATCCGATTACTGCGCCGGAATGATTTTTCCTGGTGGTCCTCGCGGGCGAATGATTTGACCACGCGGATGCCGGCGAAGGTTTCCTGCATCGTCACCACCATCTGGCCCATTTCTTCCTGCTCGCCCTTGACCGCCTTGCGGGCGCGCCGCCCGTACATGCTCAGCGGGATGAGGCAGCTCGGGAAGAGCACGAGCGTCACGATGGTGAATTTCCAATCCATGTAGAGCAAAACGCCCACGCCGCTAAGGATCGCGATCGGCTGCTTGAAGAGGTCGCTGCTGATGCTGGAGAGGGCGGTCTGCATCATGCGGGTGTCGTTCGTGATCCGCGACATGAGGAAGCCGGACTGCATCTTGTTAAAGAAATCCATCGAGTGACTCAGCATCCTGCCGAAGAGTTGGGTCCGGATGTCGGTCAGCACTTTCGCGCTTACCCAGGTGGTGTAGTAAGCGTTGCAATAGCCGCAGACACTGCGCGCGATCATGACCGCGGGAATGGCGAGGCAGATCAGGACGAGGGAGTTGATTGGCGGACCTTTATCGAGCAGTTCGGGGTGGGCTGCCAGCATGGTGGGCGCGGGAGTGGAGCCGTGGAAAACGACCCCGGCGACCTTGGCCAGGACCAGCGGCATAAGGGATTGGATGCCGCCGGCGAGGAAGCCGAAAGCGAGGCCGAGGATGAGCCGCCCTTTGTAGGGCAGGGCGTAGGCAAAGAGGCGCTTGTATGGACCCCACCCAATTTTCAGAAGGGTCCACAAAGACTGCTTTTGCTTCGGGGTCTTTATCTCGCTCATGCGACAGGCGCCGTCGGAGCCGACAGCAGCGTCTGCATAGCATCGATCACCGCCGCCGTCGAGATATCCTTCATCGGGCGAGGTGGCTGTTTGGGCAGGAAATCAGTCATGGGCGAGGGGTAACCGGCCCGCAAAATCACCGCTGGCGTCGAGCGCGGCCGCCAGTGAAACGGGTTGGTCGGCCCAAAAAGCGCGACTTGGGGCGTGCCGAGCGCGGCCGCCAGGTGCATCGGCGCGGAATCGATCGTGACCAGGAGCCGGGCCCGTTGGAGAAGGGCGCCGAGGGAGAGGAGATCGAGCTGGCCGGAAAGGTCCACGATCGGATGCCGAAGGTGCGATTTGATCTGCGCGATATGCTCCTGTTCCATGCGCGATCTCGCGCCGGTCAGGACGCAGCGAAGCCGGCCTTCCGCGGAAATCCGATCCGCTAGTTCCGCCCAGCGTTGCGCGACCCAGAATTTTTCCGCCCGGGCCGAACCGGGATGGAGGACGACGATCTCATCGCCAAGACCCGCTTCCACGATGATCTCGGCCGCTCGCGTCCGCGCGCCGACGGGGAGTTCAAGATGGAGTTCGCGCGCGGGGTCGTGCACCCCGAGCGGCGCGAGCAGGGCGAGATGATGATCGATCGTGTGGACAAACCGAACCTGCGAGGGGACGAACTCGTTGTAGCTCAACTGCCGGAGCGGCTCGCGGCGGATGGTGTCGTAAGTAATGCGCCGCTTCGCGCCGGAGAGCACGGTGAGCAAGGCCGAGCGATCGGTCCGGGAAAAGTCGAGGCAATATTCGAATTTCCTCTTCGCCACCGCGAAAAACTGCGGCGCGTCAGAAATACGCCCGCGCGCGATGAGGGTCTGGTCGACCCCGGGAATCGCCGGCAGCAATTCGCGCGAACCGTAGGCCGCAACGAGCGAGATCCTGGCCTCGGGGAAAGTCTTCCGGAGGGCAGCGATGGTCGGGACCGTCAGGATGAGGTCGCCAATTCGCTTGAGCTGGATGAGGAGGACGTTCAACCGGCCCCAAGAGTGCGAAATGACGAATGACCAATGACGAATGAAGAATCAATTCCCAAGGCCGAATGATAAATTCGTGTTATCTGATGGCAGAGTTTTCGGCCTTCCTCATTCGTCATTGATTCGGCCTTCGTCATTAGGAATTCGTCATTCCGTACGCCTGCGCGTAAGCGCCGAGGAGGCGAGTGCGAAAATGGTCCCAGGTAAAATTTTCCACCACTCGCTTGCGCGCGGCCAGGCTCATCCGTTCCACGATTTCCGGATGATCGTAGAGATGCTGAATCGCCTCCGCCAGCGCGTCGATGTCGCCCGGCTGGATGATGATTCCCTGCACCCCATCCTCGACCACATCGCCCGCTTCGCGGGTCGTGATCTGCGGCAGACCGCAGGCGGCCGCTTCGTAGGTGACTTTGGCGCTGCCTTCGCATTGCGAAGGAAAAACATGCACCGTCGACTGGCGCAGATATTTTTCCGGCTCGCGTGCGAAGCCGACCACTTTCACGTCGTCGCCGCCCAGTTTTTCGAGGTGGGGTTTCATCTCGGCGTGGACGGAACCGACGAGCCAAAGCTCGGCATTCTTGAGATTGAGCCGGCGCCAGGCCGTGAGCAGATGGTGCACGCCCTTGCGCTCGATCAGCGCCCCGGAAAAAACGGCGCGGAAATGCGGCGGACGCTGCCCGGGCGTAAACCGCGCCACGTCGACTCCGCGCGGCAGATAGAAAAGTTTCTCCTCGGGAAAACCCTGGACGCGAAAAGTGTCGGCCGCCTTTTCCGAGAGAACGAGAATCAGGTCCGCCAGGTCGTATTCTTCCAGGAACCGGTCGCGTTGGAGAAGGAGATCTTCTTTCCATCGCCGCGCCCAGGGCAACTGCGGATCGTCGGTCGTGCCGTTGGCGGGCGCGCGCTTGATCTTGCCGCGGTCGCGGTGCCAGGTGGGAATTTCCACGATCGAGGGAATCCCGCGCTTGTGCGCCTCGCGCAGCGAGAGCAAGCAATCGCCCGACCAGCTATGGAACATGTCGTAGCGGCCCGTCGCGAGCTGCCGGGCCGCGATCCAGTCGAGATATTTCTTTTTCGCGCCGTAGTAATAAGGGCTGTCGAGCGAGGAAAGGAGCCGCACCGGATGCCAGCGCAGGGAATGAATCTTCGAGGCCGGGATTTCCGTCTGCCGATTGTCGTAGGCGACGGCCTTGCCCAGAAAGCCGCCACGATAGGAAGCGCGGAGCGTTTCAAACGCATCCGTATCCAGACCCGAGCCGCCAATGCGCGCAAAAATCGAATAAAGGAGCGATTTCGGTAGCGTTCCCGGAGCCGGAATCGTCGACGCTGCGCACGGCGGGGCATTTAGAGTTTCACCCACCATGGCATCACCATTATTGTTGGGAATGCCGCCAAGTAAAGATAGAACTCCTCTGTGTCGCCCGAGATGAGCCGCCCTCGCCTAACGATCGGCCTCGTCCGGCGCGGCCATTCCGATACCGGTGGGGCGGAGGCTTATTTGAAGCGCCTCGCCCGCGGCCTGAGCGAATCGGGGCACGCCACCCGCCTCTTCACCGACGCGGCCTGGCCGGCGCGGGAGTGGCCCTGGGGGCCGATCACCCGTCTGCGCGGTGAGACCGCGCCGCGGTTCGCGGATGAGCTGGAGAAAATCAAACCACGCGAGCATTGCGACCTCCTCCTCAGCCTGGAGCGGGTCTGGAGCTGCGACGTTTATCGGGCGGGCGACGGGATTCACCTCGCCTGGATGCAGCGGCGCGATGCCGCTTCCTCGATTTTTCGGCGCTTCCTGCGCAAGTTCAACGCCAAGCACCATGACACGCTGCAATTGGAACGGGCGCTTTTCGGCGGCGGGGCCCGGCGAGTCATCGCCAATTCCGAGATGGTGAAACGGGAAGCGACCCATTTCTACGGCTATCCTCCGGAGCAGATCGATGTCGTGCCCAACGGCGTCCCGCTGGCGGATTTTCATCCCGACCCCGACGCCCGGCGCGTGCGGCGCAAAATTCTCCAGCTACGCGAGGATGAAATCGCCGTCCTTTTTGTTGGTTCCGGTTGGGAACGCAAAGGGCTGCGCTACGCCATCACCGCTGTCACTTCGTTAGGCCAAAACTTTCGTCTCTTCGTCGCCGGCCGCGGTCGCGGGCACCGGATCGTTGGGCGGGCTGTGCAGCGGCTGGGGGTGGTGCGCGATCTCCCCGCGCTCTACGCCGCGGCCGATATCTTCGTTTTGCCGACGCACTACGATCCCTTTTCCAACGCCTGCCTCGAGGCGCTGGCCAGCGGACTGCCCGTGATCACAACCCGGGGCAATGGCTTCAGCGAAATCATCGAGCACCGCGTGCACGGCTCGATCATCGATCAGCCTTCCGACACCGCGCAGATCACCGAAGAACTGCGCTATTGGTCCGACCTCGATCGACGGGAAAAGGCGCGCCCTGCCATTCTGGAACGCGCCGGGCACTTCGATATTTCTATCAACGTCGAGCGCACGCTCGCGGTTTTAAATCACGTGCCGAGAGCTGAGGCCGTGTCGGGAAAAATCCGGAAGACCTGATCAAGCCGCGCGATCTCGAAGATCGGGCGGACACTTTCCTGCAATCCGCTGAGGGCGAATTTTCCGCCGTAGCCGCCGACGTTTTGCATCGCTTCAATCAGGACGGCGAGACCCGAGCTATCGATGTAGCTCACCTTGGAAAGATCGACCACGAGCTGGGGCGGTTTCTTCGCAATCAGGTTGGCCAGTGCCGTGCCGATCTGCGGAGAAACGTGCAGGTCAATTTCGCCTTCCAAGGGGAGAATGCTCGGTTCGGTATTGGCCATCGCAGGTGGCAATCATGTCACTCTTGCTCGTTCCGTCAATTCCTGATCGTGCTCAGCCGGGGATCGATCCTGCGCACGAGCACGAGGAGGATTACCAACCGAGATTGCGGATGATTGACTCGACTTCGGCGAAATCATCCAGGATTTGATCCGGCTGATGCTCAGCTAATTGCGCGCGGCTGAAGGTCCCGGTCGCGATCGCGATTGTGCGCGCGCCGATCGCCTTGCCGCAGGCGATGTCGTGCGGCGTATCGCCGATGACATCGATCTCCGCGGCCGCAAAATCGATCGCGTGTTTTTCGCGCGCGCGCCGTTGCGCGAACGGGCCAAGCTCGTTGCGGTCGTGGTGATCGTCGGCAAAGGCGCCGAACTCGAAAAACTCCCAGATCCCGTAATGCGAGAGCTTCAATTTCGCTCCGCGCTCGAGGTTCCCGGTGAGGAGGGCGAGGACGTTTTGCGGTCGCTCCCGCAGTCGCTGCAATAATTCCGGCACGCCCGGCAGGACGCGTCCGGCGCGCAGCGGAAGTTCCTTTGCCAGGAATTCGAGATAAAGATCGAGAAACGCCTTCGTTATCTCGTCCTCTACCGGGATCCTCATCTTGCGCAGGATCTGATGCACGATGCCGGTATCGGTTTTGCCCGCGACCTCCACTCCGCGCAGGTCGTCCGTGATTCCGAACTGCTGTTGCAGGACATCCTTGAGCGACTGAATCCCCGCGCCGCCGGAATCGATCAGGGTGCCGTCGATGTCGAAAAGAAGAAGCCGCCTGGAAGATTGCAAAGTGGATTTCGGGTTGCCGGGACCGGCTTTTCAATCTGAAATCTGAACTTTGCAATCGAAAACTCCCTACCGCGGCCGGCTCGCGCCGTCGCCCACCGGCTTTCTCCATGTCGGCCACGCCGTCACTTTCTGGCGGGCGCAGGAACGAGCGCGGGCCCGGGGCGGCATCTTGCTTTTGCGGATGGAAGATCTCGATCGCGACCGCTGCCGGCCGGAATTTCACGCCGCCATTCTGGAGGATCTGGCCTGGTTCGGATTGCGCTGGGATGAAACTCCAGTGGCGCAAAGCGAGCGCCGTGGCTTGTATCTGGCAGCCTGGCAAAAGCTGCGCCAGCGCGGACTGATTTATCCCTGCACCTGCACCCGGCGCGACGTCCTGAGCGCGGCCAGCGCGCCGCATGCCGAGGATGAAGAGGCGATCTATCCCGGGACCTGTCGGCCTCTTGGCCTAACGATTCCGGCAGCGGAAGAGCCAGCCGGGGTGAATTGGCGTTTTCGCGTTCCCGACGGAGAAGCGCTGGAATTTCTCGACCAATGCGCCGGGCCGCAGGGGGCCGTCGCGGGAGTCGAGTTCGGCGATTTCGTCGTCTGGCGGAAGGACGACGTCCCGGCTTATCAGCTCGCGGTCGTGGTCGATGACGCCGCCCAGCAGATCAGCGAAGTGGTGCGGGGAACGGATCTGCTTCGCTCCACCTTCCGCCAGCTCCTGCTCTATCGCGCGCTCGCGCTGATGCCGCCGGATTTCTGTCATCTTCCGCTCGTCACCGACTCGTTAGGGAAACGTCTTGCCAAGCGCGACGAAGCCCTTAGCCTGCGGATCTTGCGAGCGCAGGGCGTCACCCCGGCCGAGCTCCGAGCGCGCTATTGTAGACGCCTCCCTCTGGGAGGCGCGGGAGTTGGCTGTCGTTAGGCCAGATCACCCGGAGAGCCGCGCTTCGCAGAGCGAAGCGTCTACAACTGCCCGTCAATTGGGCGCAGCCCTCACCCCGCCGGGCGTCGAACTTCATCTGTAGACGCCTCCCTCTGGGAGGCGCTGGAGTTGGTTGTCGTTAGTCCGAATCCCCCGGAGACCCACGCTTCGCAGAGCGAAGCGTTACCTCGGCCCGTGAATCTGGAGCAACCCGAGCATGCTGATAAGAAACGCCAGCACGGCAACCGCGGCCGCGGCCAGGATCGCGGTGGCGGTCGAGTCTTTCGCTTTCTGCCGGTTGGGAAAAGGGGAGGCATTGGCAAAGTCGGCCGGCTTTTCACTGGTCTCCGCCGGCCGCGCCTCGATCTCGCCCGCTTCCGGCAACGGCTGCGCTTCCCCGGTCGCATCGGATTCAAACCGCGCCTCGACTTTTCCAAAACGGATGCGGTCGCCGACGCGAAGGAAAGTGTCGGTCACCAGTTCGCTATTCACCCGCGTGCCGTTGGTCGAATCGAGATCCTTGAGCTGGTAGCGCTCGTCGATCAGGAGCAGTTGCGCGTGCCGGCTCGAGACCGACGGGTCATCGATCTGGAGCATGTTTTCGGGCCCGCGCCCGATCGTGATCCGTTCCTCGCTCAATTCATGGGTCGCGCGGGAGTCTTCCAGGAAGACGGAAAGTTTCGGCATGGCCGGAGGAGTATCAGGTCTCCCGGCCCAAGGCAAGGCTCAGCCGCCTCACTTCTTTTTGAAGACCTCGACCGCGTTCCAAGCCTCGTCCGGCGGCGCCACTTCGTATTCCAGCACCCGTTCAAGATACATTTTCGAGAGATGATCGGTCGGGTAGAATTCAAGGAAGCGGGAGAACAAAATTTTCGCGTTCTGAAAATCGCGCTGCCGGAATTTCTGGAAACCTTCCTCGTAGGTCTCGAGATGCCGGAGCAAATCCGGATCGATCTTTTCGCCCCGCTCGCCGACCAAGGTCGCGATCTCGACCGGCTCCGATTTCCCTTTCACCTGCACCCGCGCGACCGAGCGGACGTGAAACTGCTCGCGCACAAACTCCGTCGCAGTCGGCCCGAGGATGATGTCGACCGCGTAGGTTCTCGTTAGGCCCTCGAGCCTTGAGGCGAGGTTGACGGCGTCGCCGATCACGGTCGGGTCGGCCTTTTCCAGCGAGCCGACGTTGCCTCCGAGAACGTCGCCCTGGTTAATCCCGATCCCGATGGCGAAAGGTGCGATACCGGCGGCATGCCAGCGATCGTTCAGAATGCGCAACTCCCGCCGCATCGCGAGCGCGGCGCGAGCGGCCATCCGCGTATCTTCCGCCGGGCCGCGGCTGCGCACATTTCCCCAGACTGCCATGACCGCGTCGCCGATGAATTTATCGAGTGTGCCGCCGTTCTCGAAGACCGCCGCGGTCATCCGACTGAGGTATTCGTTCAACTGTTTCACCAGCGCCTCGGGATCGGCGTTTTCGGTCAGGCTGGTGAAGCCGACGATATCGGAAAACAAAACCGTCGCCGGGATGCGGACCCCTTTCAGGCTGCTGTAAAAGCCGCCCGGATTATCGAGAATTTCCTTGACCAGGTTTTTCGAGACGTAGCGCTCGAGGGTGCGGCGGGTGCGCAGTTTTTCGATCCGCTCCAGGACATATTCAAAGCCCAACGAAGTCGCCCCGCTGAGCAGAAATGCGCTCAGGACCGGCACGGTCAGGAGCAGAAAACCGTACTGATCGTAGGCCAGTCGGCTGGCGAGCAGATAACCGGCGCTCAGCCCGACCAGGGCGATGAGGCAAAAGAGCGGTCGCCTAACGAGCGCGATGAGGAGCCAGGCGCAGGCGCCGCCCGCGCCGACCAGGGCCAGCATCCAGTTTGGCGAAGTCGGCTGCAGGAACTGGTGCCCGAGTGCCGCCGCCATCGTCTCAAGATGGAGCGCGGGCCCGAGGGTGTTTTGATTCATCGGAGTCACGACGACGTCGTGCGCGATCTGGGAAGCGGCCCCGATCATTACCACCTTGTCCTTGAAGAACTCGCCGTTTTGGTAATTCGCTTTCCAAAATCTCGGATCGAACACTTCGTAAAGCGTGCGCGGCGGATAGGCGCCGACTTCGCTGAAGCGCAGGAGATGGGCGCGTTGATCGCGCGGCACATCGGCGCCCCGGCCCAGTTGCTCGAGCCCGCGCGCGGCGAAGGAGGCGAAGACCTCATCGCCGGGAAATGGGTCCTGCCCGGCCAACTGTCGCTCCGAGGTGGTGAAAGCCGCGGCCCGCACCTTGTTATCGACAAAAATATCCGGCCAGAAATTGACGTAGCCGACGCGTGGATCGGAGGTCTGCGGCGGCGGGATGAGCGTCGTATTGGGAGTAACGATCTGGAGCTTGGCCGTGTCGATGTTAGCCCCGAGCACCACCCGGTCGTGATATTTCGCCAGCGCCGCGGCGAAGGCCGGGTCGCCGTCGTTAGGCGGGCTGAAGACGAGATCGAACATGACCAACCGCGCGCCGGCTGCGAAAAGTTTGTCGAGCAGAATGGCCCAGACTTCACGCGACCAGGGAAATGGCCGCTCGGTCATGAGCTGGAAGGCGCGATTGTTTTCTAATTCCTGCGGCGAGAGCGGTGGCATCTCGAGCGTGCTCTGGTCGATCCCGAGCAGGACAAAATCGTCGCGGGTCGGAGTCTTGCGTCCTTCGCGTCGGAGCAAATCCTCGAAGGCCTGTTCGCCGCGCCAGGGCGCGGAAATAAAGGGCGTTGTCGGCCATTGTCTGCCGAGCAAGATGAGCCCGGTCCAGAATCCGCAGATCAGGAGAAGGATGAGCAGGCGATGGCGGCGCAAGCGGTGCACTTGGTCATACTAGGAAAGCTTCCGTTGCCGGCCAATTCCAATTTAGGTTGCGCCGGTGCGCGAAGAATTCATCTGCCCTTCCTGCCAGCTCCCGCTCGCTCAGGTGCGAATGGGACATGGCGTCTTTTGGTCCTGCCCGCAATGCGGCGGACGGGCGCTCAGTGTCGAGTTGCTCCGCCGCACTTTCACCCCGGACTCGATCAATCCCTTTTGGCGTCGCGTCATAAGCGACACCGGCAGCAGCGGCCGCCTCTGCCCGTGCTGTGGCCGGAGCATGATCGAAGTCTCACTCGCAGACACGCCGGAAACTTCTCGCATCGACGTCTGTCGCCCTTGCCATTTCGTTTGGTTCGACGCGCATGATCGAGGAATTGGAGCCGCGCGCCCCTTCCCCGGAACTTCCGCCCGAGGCGCGGCAGGCGGGGGCGATGTTGGAAATTCACCGGCTCGCCCGCGCCGCCGAGGGCCGCGATCTCGACGGCGCGCTCCTCGACGCCTGGTGGAAAAAGGTGGTGCGCTTCCTCGGTCTCTGGGTGTCGAATAAGCCACCCTGACGAAGAGAGAGCGCAACCCGAGTGGGCAGGATCAATCGCCGGGTGCGGCAAAAAGATTTGTGCTTCCAGTCGAGTTGGTTACTTTTCCGGCCCGCGAAGCCCCGATGGCGACGCGACGATCTGCTCGCCTGGCTGCGATGATGCGCTGCCAAATCAACGAATGAGGTTGGGCAGATCACAAACCAAGAGAACAATTCGTTGAAAAAGGAATCCCGCGCGAGCGGGATAAAACAACATGCCTAGAGCCACTAACGCGCCCGCCAGCCGGGAGCGCCGCAAACGCGTTCTCGATACCACCAAGGGTTACCGGGGCCGCCGATCGAAACTTTTCCGTTACGCGAAAGACGCGCAGATGAAGGCCAAGTATTGGGCCTATCGCGATCGCAAAACGCGCAAGCGCAATTTCCGCATGCTTTGGGTGCAGCGCCTCAACGCCGCCGCCCGTGCCGAGGGTCTTACTTACAGCCGATTCGCAGAAGGTCTCAAGGCCGCCGGCATCGGGCTCGATCGCAAGATCCTCGCCGACCTCGCCGTGACCGACGCGGTTGCCTTCAAAGGCATCATCGAGCAGGTGAAAAGCGCGCTCGAGAAAAAGTCGGGCGAGGAGAAGAAGCAAGCCGCCGCCTAACGGAGGCCGCTTTTCGAAGGCGCTCCTGTAGACGCCTCCCTCCGGGAGGCGCGGGTGTGCGCTGCCGTTAAAATGATCGCGCCCGCTTGCTCCCGCGCTTCGCAGAGCGAAGCGTCTACCACATGACGCATCCGCTCGAAGCATTGCGCGACACCGCCCTGGCGGAGATCGCCGCTGCCCCTAACGAACAGGCGTTGGACGCCGCCCGTGTTCAGTACCTCGGCCGGAGCGGCAGCATCTCGGCCTGGGGCGAGCAGATGAAGTCGCTCTCGAAAGAGGAGCGTCCGGTTGTGGGTAAGCTCCTCAACCAGGCCCGGACCGCGGTCACCGCTGCGCTCGAGCAGGCTGGCGAGAAATTGCGGGCCCAGCGGGAAACGAGCGCCCTCTCCCAGATCGACATTTCGCTGCCGGGCACGCCTAACGACATCGGCGCGCTCCATCCGCTGACCCAGATTCTCGATCGCGCGATCGGAATTTTCCGGCGGATGGGCTTTGCTCTCGCCGAAGGTCCAGACGTGGAGGACGAATGGCATTGCTTCGACGCGCTCAACACCGCGCCCGATCATCCGGCCCGGAACGAGCAGGACACTTTCTTTTTGCCCGATGGCCGGCTTCTCCGCACCCACACCTCCACAGTGCAGATCCGCACCATGGAAGCCGCGCCGCCGCCGATTCGGGTGATCGCGCCCGGCGCGGCCTTCCGGCGTGACGAAGTGGATGCGACGCACAGCGCGCAATTTCACCAGATCGAAGGCCTCTATGTCGACGAGCGGGTGAGCGTGGCCGATCTCAAAGGAACGCTCGAGTATTTCCTGCGCGAACTTTTTGGGCCCGACACGAAGGTCCGTTTCCGCCCGCATTATTTTCCTTTCACCGAGCCGAGTTTTGAGATTGATGTGAAATCGAAGGCGCTCAAGAGCGGCGAAAAATGGATCGAAGTTTGCGGCTGCGGAATGGTGCACCCGGCGGTTTACGAAGAGATGAACCGCGCCCGCGGCGACACCGCCTACGACCCGGAGAAATGGACCGGGTTCGCTTTCGGTCTCGGGATGGATCGGCTGGCGATGATTCTCTTTGGCATTCCCGACATCCGGCTCTTTGCGCAGAACGATCTCCGTTTCCTAGGGCAGTTCGCGTCATGACGGCAAAGCGTTGCCACTTAGCCAAGGGGGGAGGGGCCTTTGGGCCCCGAACCGTGGTGCGCGCACCGCTCATCGGGGCACAAAGGCCCCTCCCACATTAATGAAATTTTCTCTCAAT
>JBBPZS010000017.1:0-17156 GCA_038198605.1 Chthoniobacterales bacterium | reverse complement strand
GGTCGTGGCCCAGCTCCAGCAGGCATTCATGGATAACTGGATGGAGACACGCGCGGAGTTGCTGCACGGCGATCCTTATTTTCCCAAACAGGAGAAGGCGGGCGAGCAGATGTGCCAGATCTTCAAGAGCTCGGCCGGCGAAGGCTCGGATAGCGCGCGGTTGATGTTGCTCGTCTCGATCGCGGCCGCGCGCGAGCACATCCGGATCGCGAACGCCTATTTTATCCCGGATAACCTAACGAGGAAAACGCTGATCGCCGCGCTGCGGCGCGGGGTAAAGGTGGAAATCATCACGCCCGGCCCGGACATTGACGCGACTCTCATGCGCGCGGTCGGAAAGACGCGCTGGAAACCGTTACTCGAGGCCGGGGCGCGTTTCTACGAATACCAGCCGGGGCGTTTTCATTGCAAATACCTGCTGGTGGATGACTGCTGGGCCTCGGTCGGCTCGGCCAATCTGGACAACCGCTCGATGTCGCTGAACGAAGAGGCCAACCTGAACGTGCTCGACAAGGATTTCGTCGCGCGCCATGCGCGCGTGTTTGATGACGACAAGGAGCACTCACGCGAAATCACGCTGGAGGATTGGCAGCAGCGGCCGTTGGAGGAGAAGATCAAGGGACGCGCGATGTCGATCTTCCGCTCGCAGATGTGAGCGGCGGGGTTTGCCTAACAATGAGTGAAAGAGCGCCGACACCGAAACTTCGCGTCGCGACTTACAACGTGCACGGTTGTGTCGGGACGGATCGGCGTCGCTCAGAGGCGCGGATCGCGGAAGTGATTGCGGAGTTGAAGGTGGATGTGATCGGGCTGCAGGAACTCGATTTCAGCCGGGAAAGGTCCGACGGGATCGACCAGGCGGGAGCGATCGCGGCCGAGCTGGGGTGGCACCGGCATTTCCACGCTGCGATGGAGCGGAGCGATGGACATTATGGCCACGCTATTCTTAGTCGCCATCCGCTCACTTTGCGTCGCGCAGTATGTCTCCCGGGAGAGGCGCCGTTTTTCTGCCGAGAGCAGCGGGCCGCGGTAGGAGTGGATGTGGAGACGGAAGTGGGCAAGGTGCATGTCATCAACACCCATCTCGGTCTCGGCCGGAGCGAGCGCCGGCTGCAAACCGAACTACTGACGAGCGCGGACTGGCTCGCGGCGAGTAACGGCGGCGCGCCGCTCATTTTGCTGGGCGATTTCAACAGCCTGCCTGGTTCACGGCCGCATCGGACGCTGAGCCGGCATTTGCGCGATGTGCGCCAGCTCGTCCAGCCGCAGCGTGGGCACCGCACTTTTCCAACGTTGTTTCCGGCACTGGCCGTCGATCACATTTTCGTCAATGCCGCTCTCCGTCCGATCAAGGTGTCGGTCCACCGCACGTCCGTGGCGCGGGTGGCTTCCGATCACTTTCCGTTAGTCGCGGAGCTTTTACTTCAGAACACATGAGGAATTGAAACCACTATGAACCGTCGTCACATCAAATGGCTTCCGATCGCGATCGCCGCCATCTTTTTCGCCTACCAATACTTTAGCTCAGAGAAATTTGTGAACCCGGAGACGGGTCGCAAGAGTCACGTCGGCCTGTCGACCGAGCAGGAGTCCGCGCTCGGTCTGCAGAGTTACAAGCAGGTCCTGGCGCAAGCGCAGGAAGTCGAGGCTGGACCGCAGAGTGAGATGGTGAAGCGAGTCGCGACGCGTCTCGCCTCCGCCACCGGAACGGCCGGGAGCGGCTTCGAATGGCGCGAGTCGCTCATCCGCGACGACCAGGTGAACGCCTTCTGTCTGCCAGGCGGGAAGATCGTGGTCTACACCGGCATTCTTCCCGTGGCGGTGGATGACGCCGGTCTCGCCACCGTCCTTGGTCACGAAATGGCGCACGCCACTTCGCGCCACGGCGCGCAACGCGTCCTGCAGCAGAATCTCGCGCAGACGGCCATGACCGGGATCGCGGTCTCTCTTTCCGACATGGATTACAACAAGCAGCGCGCGGTCATGGGCGCGCTCGGGGCGGGGGCGCAATTTGGCATCCTCATGCCCTTCGGCCGGCAACACGAGTCGGAAGCGGACCACATCGGGCTCATCTACATGGCGCGGGCCGGCTATGATCCGCAGGAAAGCATTCGTTTTTGGGAGCGAATGGAACGCAGCAGCTCGGCGCAGCCACCGGAGTTTCTCTCCACCCATCCGGCGCACGGTCATCGGATCGAGCAATTGCGCGGCTGGATGCCGGAAGCGCTGGCGGAGTATCGCAAGGCGACCGTTCGTTAGGCGGTTGCTAGGTTGTCGTTAGGCGAACGAAGGCCCTGACCGGGAAGGTGCCCATTCCTTTCACTTTCACCGGCACGGCATAGAAGCGAGCTCCCCGGTCGGGCACGGCCGCGCGGCCGCGGAGATGTTCCACGATCGGGATGCCCGCCGCGAGCAGGGTCGAATGGACCGGTCGCTCTCCGGTATCGGTGCAATCGATATTAAACGAATCGATCCCGACAAGCGTCGCGCCGGCGGCGACGAGCGCGGCGGCCAGGCGCGCGGTGAGATAGGGATGATCTTCAAAATATTGGTCGGTCCGCCAATGGGCGTCCCAGCCGGTATGGAAAAGCACCGCCTTGCCGCGCAGGTCGGCCACAGGCCCGCAGTCGTCGATCGCGCGCACCACCACGCAATCGAGATTCGCCAGGCTTTCCAGCTTCAGTTCGGACAAGTCGCAGCCATCCGCATAACGATGAAACGGGCTGTCGATGTAAGTGCCGGTGTTGGCTACCATCTCGATCTTCCCGATCTGGAATTCCGTGCCGGGAGCATAACGAGCGCGGGATGCTTCCCGGCTCAGGTAATCGCAAATGATCGGCGCGGGCAGGCCGCGGTAGGTCACCATGCCGTCTTCGACGCAGTGGCTGAGGTCGATCAGGTTCCCGGGATTGGCGTTCTCGTTTTGCATCCGTTATCTGGGGAATTTGCGCCAGCTTCGCAGAAGCCAAAACGATTTGCTGCACCGCGGCGCCAATTGGTGCAGAATAGGCGGCGTCATCCATGAAAACCAAATTCCTTGTCTGCGCGCTCCTGTTTTTTTCTTGCCTAACGACCTGGGCCTGGTTCCCGCCCCGCATCACGCAGGCGAAGATCAACCAGATCCGAGTCGGCCAAACGACCGAGGCGGAGTTGGTCCACCTCTTCGGCACCCCCACCACGCGCTTGAGTGATTTGGCGCAGCGCATTTCGATCGACTGGTTTCGCTCCGTCCCGGCCCCGGCCCAATCCTATATTCCGTTGATCGGTCCCTTCCTCGGCGGCCTCAATATCGAAGCGCAGCAGCTCAGCGTGGTCCTCACTCCCGACGGTCGAGTGCTCCGTTACACGGTGCACAGTTCGCGCGACTCGTTGCATGGCGCGGCCCAGGTCACGCGGACAACGGTCAGCCGGACGAGCTACTCAAAGTAGCTGCTGCGGCCGCACCGGAATTAGCGGAGAGCGCTTTCGCGTCCTTGGTTCCCGGTCTGGCGACGCGAGGCGGCATCGTTCAGGACTTCCTCGAGACGGGCGCGGGTGATCGGCTTCTGCAGAACGGCCTGCGCGCCCGAGGATTCCGGAGTTAGTTCCGTCCGTTCACTCAACCCGGAGAGAAAGAGGACGCAGCCCTCGGGGTCCTCGCTCAGGATATTGCGGCAGGCAGTGAGGCCATTGAGCCGTGCCATCGCGAAATCCATCAGGACAACATCCGGTTTCTGCTGGCGATAAGCGCGGATGGCATCGAGTCCCGAGTGGACGACGCCGATGACCTCGTGGCCGCAGGAGCCCACGAGTTCGGCCAGCAAGGTCGAAAAGCCTTTCTCATCATCTGCGATCAAAACCCGCACAAAATAGAATCGCAGAAGATTCCGTGCCCGAGTCGGAAAAAAGTGATCCTACGCGTAAAAGAGCGAATTTTGGGGGATTTCAGCGCCGCCGAGGCACTCCAAATGCCCGGACGTCCGACGCCCGGATTGACCGATCGCTATAGTAGGGCTTATGCAAGATGCCCGGCGCGCCGGAAGAGCACCGCGCCGGAACAAAATAGCCCGGCGAAGGGCAGAACCGCCAGCCAAAGGAGAGACGAGCCAAGAATGAGCAACGGCTCAAGGAAAAACGCCTTCGCCCCCAGGTGGTGGACCGGCGCCGAGCCGGTGATTCGCCGGACCGGATGATTTATTTTCGTTTTCACGAGGTAAACATCAGAGCGCCGAAAGGCGTTGCAACGCCTAAGTCGTTTTCTGACAGCATCGTAATCGTGCCGTCATCCGCTCTCTCCCGCTCCAGCTACGGGGAATTCCCGGCTCGAACGCGGGAAACTACGGTCCCAGGCAGGGCGCGGTCCTGGCCGAAATCGCGGCCACCCGTTGCGCCCGCGCCGGACTCATCTTGGCGGCGGCCTGCTGCACTTTCGCCTGCTCCTGCTCGGCCGTTTTGCGCGCCACAATGAGCAGGACGGTCACGCTCACGTCGCCTGTATGGTGCCGTTTCGACACCCGCAGGCACTCGTTGGAGGCTTTCTCGTATTCGTCGATCATCACATCCACCTCGTTCCTAGGAGCGGACGCTACTGCCGTATCAGCCGTGTTGCTCGCGCCGCAACCGCCCAACTGAAAGGCAAGGACGATGGCGAAAAGGAGCGAAGCGAAGATGGTTGGTTTCACGAATTGGATCTCTTGCGAAAGGGAGGAGCGTAAGCCACCGCGGGTCAGGCGCGCAACATAATTGCGTCCGGACGGCCGATCAGGTCTGGAATTGTCGGAAGCAAGTCCGAAATCGGGGGAATTGGTTCCGGTCGACAACGCAAGCCTGGCGGATAATGCAATCGTCTCCGCCTCGGCGAAGGACGTGGACTTCCTCTCCCAACGCAGCTGCTCACCCGCATGCGGCGAGCAGCTGTCCTGACCTTGTCCCTTGGTTCCAGATCCTACTGCTTATCGTAATAGGCCTTGTTGGTGTGCTTCTTGCCATCCGCGCCGGTCGTGTGGCTGGTGACGACGCGTGTTTTGCCGTCTTTTGAAACCGTGATGGTCCCGGTCATTATGACCTTGCCGTCCTTCATCACCGTCATCTCGTTAGTCCGATCGTTCTTCACCGTGAAGGCGATCGAGTCAGTAATTGTGCTCCCTTTTGTCTTTTCCTGTTTGCCATCGAATTTTCCCACCCAGGTCCATTCGACTGGCTTGCCGTCTTTATCGACTCCCTGCACACTGACTTTCATCTTGTCGCTCTTTGTTTCAGCGTAGACCACGGTGTTAAGCTTGGCCTCGCCGGCCATCATCTTTGATTTGCTCTCATTGAGCTTCCAAGTACCCATGTGCGCGCTGGCCGCGAAGGTCATTGCAGCTGTTGTTAACCACAGCGCCGTCGCGACTAACGTTGTTTTTTTAGTGTTCATGACGGGATTTCGTCACTTTCACTGAAGCGCGTCAATCCAATTAATTCGCTAAAGAAACCGGTGGAGTTAGCCGGTGGCGGCGCGAAGATTTGCCCATGCATTTTCCGCCTCAATTCCCGATTCTCGGTCCGCTAATAGTCGGCACAAAGCAGCGGCATGAAGTCACCTTGCCGGGCGCCGACCTGAGCGACTCGCCACGGCCGGTGATCACGGTCACCGGCGCGAAGCCAGGGAAAACCTTGCTCGTTGGGGCAGGAGTGCACGGGGGAGAATATCCCGCGATCGAAGCGGTCATTCGTTTGGCCCGCGAGCTCGAACCGGCCGACCTCGCCGGCACGGTCGTTCTCATGCCGGTCCTGAACCTGCCGGCGTTCTGGAACCGGAGCATGTTCGTTTGTCCCGTCGACGGAGTGAATCCCAACCGCGTTTTCCCTGGTGACTCCGCCGGGAGTTACAGCGAACAGATGACGCATGCTTTCGTCCACGAATTCATCATGCATGCCGATGCTTACCTCGACTTGCATGGCGGCGACATACCCGAAGCGCTGTCCCTTTCACGATTTGCCGGGAGGGCGAGACGGAAGTTGACCGGCAGAGCAAGGAACTCGCGCTCGCCTTCGGTTTGCCCTATCTCCTGGCTGTCAGCCGCCCGATTCAACAAGCCAAAGGCTCGGCCAGTTTCGTCGCGGCCGCGGAATTAGGAGTGCCGGCCGTCCTGGCTGAAGCGGGCGGGGTAGGGCAGTTACAAGAGGAAGCGGTCACGTTGCTGACCGAGGGAGTTCGCCGGGTCATGCAACATCTTGGCATTAGCCGTCACTCCATTCCGGAAACGGCCGCACCCTTTCTCCTCACTGCCTTCGAATGGGTCTATGCAAGCAACGCGGGTATGTTCTATCCCACGGCCGCGGCCGGCGATGTCGTTAGGCAAGGCGATGAGATTGGGACTGTCGGTTCCTTGTTTGGTGATACACTGGAAACAATTGTTGCGCCCGTGAACGGGCGGGTCTTGTTCCTCACCATTAACCCCGCCGTCGCCGCCGGCGGGCTTCTCATGGGAATCGGCGTCGGAGAGAAAAGCTAGCCAGTTTTCGGTTCGGTTGCCGGTCGCGCATTCATTAGGAGCTGGTGAACGCTTCCTTGTTCACCACGTAAGGCATCTTCGTCGGGTCGCCTCCGTGGTTCCCTTCCAGCACGTCGATCACCCCCTGCGCCGTGCGCCCGGCCATTCCTTTTTCCGGATCAACCGAGAGCCGGGTAATCTGCCCACCGCTGGCGAAATGATGGAAGAGACGAGTGCGATCCGCGATCTCCGGATCCAGGAGCGGTGAATCGGGGGGGAGCGGTTCTTTCTCAAAGACATCAAGCGCCGCGCCCGCGATGACTTTATCTTTTAACGCCTTGGCCAGTGCTTTCTCATCCACGACCGGCCCGCGCGAACTGTTCACCAGATAAGCCGTCGGTTTCATCAGTTTCAGCGAAGTTTCGTTGATGAGGTGATAGGTCGGTTTGTCCGTTTCGCCCTCGCGCAGGAGAGGCACGTGAATACTCACGTAATCCGCTCCGCGCATCGCTTCCTCAAAGTCCACATACTTGATCCAGGTCTTCTCTTTCTGAATTCCCTTGTCGTGCCGCAGGTCCATCAGCTCCTGGATGGAAGCGATGTAACTCTCGTTCTGATACGCCGGATCATAACAAAGGATGTTCATATCGAAGCCGGAACACTTCTTGATCATGGCCAACCCGATCCGGCCGGTGCCGATGACGGCGATCGTTTTGCCGGTCACTTCGTCACCGAGAAAGGGAAGGAAAGGATGCCACGACGGCCAGGTCTGCTCCCGCACCATCCGCTCGCTTGCATACATTTTTCTCGCCAACATGCCCATCATGAGAAAGGCAAATTCAGCCGTCGCTTCGGTCAGCACATCAGCCGTGTTGGTGAACGGGATCTTGTATTTGTTGGCGTCGGCCCGGTTGATGTTGTCGAAGCCGACCGCGATCTGCGCCACGACTTTGAGTGAATTTTTGCCCGCCTCGAAAATCTCCGCATCGATCTGGTCGCGCAACGTCGTGATCAATCCGTCGATCCCGCTCTGCACTTTCTCGATGATCAATTTCTTCGGCGGCGCCTCCGGCCCCTGGAACACTTCGAGATCGTAGCCCCGCTCGCGCAGGCGGTTCTCGGCGGGATCGCCGATGCGGGACGTGGCAAAGACGCGGAATCGTTTCTTCTCAGTCATGGCGGAAACAATGGAACGAAAACCGGTTCTCCACCAGTGGCCGCTGCGAGATCAATCCGCGGCTGGCGCAGGCTCCGGCATTGACATCCCCGAGATGATCCGCCACTCGCCACCATTCCGCAGCCACGCGTGCGTAATGCGAATGGTTGCGGGCGTTCCTTTGCCTTCCTTGTCCAGCCAGGTCAGCGTGATCCAATAACAGGCGGCCGCGACATCGCCGGTCACTTCCAGCGCGGCCGGTTTGAACTCGCCCGCCTTGAAAGTGAGACCTTTGTTCGTTTGGCTGGTGATCCAATCGGTGATGTGGTCCTTGTGCACCGGCACCGGGCTGACCGATGGCCAGCCGAGAAAGTTCTCGTGCCAAAGGTTCCGGTAGGAAGCGAGGTCGTTCTTTTCCACATACTTCCAGTAAGCGCGTTCCTTTTCCCAAAGCGTTGGTTCGTCCCTCGATAAGGTGAGAGAAGGAGCCGGCGAAGCGGCCGAAGCCATCCCCGCCAGGAGAAGAGAGGTCAGGGCGAGGGCGTAATAGCGATGTTTCATAGACTTAATACTGCGCCCAAAAGCAGCCCGAAATATTCAAGCCTCGGCGTGATTGCTTACAGATTTTTCTTCGTCCAGGCGTCGACGCGTTCAAGTGCTTTCTCGATGTTTTCGATCGAGTTCGCCACGCTGAAGCGCAGATAACCTTCGCCGAAGTGACCAAAGGCTGTGCCGGATAAGGCTGCCACGCCGGCATCGTCCAGAAGCGCGTCTGCCAATTTCTTTGAAGGCCAGCCGGTCTCTTTGACGTTTGGGAAAACGTAAAACGCGCCTTTCGGCCGGAGACAGGAGAAGCCTTTGATTTTGTTCAGCCCGTCCACCATGATGTCGCGCCGTTTCTTGAATTCCGCGCACATGGCGTCGACCGAGCCCTGCGGTCCGCGCAACGCCTCGATCCCAGCCATCTGCGTGAAGCTGGCCGTGCAGGAATTCGAGTTCGTCATTAGCCGCGCGACATGCGTGGCGAGATCAGGGCGCATCACCCCGTAACCCATCCGCCAGCCGGTCATGGCATAGGTCTTGGAAAAGCCGTCGAGCAATATGCAACGCTCCTTCATTCCCGGGAGCGACATGATGGAGTGATGTTCGCCTTCGAAAATAAGCCGGCTGTAGATCTCGTCGGTCAGGACCATGATGTTGCGATCGCCGATCGCGCGCGCTATCCCGGCGAGGTCCTCCTTCTCCAGCACTCCACCGGTCGGGTTTTGCGGCGAATTTATGATGATGAGTTTCGTCCGCTCATTGATCAGTCCCGGCAGCTCATTCACGTCGAGCCGAAAATCCATCTCTTCGCGCAACTGGATCGGGACAGCTTTGGCGCCGAGAAAATCGATCATCGACTCGTAAATCGGGAAACCGGGATTGGGATAGATGACCTCGTCGCCTTCTTCAACCAGCGCCATGATCGTGAAAAAAATGATCGGCTTCCCGCCGGGCACGACGACGACTTCGTTCGCGCTCGATTCCACCCCGCGCGTCTCGCTCACATATTGCGCGATCGTTTCCCGCAGCTGCGGCATGCCGGCCGATGGACCGTAATGGGTGAAACTGTTGTGCAGCGCGTCACAGGCCGCTTCGATGATATTTTCCGGCGTGTCGAAATCGGGTTCACCGATCTCGAGGTGCACGATGTCGCGTCCCTTGGCCTCGAGCGCGCGTGCTTTTACCAGCACTTCAAAGGCGGTCTCAGTGCCGAGCCGCGCCATGCGTTTGGCGAGGCGGAGTTCGCGCGGTACAGCTGTGCTCATGAGGCAAGAGCCTGCGCCAACTCATTCGTTTGTCCATCCGAAACTGCCGGGATGGATTTTTCGGCGATCGCCGCAAGCGCCGCGTCTCGCGCAATGCGGCTCCAAATTTACAACTCCAGGTTATAGACTTCGATCAGGCTAACCCCGGTGCCACCATCCGCGCCCACGGTCACTGCGGTATAAGCGCCGACTGGCAGGTGAAGGACAATTGCCGCTTCCTCGGCCGCGCCTGGCGCGAGCTGATTCTGTTCAAGGTCGAGCGCGCTCGGATCCTCCCGCCAGTCATTATTCGCGGCCAGGAGTGCGCCGTTCTGATCGTAAACGGTGAAGCTGGGATTGGCTAAAGGGTTAGCGATACCCATCGCCCCGAGCGAAGGTCCCAGCGATCTCAGCACAACGGTGGAGTTGTCGACCGCGCCGACAATAAAGCCGCTGATTAGCAAATCGTCCGGGCCGGCGCCGACTACGCCCCGTGTGCTTAAGTTGGCCAGGCGCGAATCGCTTGCGGGAGCAACATCATACACCTCCACCAGGGCGATGCCCGGCGTCGGTGCCTTGCCCGAGACGACCGCCGTATAAGCTCCCGGCGCCAGGGTCATTTGCAGGGCGCTCTCCGATGAATCCCCCGGCGCCAGACCTTCGGCGGCTATCGCACCCGCGTTGCTTCCCGTGGCCCAGTCATCGTTCGTCGCAAGAGATTGGCCGGTGTCATCAAACAGAGTGATGGCCGGATCGCCCAAAGTTCCCGCAAGACCGTCCGTGGCCAGGGAAGGGCCCAGCGCTCGCAGCACCACCGTCTTTGACTCGTTACCCGTGACAATGAATCCCGCGATGAGAGCATCCTCCGCGGGACCGGCCAGCCCGCGCGTGGAGAGGTTGAGTGATTGCGGCCCGATCGCCGGGAAAGCCGTGCTCTCCAGATGAAGCGGGGTGGCATTGAAAGCCTTCGTGCATCCTGCCGTCAGATATTCATAGTCGAAAACTTTCGCGCCGGTCGCCTCCAGGCCCGCGATGCGCGCGTGTAAGGCCTGCCCCGGCGCCGTGATCACATACGCGTAATCGACCAGGTAATTCAGCGGCTGATCCTCGTAGACACTACTGCAATAAGGACTGTTGATACTTTCTGCCATGGGGTAATTCCAAACCTCAGTCGCCACCCGGCTGGTGAGGTCGATCCGATACTTACGGGGCGCGGCATATGGACGCAGCTCTCCGGCGGGCTCCTGGTAAAGACTGTTCAGTCCGTTATCCATCACCAGGATGCCATGATCATACGTGATCGAAACCGCGTGCTGCCCAATCGGCGGAACGCTCCCAGGGGCGAGCGTCAGAGCGTATTGCCGGAGGGAAGGGAACTGATACCAGGCCTTGGTCGGATCGCCTAGGATCCACTTGATCGCACCGGTCGCGTAATCGATGCAAATGAGAAAATCCTCCCGGCTCGAGACAACGAGTGAGTCATCCGCGCGGTCGTAAGCGACCGCGTTAAGATGAAACCAATCGCCCGGTGCGTTAAAGACGAACTGTTTCGGGTCGTCACCGCCCGTGCTCATCGCCGCGGAGATGATATCCGCCATATTCCAGGTCTTGAGCAGCGTGCCAGCAGTGTCGATCTCCATGATGATCGACTCGAGGTATTCCTTGGTGTCGACTTCAAAGAGGAGCCCGAGTTTGCCACGGTCAACATTATGATGGAACTGCGTGACCCCTTCCTTCGCATAATCGCCGAGTAACTCGACTGTGCCGTCGAGGTCGTTCCGATAAATGAGCGGCCCGTAGGTGATGTAAATGGAGTTTTCAAAGAAAGCGAGGCTAAAGAACTTCAAGCCGGCCGTGCCGACCCACCGCAGAGCTCCATCAGTGTCAATGATCGCGGGAGAGTAGTTGCTGCAAGAGCCTTTCAGCAGAATGTAATCATAACTTAGAGAATTTGCCTCCGTCTTCGCTTGGATCACGGTTGGACTCTTATAGCCGCAGGGATCGACGAAATTCTCCGTCGCGATCGTCATCGATTCCTGCCTGATCGAGCCATCGTTGAAATGAAAGATTAGAGTGACCGCGTTGAGGTAATCGTCGTAGAGTCCATAAACTGGCAGAAAGACCTTGCCGTTCACGATGTCGCCGCGTTTCACGAGATAGCTATAGGAATAGGTAGCCGATAAAGGTCTCGTCGTTGCGCCGGCCTTGGGAGTGATGGCAAACTGCACGTTCTTCAGTGCCGCGGTGTCACTCACCGAGAGAGTGACCTGGCTCAGAAACGGCGTCGCGCCCGCGACGTAGCCGTCGATGGTGATTGCGGTATCCTCGGCCTGGGTGGCGAAGGCAGCGCGACAGAGGCAGAGGAAAACGGACAGGGAGAGCAGCTTCATCCCGTTAAGCCGGAATTTTGTCAAACCCGTTGCTGGTTCCTGAGGCATGTGTGCGGAGGAGTCGCGTCCTAGATTTCGCCAGCCTGCCGTTTGCGCGCGAGATGGAGCCCGTCGGCGATCGGCAGCAGCACCGACTCCACCCGAGAGTCAGTCGCCAGCTTTCGATTTAGCAGGTCGATCGCGACGCCATCGGGATCGGTCAGCGGTTGTTCAATCACGCGCCCGCCCCAAACCATGTTATCGAAAATGAAAAGCCCGTCCGGTTTCATCCTGGGCAGGAGAATCTCGAAGTAAGTGTCGTAGCCCGGTTTATCGGCATCGATGAAGGCGAGGTCGATCGGCGTCCGCGGTTCCCATTGTTGCAGGGTTTCTTTGGCGTCGCCGAGGCGCAGCTCGATCCGGTTCGCGACCCCTCCCTTTTCCCAATAACGCTGCGCGATCGCGGTCCACTCCGCGTTTACATCGAAACAATAGAGCCGGCCGCCACCGGGCAATCCGCGCGCAAGGCAGATCGCGCTGTAACCGGTAAAAGTGCCGACCTCCACCACCGTTCGCACGTCGAGCAGTTCCGTCATCAGGGTAAGGAAATCGCCCTGCTCCGGGCTGATGAGCATTTTCGCGACATCGCCCAGCGCTTCCGTCTCCGCCCGCAGCGCGTCCAGCACTGGGTCAAGCGCGCGCGAGCGATGGCGGGTGATGTAATCATAGAGCGAGTCATTCAGCGCGACGTATTTCGCAGGCGCGCTTGGCGGGGTATTTGGCGGCTCCATTTCCAGAGTCTCCTCAAACGCCGCGACCATGGCAACTCAGAAAGACTGCGAAAAGCTGAAAGCTGAAATGAAGAAGGGTGGAAAGTAGACGAGTGTCGGGTGACGCCTGGAGGGCGATCCGCCTCAGGCGGATGTCGTCCATCTTTGTAGGGCAGGCGCTCCGCCTGCCAACGCAAGATCACCCGCTGTGTCAGGCGAAAATCCCATCCACGAAATCCGCGCTCAGGATCGAGCACGAGCACGAGCCAGATCGCTGTGAACATCGAGTTACTCACCCGCCTGCGCGAGAAACTCAGGAACCCGCTTCTCCAACCATGGATGCAGGCCGCCTCTCCACTCCAGGAACCCGAGATGCCCACCCGACTCCGGTATCTCGAGAGACAGGCAGGGATTCTCCGCCGCTTCCGCAAGCGGAAAACACTCCGGCGCGAGAAAAGGATCGTTCCGCGCGTTGAGGAGCAAAGCCGGCCGCCTGATCTGGAGCAGAAACTGCCGCGCACTCGCTTGCTTCCAATAATCCGCCGCGTCGCGAAACCCATGCAGGCGCGAAGTGTAACGGTCGTCAAACTCCTGGAAGGTGCGCATCTCCTGGCTACCGCGCGCGTCGATCTCGCCGGGGAAACGCAAAGCCTTGGCTTCGACCTTCGCGACCAGGCTATCGATAAACCGGCGCAGATAGAGCCGGTTACTCCAGCGCTGATCCAGCATGCGCGCGCTTGCCGCAAGGTCGACCGGCGCGGAGATAGCGACCGCGGTCACGACCGAGTCAGGCGGTGGCGCTTCACCCATGTATTTGAGAGTAAGGTTACCGCCAAGACTAAACCCGATCAGCGCGATTCGCGCATAACTCTTGGTCGCATGACTAACCACCGCCCCCAGGTCTTCCGTCGCCCCGCTATGATAAAGGCGCACGAGCCGGTTAGGTTCAACGCCGCACCCGCGAAAATTCCAGCCCAACACATCCCAGCCCGCCGCGCTCAAGGCTGCCGCCATGCCTCGCATGTAGCCCTCGTCCGCCGATCCCTCCAGTCCATGCGACAGGATCGCGACCCGCTCCCGGCCTTGGCGCAGCCAGCGCAGATCAAGGAAATCCCCATCCTCCAGCTCTAAGCGCTCCGGGATGAATCCCACCCGGCGGCCCCGTCGGAGAAACGCGCCCGCGATGGTTTGCGCGTGGCCGTTACGCAGAAACGTGGGCGCCTGATAACTGGAGCGAACAACGGGCACGCGATTGCAGGGCAGGCGTATCGCCTGCCACTCTTCGACCTAGGCCTTGATCCGGACCTTCGGCTTCTTTCCCTGCTTGAACTTCTTCAGCTTAATGCAGACCACCGTAAGCCAGGCGATATCGAACGCATTCCCCAGCGGTTCCTCCTCCTGGTCCTTCAATGGCATGTCGCTGTAAGTGCCATCGATCCCGGCTGCCCAGATTTCTTCGCCAGCCTGCTTCAGGGCCACGACCACGTCGGCCCCATCCATCCCTTCGGCCAGATCTCGAAAGAGATCCCACAATTTATTCCGGAAAGGAGATACCACATCGCGTTGCTTCTTCGTTTTCGCTGCCGCCGTCTTTTTCTTCACCGCGCAATCTCGCGTCTCGTTATCTACTTTCAACTGACGAAGGCGCCCGTGGCCGCCCGGTCACCCTTAAGTCCCGCCGGTGGTGGCATGTGCGATGCTCGTTATTCCGGGGAAAAACATGAAACTCATCGCCATCGGAATTTCACTCGCCTGCCTCAGCCACGGCGCATTTGCGGAAGACCAAGCCACCCCCAGTCCGACGCCGGTCTTTCGCAATCACCTTGCGCGGCCCGGTTCGCCGCGACGCATGGAACAAGCCAGCCGCCAGCGCGCGCTCGCGACAGATTCACAATCCCAGGCGCAGACCCGGCAGCAGAAAAAGGCCGAGCGCCGTTCCACTGCGGCGGTCAAGGCGCAGGAAAGACAGGCCGCCCGTGCCCGGGAAAAAGCGCAGCGCGAAGTTACGGCTCAGAACCGCGCGGAATCCCGCAGCGCAAACCCGCGACCGACATCTGACCTGATGAGCCGCATGGGATTCAGCGAGCAGGAGATCGCTGCGCAGAAAGCGCGCGAACAATCCGGTAAGTCAGGGGCGAAAGAAACGCCCTTGTCGACACCGGCACCACGCTAAGCGGCATCTTTGTAGGGCGGGCGCACCGCCTGCCGCTGGAGGGACGACCGCCGTGTCGTCCAGTTTTCTCCGAGCACGAGCACGAGCAGGGAGGGGAGGCGACGCGCCCGCCCTGATGTTGATCCGCGGCAGGCGAGACGCCGTGGTCGGCACCGGTTCTGCTCTCAGGTCCTCGATGGATCTCTACGAGATTAAGGCCCGCGGCCTGCGCGGCCCGCTGAATTCCCGTGAGATTTCCCATCTCTTTCGCGTCGGCTACCTCCATCACCGGGTGCCCTGCAAGGCCAAAGACGAAGCCACCTGGAGGACGATCGGCGAATTCTTTCCCCTGCTGGAGTACGGCATCGGCAGCTACACCCTCCCGCCCGACCATACCGCTGCCACGCGCCGTCTCTCGCGCACGCGCCTTTATCTACTTCTCCTCGCGCTCGTCGGCCTCGGCGCCTCCTACCTCGCTCGCCAGGCCGCGCCCGATTCTGCCGCCATTCCCGTGCCCGTACGCGCTCCTCAAACCGCGACACCAACCGTGCTCGCGCTCAATAATTAGCACCCCTCTGGGGAGCGCACTCGCCTCGCGTGCCGTTGCGGCGCCTCGCCGCAACCATCCTCTTCCTGCGCAGAGTTAGGGACCAAAGTTCGCGATGGCGAGGGCGCGTGCGCTCCCCGGCAGTGACCCGCGGCATTGCGAAGTGTAGCGTCGGCTGTCTCAGCCGAAAATCTCATCTGTCGAGATAGAAATTGATCGCACCGTCGGTGTCGCGCCTGGAACTGACGCGGCGCAGCGATCGCCACTTAGCGTTTTTCCGGAGCAATCCCTTTGATCTTCTGTGCAAACAAGGCGTGCGCGGCGGGATCGACCGACCGATGCCGGACGACATCGCTGGCCGGGCTGGCGCTAAGGTAGTTATCGTGGCGCCAGTTCGTTCTCGGCCGGATCGGGCGGGGGACAAATCCGCCGCCACAATTAGGGCAGACGTTGAGCAAGACGCGCTCCACACAATCCGCGCAGAAAGTGCATTCAAACGAGCAGATCCGCGCCTCGAGCGAATCGGGTGGCATCGCCTTGTTACAATTCTCGCAGGTCGGCCGCAGCTCCAGCATGCGCGCAATCTCCCCGCGGAAGTGGGCCGGCGCAAGCCAGCGGCGCTGCCGCGGGACTCATAGTCGTTAGGCAGGGGACCACTTTGTCAGGACAAAGGCGGCCAGGAAACCGAGCACCGTGATGAACCCGGCGAAATCATGCGCTTCGGCAAATGCTTCCGGGATCATCGTATCCACCAGCATGGAAAGAATCGCGCCCGCCGCCACCGCCGTTGTCGCGGCGATCACGTCATCCGAGAAACTGCTGAAGAGCCCATACCCAGCCAGGGCCGCCAGACCGGAAACGAGGGTGATGCCGGCCCAGACACCGAAGACATATTTCGCCGAGCGGCCCGCGCGTTTCATTCCGGCCGAGCTGGAGAGACCTTCCGGCACGTTGGAGAGAAAGATCGCGATCACTGCCACCATGTTCACACTCCCGCCCTTCAGCATCGTTAGGCCGATGACGATGGATTCCGGGATGCCATCGAGGAGCGCTCCGAGCGCAATCGCCATCCCGCTTCCGCCCTGGTCCTGCTCCGATGGCTGGCCCACGTGATGACCGGACCGCTTCCGGTGTTTCGCACCGGCGCGACTGAGAAGCCAGTTCGCGCCCGTGTAAATGGCCGCGCCGCCGAGAAAGCCGAGCGCGGTCGAGTCAAAGCCCCCGCGTTTGTAGGCTTCATCCATCAGGTCAAAGGAAAGGGCCGAGATCAACACCCCGCCGCCAAAACCATGATGGCCGCGATTATCCGCTGATTCACCTGCAGGTAGAAGCCAACCAGAGCCCCGACGAGCAGCGCCGACCCCGCTACCAATCCCCAGAAACCAGCGGTCCACATATGAAATTCAATCGCGGCGGGGCAAGGGCACGGCTGTGTTGGTTAGGCCGGTGAGGTTGGGCGCGGCCACGCCTGAGCGAAGCGCATGGCCTCCCGTGATCCCGCCCTCGTCCCTACATCTTCTCCTTGATCCTCGCCCGCAGCAGCCACCAATTCACCGGGTAATTGGTCAGGAATCCGGCCAGCATCGCGAGCTGCATCATAAACCAGAAGACCGGTCCGGTTTTCGCCAGCTCATGACCGAAGATAAGGAAGGTCGCGATCGCCATCCAGCCATACATCCCCACCTGCCAGGCGGTGGGAGAAAGAAAATCTGCCTTTACTGCTGCCCACATCCCTTCGCCGAAGGAGAGATCCCGCATCGGCGCGATGGTGAAGTATTGAAAGAAAATGCCAAAGAGCAGAGCGAGGACGTAATCGACCGTCCACGTCCCAAATATCTTCATCCCGAAAAGCGTCAGGGGGAAAAAGAAGAGCGCCCATTCGCCCAGGATGTCCGCCACCGTACAGCCGCTGCCGCAGTG
>JBBPZS010000016.1:0-31138 GCA_038198605.1 Chthoniobacterales bacterium | reverse complement strand
GGGGAGGGTTTTAATCGTTGGCCCCCTACCACCCGCGCGCGGCCCCCCGCCCCCGCCCCCCCCCCCCCTTTGTCCCCCCCCCCACACCTCTACAGGCTCGCCCTTTCGAGAGTGCAGGACGCTTTGAACTTTTGTATCCTGGAGAAATGAAGGCGAAGATTTTCAGTGGCAGTCGCATCACGGTGCCAATAGCAATTCGGCGACGCCTTGGTTTGAAACCCGGAACACAACTACGGTTCGACGAGAGTGTAAACTATATCAAAGCCGACAAAGTGGATCCATCCGACCGGCGCGCGAGCAAAAAAAAGCGCATTCGAATAAGGCCATGAGCCTGCTCATCAAAAACGGCGAGATCGTGACCGCGGACGAGCGCTACGTCGCCGACATCTTTTGCGAGGACGAAAACATCAGCGCGATCGGCCGCGATCTTGACGCGCCTAACGACGCCGAGGTGATCGATGCGACCGGGAAGTATGTCTTTCCCGGGTTGATCGACCCGCATGTGCACATTTACCTCCCCTTCATGGGCACCTTGGCCAAGGACACTCACGAGACCGCAAGCAAGGCCGCGCTCGTCGGCGGGACGACCACTTTTATCGAAATGATATGCCCGGGCGGCGAAGAGAAGCCGCTCGAGGCTTTCGAGTTTTGGCTCGGCAAAGCGAGCGGCGCGAGCGCCTGCGATTTCAGTTTCCACATGGGCGTGACCCGCTACGACGACGAGGCCGAAAGCGACTTTCGCGAGATCGTTAGGCGCGGCTGCGCCAGCTTCAAGGTCTTCCTCGCGTATAAAGGCGCCTTCGGCGTGACCGACGAACAGCTCTACCAAACCCTCACCCTTGCCCGCTCGTTAGGCGTAATCACCACCGCCCATTGCGAGAATGCCGACCTCGTGGCCGAACTGCAAAAGAAGCTCCTCGCCGAAGGCAAAACCGGACCGGAATGGCATTACTGGAGCCGGCCGCCGGTGGTGGAAGCGGAAGGCGTGCACCATCTCATGACCTTTGCCGAGCTAACCGGCGCGCATGTTTACATCGTGCACCTCAGTTGCGAGGAATCGCTCCGCGAAGCGATTCGCGGCGCCGAGCGCGGCGTCAACGTCTGGGTCGAGACTCTCATTCAATATTTGCTCCTCGATCGCACCGACGCGGAGAAGCCGGACTTCGAAGGCGCGAAGGCCGTGATGTCACCGCCGCTGCGCGACAAAAAAAACCAGGAAGTGCTTTGGAACGGATTGCGCCAAGGGTTCGTCTCCACCCTCGCGACCGATCACGCGCCGTTCGATTTCGCGACCCAGAAAATCATGGGCCGCGACGATTTCACTAAAATCCCAAATGGCATCCCGTCGCTCGAAGATCGGATCAACCTCTACTTCACTCACGGCGTGAAAGGCGGCCGGATCGATCTGCATCAGTTCGTCGCCACCGCCAGCACCAACACCGCCAAACTCTTCGGCCTCTTCCCACAGAAGGGAACGATTCAGCTGGGCAGCGATGCCGACCTGGTGGTTTACGACCCGAATTATCGAGGGAAGATTTCCGCGAAAACGCACCAGATGAATCTCGATTACAACTCCTTTGAAGGAATGGAAATCGAAGGCCGCCCGCATGTCGTGACCGTGCGCGGCAAGGTCGCGGCCCGGGACGGCAAGTTCGTCGGCGAGATCGGCCGCGGGAAGTTCCTCGCACGCGAGCCGAACCACTTCTAGGTCGGCCAGCCGAGCGACACCGTAATCTCCGGGCGAAGCTTTCCTTTAAAAGGCAAGCCGTGGCTTGACATCGCCCGGCGCAGCAGGCGACAACCAGCGCCGGATGAATTTTATTAAACGCCGTTTCGCCGGGGCTCCGGAGGGCGCGGCCGTGCTCTTCTTCATTCAGATCTTCGCCACGCTTGGCTTCGCCGTTCTCTATTCGACGCTGGTCCTTTATGCGACGAAACACCTGAAGCTCGGCGTGAAAGAGGCGACGACGCTGATGGGCGTGTTCGGCGCTTTTAATTACGGCCTGCACCTTTTCGGCGGCTACCTCGGCGGGCGTTTCCTCTCCAACCGCAATCTCTTTGTTGGGGGCATGGCGCTGCAGGTCATTGGCTGCGCCTGCATCTCGTTAGGCACGCTCGCCATGTTCTATCTCGGGCTCGCTTTCTTCCTCACCGGCAGCGGCCTCAACGTCACCTGCATCAACATGATGCTGACCCAGCGCTTCAGCTCGGATGACCCGCGCCGCGAGGGTGCTTTCCTCTGGAATTACGCCGGCATGAACGTCGGCTTCTTCATCGGCTTTGCGGTCGCCGGCTACTTCCAGGGGACTGAGAGCTATGCGAGTCTTTTTATCTTCGCCACCCTCGGTAACTTCGTCGCCATCCTCCTCGCCTTCTTCAGCTGGAAGACGCTGACCGATCGCAACACCACGCTGCTCGAGGCCACGCCCCAGCAATTTCGAGTGCGCCAGCTCGGGGGCATCGCCATTCTCATCGGTCTCGTCCCGGTTGTGTGGTTCATGCTCCAGCGCCCGGGCGGCACCGAGATCATCCTCAAGACCATCTGCGCCGGGGTCGCGGTTACGCTGGTCTACCTCACCGTTCGACATCCCGATCGCCGCGAGCGGCGGAACATGACGGCCTACCTGATTCTGACTCTTGGTTCGCTCATGTTCTGGTCGCTCTACCAGATGGCGCCGAGCGGATTGATGCTGTTCGCGGTTCACAACGTCAACCTGATGCTCGGCGCGGTGCAGATTCAGCCGCAGTGGATTCAGAACATCAACACTGTCTGCATCGTGATCGGCGGACCGCTCCTCGCGGCCTGGTTTACCCACCTGCGGGCGCGCGGTTGGAATATCGATGTCCCGAAACAATTTGCGGCCTCGTTGCTGTTAATGGCGGTCGCTTTTCTTATTCTCCCTTTGGGCATCAAGCTGGCTGGCGTGGACGGCAAGAGCGCCTTCGTCTGGCTTTTCGCGAGCTACGTGCTCCAGAGCATCGGTGAACTGCTCATCATGCCCATCGGCTACGCCATGATCGGCAAACTCGCGCCCAAGCAATACCAGGGCGTGATGATGGGCAGCTGGATGCTCGTGACCGGCCTCGCCTCGCTCTTCGCGGGCGATTTCTCCGGCATGATTCCCGAGCCGACCGGCACCAACGCTGCGGCCACCAACGCCGGCTACGCCACGCTCTTTACCTACCTCGGTCTCGGCAGTCTCGCGGTGGGCGTCGCGCTCGTCGTGCTTAATCCCTTCCTGCGCAAACTGATCACCGACAAGGCGGAGACACCTCCCGACGAGGTGCCCACCCCCGCGGGTCCTTCTCCTGCCGCAGTTTAAAATCGCCGCGCGTTCCCGGACACGGCGCAGGCTATTCTTCCGCGCCGATGGGTGAGCCGTCGGGAAGGCGGGGCGGCGCGGGGAGGTCGAGCGCCTTGGGATCGCGGTGGAATTGATCGATCTTCGCAAGCAACCAGGTGTTGTGCGCCTGCTCAGCCGGGTCGTTCGCGGCGCGCGCTTTCCATTTCGTTTCCAGGTCGGCGATCTCGCGCCAGGCATAGGCGCTGACCTGCGGCTCGATCTCGCGGTTGAGCGCGAGTTGCAGAAGCTGAATCAGGAATTGTTTTTCTAGGGCGCGGGCAATTTCGCTTTGCCGGCCGTTCAGGCTGCCGCTGCGTTCGGCGGTTTGCAGAATCGCGTTGAAAACTTCCGGGACTGAAAGTCCCTGCGGCGCGCCAGCGTTTTGCGCCACGATCCGGGCGAGCCGCTCCGGATGAAGGAGAAGATCGAGTTCCGTATCGATCCAACTCTCGGCCGCGGCCTGTGGGTCGAAGACCAATCCGGTGTGGGAATCGAATGATTCGCGATCGCGCGGATAACCGGGCGGACGCGGCGGCAGCTGCGCGACCAGCTTGGCCGGCATCTCCAGAAAATCGGGACGGAGAGTCTGCAGGACAGAGGCAAGAGCGGCGCGCTGTTGCTCCGGCGGGAGCGGCTCGTTCGTCGGCTGGCCGTCACCGCGCGCGGCGTAGCTGTAGTTCACGCCGCCGATCAGTTTGGTCGCCGCTTCCGCCTGGAAGCGATGCATCAAGTAAACCGGCACGAGCACGTTCTCGAGCGTGGCCATGGGCGCGCCCGGCGGAATGTTTTTCTGGCCGAGCCGGCTCAAGGCGAGCGCGCGAACCTTGACCAGGCGATTCAACTCGTCGACCGCCGACGCGCCGCTATCCCAAAGGTGCGCGTAAGGATTGGCGCTGCCCGGCGGGCGGGCGTCGGCATCGGTCAGGTAACGAAATCCTTTCGCGATGTTTTCGCGCAAGATGGCGGCGAGCGCGTCGGACTCGTTAGTCTGGTTGGGGAAATCCTGGTAGCCGTAAAGGATGGTGCGCTTGTCCCAGGCGCCGATACCGGTGGCGTAGGCCTGACTGAGATCGATGTTTCCCTTCGGGTCGATCGTCGCCACGGGCGGCGGATAATCCATGACCGAGGTGCGGTCCTGCGTGCTGGCGGCGAAGTTATGCTGCAACCCAAGGGTGTGGCCAACTTCGTGCGCGGCCAGTTGCCGGAGGCGGGCGAGCGACAGCTCGAGCAAACGCGAGTCGGGCGTCGCGCCGTCGGCGTAGGCCTCGACCAGCCCCTGCGCGATGAGAAAATCCTGACGCACACGGAGCGAGCCTAACGAGACGTGGCCTTTCAGGATCTCGCCGGTGCGCGGATCGATGATGCCGGTGCCATAGGAATAGCCGCGGGTGGAGCGGTGTACCCATTCGATCAAGTTGTAGCGCAGGTCCATCGGGTCGGCCCCTTCCGGCAGCTCTTTGACCTGGAAGGCGTTCTTGTAACCGGCGGCTTCGAAAGCCTGATTCCACCAGGAAGCGCCTTCGATCAGGGCCGACTTGATCGGCTCCGGTGCGCCGCGATCGACGTAGTAGACGATCGGCTCGACCGGTTCGCTCATGGCCGCGGCCGGATCCTTTTTGCGCAAACGATGCCTAACGAGAAAGCGTTTTTGGAGCGGCTCTTGAATCGGGGTCGCGTAATCCGCGTAGGTCATCGCATAAAAGCCGGAGCGCGGATCGAAGACGCGCGGCTGATATCCGTCGTCGGGCAATTCGACGAAGGAGTGATGCTCGCGCACGGTCACGGCCTCGGGGCTGGGCACGACCGAGCGAATCCAATCGCCGGCTGGCTGGCCGGTAAAAGTGAGGGTGGCCTCGAACTCGGTGTTTTTCGGGAAGCTTTTCGTTAGGGGAAGATAAGGGGCCGAGCGCGCGTCATCGACCTTGTATTCTCCCTGCTTCTTCAGTTTCAGCTTTTCCGCCACGCCATGCGCGTCGTGCAGGAGGAATGCGGTGGCATCGACCAGCACGCGACCTTTCTCCTCCGCCTCAACCCTGAATCCCCAGAGCACAGAGCGGGCGAAAGCTTCCTCGACCGAGCGCCGCTCATCGGCGCTCTGCGTGACCGCGCGATAGGCCGTATTCTTTTCGATGAGCAGGACCTTAGGTCCGACCCGCTCGAAGACGACGAGATGGCCGGGATTGGAGTCTTTCTCGAGATCGCCGAATTGCCCGCGATCGAGGCCGATGTCATTCGAGCCCACGCCGGCTGCGAGAGAAGCGACATAGAGAAACTCGGAATCGAACTTCGCGATCTCGAGCCAGACTTTCCCGGCCCGCGCGTCCCAGTAGAGATTGAAGAAACCGGGCATCGCCTGCATCCCGCGCGTCTTCTCCGTGATGCCGGGCAGCGGCTTTTTCTCGTTGTCGTTAGGCTCGGCCTTCTTCGCGGCGAAGACGGGTTGCGCGAGGAGAAGGGCGAGGACGAAAAGAAGGCGCGGCATCTCCGACGAACCTAGCAGCAAAATCCGGCTCCCAAAAAACGTCCGGGCGCGGACTTGGAGATCGTCCGCGTCCGCTTTACGATGGACGGCGATGCAACTGACGAGAACAGCTTTCGGGATGTGGGGCGGCGGACGTTTCATGCACTTCGGCCAGCCGATCGAGGACGAGCGTTTCTTCGCCCTGATCGACCTCGCCTATGAGAAAGGACTCCGCACTTTCATGACGGCCGATGTCTACGGCGCGGGGGAAGCCGATTCCCTCCTCGGTCGGGCGCTGAACGGCAAACCGCGCGACAGCTATTGCCTGGTCGGCGCGGTCGGGCACGATTTTTACGAGGGACAGCGGGATGGCTCGAAAGGCTTTCCCCGTTTCACCAGCCCGGCGTTGCGCAAGCCGGCCGCCTACGCGAGCTACCTGCGCTCCGCGACCGAGAAGTCGCTCGAGCGCTGCCGGGCCGATCGCTTCGACCTCCTTCTTCTGCACAATCCTGACGCCACCGGTTACACGAGCGACGCCGTCTGGAAAGGCATGGCGAAACTAAAGGATGCCGGCCTAACGAGTCAGCTCGGGATCGCGCCGGGGCCGGCAAACGGGTTTACCCTCGACCTCATTCTCAGTCTCGAGCGTTTCCAGGGTCTGCTCGACTGGGCCATGATCATCCTCAATCCGCTCGAGCCCTGGCCGGGCCGCCTCGCGCTGCCGGCGGCGGAAAAGAGCGGCGTTAAACTGATCACGCGGGTGGTCGATTACGGCGGGCTTTTTCACGACGACGTGAAACCGGGGCACGACTTTGCGCCGCGCGACCATCGCACCTTTCGCCCCACTGGCTGGGTGGAAGCGGGCAGTGAAAAAATCGAGCAGATGCGCGCGATCGCGGAGGCCCACAATCTCACCATGCTACAGCTCGCCTGCATCTGGAACCTGCAGTATGCGCCGGTGCAGTGTGTGGTGCCGACCCTGATCCAGGAACCGGGCGCGCAGGCCAAGACGATCGAGACGAAAGTCGAAGAACTCGCGTCTCTGCCCGAGGTTACCTTGAGCGAAGACGAGCGCGCGCAGATCGCGGAGATCGGCGACAACAAGAATTGCATGACTTTGAAAGGGGGCAGCGCCGAGCACACTGGCGATCCCCTGCCCGATCGCTGGCCGCTCAATGCCGAGCTCGAAGCGGTGGCGAGTCGCTGGCGAATCGACCCCTCGCGCGACCTCGGCAACGCCATGCATTCGACCGCCGCGGCTACGTAAAGGTCGCAACCTATTCTTCGATCGCGCCACCCATGCCGCGCAGGTGTTGGCGGAAGGTGAAACTGGAATCCGTGGCGCGCTTCTTCAAGTAGTCGGCGAAGCGCAATTGGTCGCGCAGCTTCTCGCCGGCCTTGATCCGATCGGCTTGCTTTCGCTCGGTTTGCCAGATGGCTCGCGCCGCCGTCAGCAGATCCGCCACGTCGTCGCCCCTAACGAAAAGACAACCGTCGTCATCCGCGAAGACCACGTCGTCCCTGGTGACCTCGAACGTCCCAAACTTTGCGACGCGCAACGCATCGGCCGTGCGCGGGTCGAGCCGGGTCGGCCCGTTCGACCAGACACCGTAAGTGAACACCGGCAGCGCGATCTGCCGTAACTCGGGGGTATCGCGATGCGTGCCCCAGACGATCAATCCGGCGACCCCGCTGGCCTGCGCTTCGAGCACGGTCAGGTCGCCGATGCAGCTTTCCTCAATGCGTCCGCCGTTATCGATCACGAGAACGGAACCGGGCGTGGCGGATTCCATTGCCTCGAGGAAAAGATCGACGCTGCCGAAATGCTGCGCCGGCAATACGGAGCCCGCGACCCGCATGCCCGGAACGACTGGCTGGATGCCGGGCGGCGCGAGGCGCAACGCTCGCTTCAAGCGCAAGGCGGCGTCCGCCACCAGCGGAGTGGAAAGCTCCGCAAAGTCCCGGCTGGTCATGATACTGGACGCTATCGTCGCGCGCCTTCCTTGTCCTGCAAAAAGGAGTCGGTCGCGCGGTCGCGCTTTGCATTGACCGCAGCGATGGCGGGCCCTAAACCTCGTGAACAATCCCGATGCAACCGATCCACCTCGGCTTGATTGATGGCGCGATCCTGATCGTTTATTTCGCCTTCGTCCTCGGGATCGGCTTCGTCCTCAAGCGCCACATGCGCACGAGCACGGATTTCTTTCTCTCCGGCCGCCTGATTCCCGCCTGGGTCGCGGGGCTGGCTTTTCTTTCCGCCAATCTCGGCGCGCAGGAAGTGATCGGGATGGCTGCTTCGGGAGCGAAATACGGCATTATGACGAGCCACTTCTACTGGGTGGGCGCGATCCCAGCGATGGTCTTCGTGGCGGTTTTCATGATGCCGTTCTACTACGGCTCCAAGGCGCGCTCCGTGCCGGAATATCTCAAGCTGCGTTTCGACGAAAAAACACGCGCGCTCAACGCCGTCACCTTCGCGGCCATGACGATCTTTTCCTCCGGCATCTCGATGTATGCGATGGCGCTGCTCTTGAATCTGCTCCTGGGCTGGGATTTTCACGTCAGCATCTGGCTCTCCGCCATCATCGTGCTGGTCTATATCTCGTTAGGCGGGCTGACCTCGGCGATTTACAACGAGGTCATGCAGTTCTTCCTCATCGTGGCCGGATTTGCGCCGCTCGTTTACCTGGGGTTGCGCGATGTCGGCGGCTGGGGTGGATTGCAGGCCAAGCTGGCCACGGTCTCGACCGCGCAAGGCTTCGCGCCGGGCGCTTTCACCAACTCGTGGAAGTTCATTGGAAGCGCGGCGGAAAATCCGATGGGAGTGCAATGGTTCGCGATGATGATGGGACTCGGTTTCGTCCTTTCGTTTGGCTACTGGTGCACTGACTTCCTCGTCATCCAGCGGGCGATGGCCGCGGACTCGATGGCGGGCGCGCGCCGCACGCCGTTGGTGGCCGCGGTGCCGAAGATGTTTTTCCCGTTTCTCGTCATCCTGCCGGGAATGATTGCGATCGCGCTCACCCAACAACACGGGGCGAGCGGCTTTGCTCTGCCGGCGAAACCGGATGGCACCCTGAACTACGACCTCGTCATCCCGATGATGCTCGGACATTATTTTCCTTCCGGAATTCTCGGACTCGGGCTGACGGCCCTGATGGCTTCCTTCATGTCGGGAATGGCAGGCAACGTGACCGCCTTTAACACCGTCTGGACCTACGATCTCTACCAGGCCTACCTGCGCCCGAAGGCGAGCGACTCGGCCCTGCTCTGGATGGGACGGGCCGCGACCGTCGTCGGCATCTCAGTGAGCGTAGCGGCGGCTTATTTCGCAGCCCAATTCAACAACATCATGGATCTGCTCCAGCTCGTTTTCGCTTTCGTGAACGCGCCGCTCTTTGCCACCTTTTTGCTCGGCATGTTTTGGCGGCGCGCGACCGGGCACGGCGCTTTCGTCGGGTTGGTCAGCGGCATTCTCGCGGCTGCCATCCATCATGGCCTGACTCAGCCGCACGACGCGCTCACTCTCGCCAAAGGTGGCTGGCTCGGCCATGTCCTGCACCGTTACCCGAGCGAGATGGCGCAGAATTTCTGGACCGCGATCTTCGCCTGGACGGCCTGTTTTGTAATCACGATTGTTGTGTCGCTCCTCACCCGGCAGCAGAAATCCGACGAGCAACTGCGCGGTCTCGTTTCCTCGCTCACCCCGCGGGTCGAGGAGAAAGATGTCGCCTGGTATAAACGGCCGGCGGCGCTGGGCGGCCTCGTCCTGCTCATGGCCCTCATTTTGAACATCATTTTCTGGTAACCGCATGAAAGCCTTTGATCTCCGCATCGCGTTAGGCTGGCTCTTCGCCGTTCTCGGCTTGCTGCTCGTTTTGGCCGGTTTGCGCACCACGCCCGCCACTGACGCACGTTCGTTAGGCATCAACATCAACCTTATCTGGGGCGGGGTCATGATCACCTTCGCCGTCGTCTGCCTCTGGCTGGCGCGGCGCGCGGCGAAAAGGAGAAAGTGATCTTTCGATCATTATCAGGGGCCTTTTTCAATTGGCGCTTGTCCCTGATCACTGGACATTTCTTTCCATGAAACGAATTCTTCTCGCGGCGCTGCTCGTTCTTTCTCTTCCCGCTCTTCTGCCCGCGCAGGAAGCGCCCGATGCCGCGGAATTGACGAAGCTGCTGAAGGATTTTCTCGCTGGCGCCGGGGTCAATGATGCTGCAATCCATGACCGTTTCTGGGCCGACGATCTGATCTACACGACCTCCAAAGGTGAACGCAAAAACAAGGCCGCCATCATGAAGGAGGTGCGCTCGGAGGTCCCGGTGAAAGCGGGCGATGAAACGACCGTCTTCACTGCGGAAGACATCCGTATCCAGCAATACGGTGACACCGCGATCGTGGCATTTCGGCTCGTCGGGACGACCGACAAAGCCGGAGAGAAAACCGTGAACAATTACCTCAACACCGGCACATTCCTGAAACGAAACGGGAAATGGCAGGTCGTCGCATGGCAGGCAACGATGATGCCGAAGAAAGAAGAACCGAAAACGTAGAAAGGCGCTTATACGCGCCACCGTCGGTCGCCGCCGCGGCCTAACGTCCGATGATTCGCGGACCGTTCCCGCTCGAGCGCCCGTAGGATGCCCCGACCTGGATGCGCGTGTTTCCGTCGACGATCTCGCCCAGGATGTATCCCTGCTCCACCTCGCGACTGAACTTTCCGCCGAGCGACGTCCCGTAAAAAACGCCAACTTCGCCCCCGGCGTAATCGGGCTTCCGGAATAGATCCAGCTTCGGGACGTCAGTCGTCCGCGCCAGGGATGCCGGCTGGGTCACTCGAGGCACTTCCTGTGCGGAAAACGCTGGCAGGAAGGCCCCGTCGCTTGCCTCGGCCCAGCCAAACGCGCCCGGGAACGAGAAAAGCCGGCGATCCAGCAGGGTCAGCGGCCCATTGCCATACCAGGCATTGCTCAGCACGCGGAACGATCCGGTTTCGCCCAGCGCCGGCCGACCGGTCACCATCTCACTCGGACGTGCCTGCTTGAGCTCGAAGCGCGCTGACTCGGCGGCATCTGTGACCGGCGTTTCCGCCACCAGCGGTGAGCAAAAGGCAAGACTGGCAGCGAAAAGTAGCAGCGCGCGTGGAAGCATGCCTGAACCCTCCCCTGAAACGAAGGGGATGCCAGCGGAAAATCACCCTAGTGAAATGCCGGCCCGAGTTCCGAGCACCACAGCCGCAGGTTGATACGCGTTTTTTCCCATTCGCTTCGATTACAGAGAGACCGCCATCTCCAACCACGCAACTCTCGTGAAGGGATTAGTTTTGAATACTTTGCAGGACTGCCGCGTCTGGGTTTGAACACCAAAAGCATCACCACACACATGAAAATAAAACTACCAATCCTTGCCCTCGCGGCCCTGCTTTTTGCCGGGCTCCCCGTGGCTTCTTCTTCGGCATATGTCGGCGTGTCCGTTTCAATCGCTCCGCCGCTGATCCCGGTTTACACGCAGCCCTATTGCCCAGGGCCCGGTTACATCTGGACTCCGGGCTATTGGGACTATTCCGATTTCGGATATTATTGGGTCCCCGGTATTTGGGTTCTGCCCCCGCGGATCGGGTTCCTCTGGACTCCCGGCTATTGGGGCTATCGCAGCAACCGTTACATTTTCAATAACGGGTATTGGGGGCCGAGCGTCGGCTACTACGGCGGCATCAATTACGGCTTTGGCTACGTCGGCAGCGGCTACTATGGCGGCCAATGGGTCGGCAGCACCTTCCGCTACAATACCGCCGTCAACCGGGTAAATCGGAACGTCATTACCAACACCTACGTGGATAATTCGTTTGCTGGCAACGCCACCAAAACCCGCGCCAGTTTCAACGGCCCGGGCGGGGTGAAGGCGCAGCCGACCGCGCAGGAACAAAAAGTGGGCAAATCGCAGCGTATCGCCCCGACCAAAGAGCAGCGTTCGGTCGTGGAAGCGGCGAAAAAAGACCCGGCTCTGCATGCCGCAAATAACAAAGGCAAACCGAACGCCGAAGCGGTCAACGCGGTCCGGAGCAAAGTGAATCCCGCCGCTGCGGAAAATGGAAAACGTGGCCAGAACGGTCCGCAGGCCCAGGCCGAAAAACAGGGCGACGCAGCCAACCAGGATCGGGCAGAGAAACAAGCCCGCCCGGCAAAGCAGGCTGGTGCCGAACCCCGTGCCAATAACGCCCGCCAGGCTGGCGCGGAACAGGCAACTCGTGCGGATAAGCGCGCTGGCGCGCAGAAGGCCGAGAAGAGTTCCCAAAAGGCAGAGCGCAATTCGGTCCAGCAGGCGGAACGCTCACGCCCCGCGGCAAAAGCCAATCGGACTGTAAAATCAGCCCGCCCGGCCGCCCAGTCGGACCCCAGGCTGAACCGCAATAAAGCGATGCAGAACCGGCCTCGGGCGGCGGCGCAGCAAACGCAGCGCAAACCGCAACGTGGGCAAGCCGTCATGAACCGGCGACCAGCGCAGGGACCGGCGCGCAAAGGCCCGGCGCAAGGCGAGCAGCAGCAGGGCAAAAAGAAGAAGAAAAAGCCAGAGGATCGCTAAAAGCGAGGCGCACAACATTCACCCGGCGTGGGATGCGAAAGCATTTCGCGCCGGGTTTTGCGTTTTCTAGAGACGAGCCTTCCCTCTCGGGAGGGCCCGGCGAAAGCGCAGCCTGACGATTTCAGCCTAACGAATGCAGGAGCCAGAAGGTCGGACCCGAGGGCCTGCGCGACAACTTCCGGACCTGGCACCTGATCGAGAGAAAAATCTAGACAGTTTCTTCCGTTTATAATTATTATGGCATTTCTTCTTATTATATCCCTGCGCCGCTATGAAAACTCCGCTTTTGCTCATCCTCCTCGCCACCTGCCTCTACTATTACTTCCAGAACAATCCGGCCCCGAGAAAAGCGCTGGCGGAAAATAATCGGAGCGCGGAGCTGGCCACCCGGCCGCACCGCGTCAGCAGCTCGGAGGGTATCGTCATCGCCGCCTTGCCTCCATACTCCGAGCGTTGGAAAATGGGACCCTACGCTCAGACCGATCTCAAGACCGGTCCCAATGCCCAAGTCGACTTTGCCCCGTTCGCGCCGAGCGAGATGGCGAATTGGAACCACTCTTCCGGTTACACCATCATCTCCGGCGTAAGCCTGCGCCGATAGCCAGGATCTAGTTTCGCGAGCAACCGGGCAAACAAAGCCGGTTGCTCCGCGCCCGCCGCTCTCGTCGGTTGACGGCAGCGCCGCGCGGGTGGATGTAGGAGGTGCCACAGCGTTAGTGATATCTCCGCCGGCGGCCCCTCACGCTTGCGGGACCACCGCAGGACCATGAAAAAGCAACTCGTCGCTTTCCTTCTTCTCCTCGCGACTTTACTCCCCGCTCCCGCCCCGGCCGGGCTCCTGCTCAATCTCTCCACCCGCGTCGAGGTTCCGCCGCCCTTCCTCGGGCAGGATGTGACTTCGGTCATCGGCGGGTTCATCATAGGCGGGACGAAATCGAGAACGATCCTGCTCCGCGCGCTTGGTCCGTCGTTAGCCGACTTCGGTCTCATCCCACTCGCGGATCCGACCTTGGACCTATATGACGCGACCGGCTTGGTCCTGGCCTCCAACGATAACTGGAGGGACACTCAGGAAACCGAGATCGCCGCGACTTCCCTTCAACCCAATAACGCATTGGAGTCGGCCATCGTCCTAACTCTGGAGCCGGGCACTTACACTGCCATCGTCCGAAGCCATGACAGTGTGCCCGGCGATCCGGTGCCGACCAGCGGCACTGCGCTGATCGAGCTTTATGATGTTAGCCCGATCGTTGCACAAGCACTGGATAATCTCAGCACCCGCGGCGCCGTCCAGGGCACAAACGCCCCGATGATCGCCGGCTTCATCGTGGGTAACGGCGACAATGTGACTGTTCTCCTCCGCGCAATCGGGCCATCCTTGAACGCCTTTGGCCTCTCCGGGCTCTCCGATCCCCGACTCGACCTCTTCGATGCGGAGGGCAACCTGCTCGCGGGCAACAATAACTGGCAGGACAGCCAGTCCACCGAGATCGCCGCCACCGGCCTCGCGCCCTCCGATCCACTTGAAGCCGCCATCCTGGTCAATCTCCCGCGAGGCACCTACACCGCGGTCCTGGCGCCGGTCGATAGCCAGGATCACGGCACGGTTTTGGCCGAGCTCTATCAGCTCGAGTAACGGCCGAGCTTCATCCTTTCCTATTTTCCGCTATCCTGAGCGATGCGCGTGCTCATCGCCGATGCCCAAAAAGACCTGGGCATTAGCCTGGCCGCCCTGGTCGAGCGTTGCGGCCACGAAGTCCTCCAGGTCGTTGGGTCCGGGCTGGATGCGATCCAAGCCTACACCCGGCTTCAGCCCGATCTGGTCCTCCTGGATTATTCGCTCCCTCGTCTCAATGGCGCGACCGCGGCCCGCATGATCCTGGCCAAGGATCCGGCGGCGCGGATCGTTATCGTTTCCGCCGTCACGCCTGCCGCCCAGCTGGCCGAAAGCGGTGCCATCGCGATCCTGTCGAAGCCCGTCGAGCTGGATAAATTATACGCCGCGCTTTATGACGCGGCACCGCCACCTAACGAGCCACCGGAAAAAGAACTATTTTGAAGCTTCCTCCCCGCTCGCTAGAGCGGATAAGACAAAGTCGCGCCCAGGATCGTGACCAGGAGGAGGACAACCGGGACGAGGACGAGAAAGACGACGAAGGTGTAACCCATGACGTCGCGGGCGCGGAGTTGGAACAGTCCGAGGATCGGCAGCATCCAGAAAGGCTGGACGAGATTAGCGAGCGCTTCGCCCAGGTCATAGGAAGCGACCACCCAGCCCAGGTGCACTTTGAGCTCGTGCGCTGCGGCCATGACATAAGGTGCTTCCACGACCCATTTGGAACCGCCCGACGGCACGAAGACACCGAGGACGGCCGAGTAGGTCGCCACAATCGCGGGAAAGGTCCGGGGCGTCGACAGACTAACGAATGCATGAGCAATCTGCTGGCTTAAGTGAGTCGCGGTGATGACTCCGGCGATTCCAGCATAAAATGGAAACTGGAGGATAACTCCCCAGACCGCGGGCGTCGCGCCCTGCACCGCGTGCATGAGGCGCGCCGGAGTCTTATGCAAGAGGAAACCGAGGAGGAGGAAGGTCAGGTTAACAATGTTAAGGGTGATCGCGCCCAGGGGCTCGCCCGCCTGCATGAAGTAGCGCACGAGATAAGTCCCGCCGACGAGGACAATGATCCAGTTCAGGATGGGCGAATGCTCGAGCCATTGGCCCGGAGTTAGCCTGGCGAGAGGCGCGGGCGATTCGATCTCGGACTCGCCCAAGGAAATGCCAAGATCGCGGGCCGTCTTGCCACGCCCCGCCGGCGGTGTCACCAGCCACATCACCGTGACAACGACCGCAATTTCCACCGCCACCGAGACCAGACTCTGCCAAAGAAAAATCGTGTGACTAAAGGAGATAAGTCCGCCCGGGACGAGACCACCGCGGGCCACGATCTCGCGAATTTGCGGCTGGAGCGCGCCCGGCGACGCCATCTGCAGCGCAGCCGATCCGCTCAGGCCCTGCGCCCAGATGCTGCCCAGCCCGAGAAAGCTCGCGGCCGCCAGGGCGCGGTAATCCACGCCCGCGACGCGACGGGCGATCTCGCGCGCAAGCACAGCGCTAAAGATGAGACTGAAGCCCCAGTTCAACCAGGAGCTGGTCATGGCGAAGAAAGTGACAAGCGCAACTGCCTGACGCGGCGTGGTCGGCCACGAAGCCAAACCGCGGATAACATTTCCCACTGGCTTCGAGGTCGCGAGCACATAACCGGTGATAATGACGAGCGACATCTGGAGCGTGAACGGGATCAGCTCCCAGAAGCCTTTCCCCCAGGCATCGATGACCTGCGGCAGGCTGGACGGCGTAAACACGACACCCGCCACGAGCACGACCACCGTCGCGAGGAGCGCGAAGATGAATGCGTCAGGCACCCATTTCTCTGTCCAGGCGGTGATGACCAGCGCCATCCGCGCCAGCAATCCGGCCGGCGGGTTCGTGTCTTGTCTGGAACCGGAGTCAGCGACAGCCATGAAGGCGGCATCCTAGCACAGCGCTCGGTCCCTTCCGAGCCGCGTCATCGTTGGGAGTTTGATCGATTTTGCTTCCAGTCTTCGCGGGCGATTAGGTAATCTCGCGGTGATGGCAAACGAGGTTTCAAAATATTTCATGGGCGACGTCTACGCGGCCGACATCGGCATCGGTTTCCTCGTCGCCGACAGCCGCGAGGGCGCCGCCGACCCGACGATCGACGAAGCGACGGCGCGGGCGATCATCGCCGCCTCCGACGGCGATCCCAATGTCACGCTCAGCCCGGTCAATCTCTTCGAAATTTCGCCGGAAGAATTTGAGCTCTACCGCGGCACGGAAATGACCGCGCCTAATCTCCCGGATGGGCTGGCTCTCTTCCAGGTAAAGAGATAGCGTCGTTCGTCGGCCCGCAGCTACCCGCGAAGGCCTCGCTTCAATTCCCAGACTCGGATCGCGGCTGCGAAGAGTTTTTTGGTGCGATACATCGTGCCCGGCCCAGGCTCCGACGTCTCCTCTGGCGAAGCGATTTCTTCATTCAGGCGCGCCTGACGTTTGCGGCCGCCATTTCGCGGCCCGGAGCGGTCACTCGGTTTTCTGAAGCCACTGCTGGCATCGGAATGATCGCCGGGAGTCGGACCGTCGCTCGGGAAAATTTCCTTCATGAGAAGTCCGACGCGAGGCGGCCTCGGCTATTCAACGCCAGACGGCTCAAAATCGTAGAGCCGCGCTTAAAGACCACGCTTCAATTCCCAAACTCGCACCGCGGCAAGAACCAGACGCAGCGTGGTCCCGACGGTGCCCCGCGGGAGCAGTTCTGCATCCACCACCCCGGCCCACCGAGCCAGACCGCTCGCACGCGGCCTGCCGTTCTTTGCCCGTTGGCCTGCGGAAGTTTGCTCGCCCCCGCCACCTCCCTCGAATCGCTCCGATATGCCATCCCCACTAGACGACGTCGAAGCTTCCCGCCGGTTACACACTTTTTGCGACGCGCGCAATTGACACGCGCCCGGCGCGCGCGCAAAGGATGGCGCTGTGAACGAAGTCACCGGCCTCTTTGCGTTCCAGATGAAGGTCAACGGCGAGGCGCGTCCGGCACTGGCGGAGATCGTCGAGCCCGGCATTCCACACCACAAGGTCGTGCACGTCGTGCGCGGCGAGTGGGCGAATGTCGTCTTCCCGGGCGTTTCTCAAAATCGCATCGAATGCCTCGGCTGGAATAAAGTCGAGGCCGCCCCAACGGGCTGGCGACCCGCGAAGAAAACGGGCGCCAATCCCGTGATCATCTGGCGCGCGGACTAGTGGCGCCGGAATTCCTGCCGCGGTCTTTTCGCATTCGCGCAGGTCCGCCATCCATGCTTTGTTTCGTTAGGCAAAATGATGATCACCGGCGCCCATTCCATCATCTACAGCACCAACGTCGCGGCCGACCGCGCCTTCCTCCGCGATGTGCTTCGGCTTCCGCACGTCGATGCCGGCGAAGGCTGGCTCATCTTCGGCCTTCCGCCGGCCGAGGTCGCGGTTCATCCTTCGCAAAAGAACGACGTGCAGGAGTTTTACTTCATGTGCGATGACCTGGCCGCGCTGGTCGCGGAGTTGGAGGAACAAAAGATCGCCTGCGAACCGGTGCAGGATCAGGGCTACGGCCTGGTCACACAATTGACGCTTCCTGGTGGCGGCAAAATCGAGTATTTATCAACCCCGGCACGCCCGCCCTGCGGCGATGCCGGCCGGCGGCGGTCCTGCAGCCTAACGAATTCGGCAGTTCGGTTTGCGGCTCCAGAGTTGCGTCGGCCGCGAAATTGCCAATTGTCTGCACCTCCAGATGACGATTCGGATCCATTTTCTCATTTTGCTCGTGGCCTGCCTCCTCAGCAGCTGCGCCTCCCGGCCCCCGACCAGCTGGCGGGAGGCAGCGACCCAGGATCACCCCTGGGGATATTTTAGCGACCTGCCGGTGACGCAATGGAATCCCGACGGCCGGAGCATGACGCTCCTCCGCGAATTTCGCTATACCGATCCCGACGGGAAACTCTGGGTCGCGCCGGCCGGTTCCGTGGTCGACGGCGCCTCGATTCCGCGCCCGCTTTGGACGCTCATGGGTGGCCCCTTCGAAGGAAAATATCGCAACGTCCTGCACGACGTCGCCTACACCATGCAAAACCGGCCGCCCAAAGAATGCGACCGGATGTTTTATCACGCGATGCGCTGCTCCGGCGTCGGCGCGATCGAGGCCAAGACGATGTATTACTCTCTCCTTCGTTTCGGCTGGCACTGGAATTTTTCGGTCAAACGCGCGAAGCCGGTAAAGATCGGCCGCAAGATGGTCGCGCGCGCCTTGCCCAAGCCGCCGGTGACGGTCGCCGCGCAACAGGAAATCCAGGGCGTGCGCGACTGGATCCGCCAGACTGCGCCGAGCGAAAAAGAGATCGAGACCCGGGCCGAATCCGGCACGCATTGACCTGGCGATCACGTTAGGCGCAGCCCGCAAAAACGCTGGACGCGCGGCGGCGCGGGCTGGCAGGATGCCCGCCCGCATGACACCGCCGCCCGCCGCCACCTTGCCCTCGCTGCTCGAATCGAGCGCGCTGATCAATGACGATCTCGCGCCCGTCCCCGCCAGCGGACGCACCTGGTCGATGTGGAGCATCGCCGCCCTCTGGGTCGGGATGGCCATTTGCATCACCACCTACACTCTGGCGAGCAGCCTGATCGAGCAGGGCATGAATTGGAAGCAGGCCGTGTTCACGATCTTTCTCGGCAACCTCATCGTGCTCATCCCGATGACGCTCAATGCGCATCCCGGCACGGCTTACGGCATTCCCTTCCCTGTCCTGATCCGCGCCTCCTTCGGCACCCTCGGCTCAAATATCCCCGCTCTCATGCGCGCGCTCGTCGCCTGCGGCTGGTTCGGCATTCAGACCTGGATTGGCGGCGCGGCGATCTACGCCATGGCAGCGATCGTCTTCGGTTTTAATCCAGCCCTGAAGACCGCCCTGCCCATCATCGGCATCTCGGGCGGCGAATTTTTCTGCTTCCTCCTCTTCTGGGCGATCAACATTCTGGTCATCGTTAGGGGGATGGACTCGATCAAATGGCTGGAAATTTTCGCCGCGCCCTTTTTGATCCTGACCGGCGGCGGTCTGCTCGTCTGGGCGGTGATCGCGGCCAAGGGCTGGGGTCCGATCCTCGACCAGCCCTCAAAATTCAAGTCGTTAGGCGAATTCTGGCCCGTCTTCACCGCCGGGCTGACTGCGATGGTCGGTTATTGGGCGACGCTTTCGCTCAACATCCCCGATTTCTCCCGCTTCGCCCGCTCCCAGCGCGATCAGATTGCCGGCCAGGCCCTCGGTTTGCCTCTCTCCATGACCTTCTATGCCTTCATCGGCGTGGCCGTGACGAGCGCGACGGTAGTCGTGTTCGGCAAAGCAATCTGGGATCCGGTGCAACTGATGCAGCGTTTCGATAGCCCGATCCTCGCGGTCCTGGCGCTCATCACCCTCGCCATCGCCACGCTCTCGACCAACATCGCGGCCAACGTCGTCTCGCCCGCGAATGATTTCGCCAACCTCGCGCCCCGCCTGATCAGCTTCAAATCCGGCGGCATCCTCACCGGGATCATCGGCATCCTGATGTTTCCCTGGAAACTCTATGCCGACCCGAGCGGCTACATTTTCACCTGGCTGATCGGTTACAGCGCATTGTTAGGTCCGATCGGCGGGATCATGATCGCGGACTATTTCGTTTATCGGAAACGCCAGCTCGACGTGAACGATCTCTATCAACCGCATGGCCGCTATCGCTACCACGGCGGCTTCAGCGGGGTCGCCCTGACCGCGCTCGCTCTTGCCGTCCTGCCGAACATCCCCGGCTTCCTCGTCACGATCAAAGTCCTGCCGCAAACTTCCGTCGCGCCGCTCTTTCTTTCCCTCTACCATTACGCCTGGTTCGTCGGTTTCACGCTCGCCTTCGTCCTTTATCTCGCCGGACGAAAGCTCGCGCCGAACCGCGCCTAACGACTCACTATTATGCACACACCTGAACTGCCGCCCTTCGATCACCAACCGCAGCCCTACACCGGCCCGTCCCCGGAGGAGATCCTGCGCCTGCGCAAAGAGTTCCTGAACCCGGGAATTTTCCTCTACTACAAAAAACCGCTCACCCTGGTGGAGGGCAAAATGCAGTACGTCTGGGACGAAAAAGGGCGGCGTTATCTGGACGCGCTGGGCGGCATCGTCACGATCAGCGTCGGCCATTGCCATCCCGACGTGGTGGAAGCGGCCCGGAAACAAAACGAGCTCCTGCAGCATTCGACCACGATTTATCTCCATCCCAACATCGCCGAGTACGCCGAGAAGCTCGTCTCCAAGATGCCGGGCGAGCTCAAGGTCTGCTACTTCGTCAACTCCGGTTCGGAAGCCAACGATCTCGCGATGCTGATGGCGCGCGCCTCCACCGGTAACTACGACATGATCGCGCTCCGCAACGCCTACCACGGCGGCAACGCCTCCGGCATGGGATTGACCGCGCATGCCACCTGGAAATTCAACGTCCCGCACAGCTTCGGCGTGCATCACTCGATCACACCCGATCCGTATCGCGGGATGTGGGGCCACGACGACAAGGAGGCCGGAAAAAACTACGCGGCCGACGTGAAGAACTTGATCGAATACGCGACCCCGGGGCAGATCGCCGGCTACATCGCGGAATCGATCCAGGGCGTGGGCGGGTGCGTCGTCTTTCCGGACGGATATTTGAAACACGCCTACGAGCACGTCCGCGCCGCGGGCGGCGTCTGCATCGCAGATGAAGTGCAATCCGGCTTCGGCCGCACCGGGACACATTATTGGGGTTTCGAAACCCAGGGCGTTCTCCCCGACATCGTCTGCATGGCGAAAGGAATCGGGAACGGCTGCCCGTTAGGCGCAGTCGTGACCACGCCGAAGATCGCCGCCGCGCTCTCGCAGCGGATTCATTTCAATACCTTCGGTGGCAACCCGGTCGTCTCCGCCCAGGGCAAAGCCGTCCTCGAAGTCATCGAGCGCGAGAAGCTCCAAGCGAATTCGCTCGCCATGGGTCAGCACCTCTCCGCCGGGCTCCAGCGCCTGAAGGAAAAGCACCATGTGATCGGCGACGCGCGCGGCAAAGGCCTCATGCTCGGGATTGAACTGGTCAAAGACCGCGCCACCAAGGAACCAGCCAAGGCGGAATGCGCTCAAGTCCTCGAGACCTGCCGCGATCTCGGCTTGTTGTTAGGCAAAGGCGGTCTGCACGGGCAAACCATCCGTTTCTCACCGCCCATGTGCATTCACAAGGCGGACGCCGATTTCATTTTCGAAGTTCTGGACCAAGCTCTCGGGCAGCTCTAAGAGCTGCTCGGTGTCCACCTTTAGGGTGCGGTCGTGGCAGATCACGCTAAAGCGTGCACACCGAACGCCGAATCCCGCCAAGCGCGCGCCGCCCGCCGGATTGCGCCGGGGACAGCGCACGCTACAACCTTGGAAAACTTATTCGTCCGTCGGAACGGCGAGATAGGATGTCCGCACCCCGGCATCGCTGATCGCACGGCCGGTGATTTCGCCGCGGTCGTTGATATCCTTGGCCGTCTCGATGCGGTCGGTGAACTCGGCCGGTTTCACGCTGTTGAGGTCGGTCACCACGCCGTCATCCCAACGCACGCCTTTACAGACCCCTTCGGCGTCGCAGGAGACGCCGACGACGGTGCCGCTGCTATTAATGCCGTAGGCTTCGCTATCCAGGTCGCCCGGGAGCGGGTCGAGCGGTTGAATCCCGCCAGTCTTAGTCCAGACAAAGGCATGCAGGAAGTCGCCCTCGGGAAAGCCCGGCACGCCGGCGAACCCAACCACGGTGCCGTTCTGGCTGATCGCGGTCGGAGTATTCCAGAAGTCTGCGCCGAGATTGCCGAGATCGGTTACGCTTCCCTTCTCCCAGAGGACGGCGTGCTTGGCGGTATAACGTCCGATCGCCTGGTCGCAGATGCCGGTGATGCCAACGGCCTGATCGGCGTCGTTGATGGCAGTGGCTGCTCCGGAGGTATCGCTGCTATCGAACAAGGGAAACTCGCCGATCTTGTCGCCGTTCTTTAGGTTCCAGTGGACGGGACGGAACTGATAAATCTGCGGCGGGACGCATGTCCCATCGACGCAGGTATTCTCGGCCCATCCGACAGCCATGCCACGGTTGTTGACGGCGGAGCCAAAGCCATGGATGCCACCGAGCGTAGGCAACCCGCGCATCTTCCCCTTCTCAAAGGCGAAGGCGCGATTGACATAGCCAGTGTTCTTCGGCCCCGGATAAAAGTATCCGCTGCTAAAGATCTCGCCCGAGGTGTCGGGTGTAGCCGTTTGCGAGATGCCGATGATGATTCCTTTGGTGTCTTTATTTGGCCAAATCACGCTGCTATTGGGTCCGCCAAGGGTGCCGAGATCAACCAAAGTATGGCTGGCGTCGTTGCGCCAGAGAACCGCGTGTCGCCTCATGTTATCGGGTTTGTTTGAGTAACCTGCGACATAGGTCCGATCGTTGATGCTGTTACCGCCATCGGAAGCGCCGCCCAGTCCACTCAGGGTGGTAATGGTATATTCCGGCCCCTCCGCCAGTGCCTCGCTAAGAGTCGCCCCACAGCAGGCCGCGACCACCATCGCGACGATTAGAGGTGAAGCTCTCAGTCTATCTTTTGTTTTCATGATTGTTTCTTTCCATTTCTGTTTCATGAGGTCCATCCTAAGAAGCTCCGGGCAAGCCGGGTAGAGCCACTTGGGAGTTTTGAGGCAGACCGGTTGGTCGCGCTGTAGCCCCGAAAGCCTTCGGGGCCGGTCTCAGCGCGTTCTCCATAACGTAACGTGCGCCCTCCCAATCCGCTGAGACAGCGGACTCTACAGAGGATCCCAGAGCGGTTCCTGGAACCTGACTACAGACCTAGCCCGAGAGCCGGGACTCAAGGGCTGCGGCGAACTTTCCCAGCCCTTCTCGAATTTGCGGCCCCGTCCAGGCGGCGAAACCAAAGGTGAGCGCAGGAGCCAGCTCAGCCTCCATGAAACAGGAAGAAAGAGGCGTCGGCCGAATACCCACGTCAGCACAGGCCGCCATGATCACCGGCAAGTCACTTTTCTGCCGTAACCAGGCGACGAAATGCAAACCAGCATCCGGGATTTGCAGTTCGAAATGTTTCCCCAGCAGCTTCTTAAAGTGCGCGATAAAAAACTCTCTCCGATCCGCATAAAGCTTTCGCATCCGTTTGATATGACTCAGGAAATAACCCTCGGCGAGAAAGCGCTCCAGCGTTGCCTGGTCAATCGCCGGTGAGTGTTGATCCATGACCGCGCGAATCTTGATCATTGGCTCGACCAGCTTCTCCGGCGCGAGGATGTAACCCAGCCGGAGCGATGGATAGAGAATCTTACTCAGCGTGCCCGCGTAGATAACTCGCCCACAGTCATCCATCCCTTGCAAACAGGGCAGCGGTGGGCCGGTGAAGCGAAACTCCGAGTTATGATCGTCTTCGAAGACATAGGCGTCCCGCGCGTGGGCAAATTCGATCAGCTCTTTCCGGCGCCTCAGACTCATGGTCATGCCAAGCGGAAACTGATGCGAAGGTGTCACGTAAATGATTTTCGGTGACGCCTTCTTCGAGGTCTGCCCAATGACAATTCCTTCCCGGTCGATCGCCCGCGGGACGACGGTCGCCCCGGCAAAACCAAAGGTGCGCCGCGCCTGGTAGAATCCGGGATCTTCGATCCAGGCGATCTCGCCCCGGTTCACGAGCGCCATCGCGCTGATCATCATCGCCTGTTGCGTGCCAGCGGTGACGATGATCTGATCGGGATGACAACGCGCGCCGCGATAATCACACAGATAGGTGGCGATCGCCCTGCGCAACTCGGGATCGCCACGACTGGAAGCGTATTGCAGGAGGTGAGCCCCCTTCTTCGCCAGGACCTGGGATCGCAGGCGTTCCCAGATCGCGAGCGGAAATTCATCCAACGCTGCCAACGCGGGAACGAAGGAAACCCCGGGCCGGCCCGCAATTCCGTAATCAAACTGTTTGCCCGTCCGAGAATCAGGAATCTTTTTCACCCGCTCGGAGAGCCGCGCGGGAAAGTCCATCTGCGGCTGAGCTTTCGCCTTCCGGGCACCGAGGAAGGTCTCGGGGAGCGATTTGGCGACGAAGGTACCGGACCCCACCCGCGTGCGGAGGTAACCTTCATCGTGCAACTTCGCGAAAGCGAGATTAACCGTCATTCGGGAGATGCCCAGATCGGAGGCAAGTGCACGCGAAGATGGCAGGCGACCGAGGCTGGAGACAATGCTGCCCGAGATCAGCTCATCGCGCACCTGCCGATAAAGCTGGAGATGGAGCGGCTCATCCGCGTTCCGATCGAGCTGTACCATCTCGAAAGAGATAAGAGCGCGGCGGCGCCGTCTTTTCGGTTTCGCTCGGTCTGGCATCTCTGAGAGATTACGACCGGAGACAGCAAGGAAGCTACCTGTTTTTTTAACTCGCCCAAAGTGGTCTGCCGTTTTTGGAATAAGTGGTGCTTGACACCATTTCATCCGCCCGCACCCTCTTAGGAATGGCGCAACCTTGCAGTGACTACGTTGAAACCCACGGGCTGATCTACTTCGCGCGCATGCTGGACAAGATCCTCCTGCACGCGGCCGGCCGCCTCGACGAGGGATACTTTGTTGGAATCGAAGACCCGACATTTTTCGACGCCCGGTGCACGCGTTTCCTGGGAGTGGGCTACGACGATCTGGTGGCGCGCACTTTGCAGGGTGGTTCCAATGAAAAAATCCTCGAATGGTGCTTCGTCAAAGCGCGTAGACCCAGCGAAGAAGAGATCGAAGTCTGGAACGCCTTCCTGGCCAAACGTGGCTGGCGAGATCCTGGCAGTGCCGATCTGCAAGCCGCCAAGGAAAGAGCGGGCTGGAGCGACCGTGACGATATCCGCACTTGGGTAGACCTACATGACGCCGAGGAAGGAAGACCGCCTCGCGCATGATTTTCGGAAGCCCAAAGGCCTCTTACTCAGCCACGATCGCGGCCCTAACTATCGCCTTACTCATGACAACTGAACAATCCGCCCAAGCAAACTCCCTTTCTGAAGACGAGAAGACTGTTGCCACCCTGGACACCGAGTATCAGGCCGCGGTAAAGAACAACGACGCCGTGACGATGGATCGCATCTTGGCGGATGACTTCGTCCTCATTACAGGTTTGGGCAAGGCCTACGGCAAGGCAGACCTGCTGGCCGAGGCGCGGGGCAAACGAACCAAGTACGAGCGGCAGGAGGACAGTGAACAGAAAGTGCGCGTCTGGAGCGACACCGCCGTCGTGACGGCGCTTCTTTGGGCCAAGGGAAGCGAGGATGGAAAGCCGTTCGAATACAAACTTTGGTTCAGCGACACCTATGTGCGGACGCCGGCCGGCTGGCGCTACGTCCTTGCCCAAGCCTCGACCCGTCTCCCGGCCGCGCCTTCATTGTAGCCAGGGACGCTGTCGCCGTCGCGCAGTTCGAGTGTTACGGGTCACGCTTCACGGCGCCCGCGAAGACCGGGGACAGCGTCCCCGGCTACAATCGCCCGTCGCGATGTTCCCGCCAGCGTTCTTGTGCTAAGAATGGGCGGTGACTCTTCAATCGAACAACGATCCGAGCCAACGCGCGCAGTGGATGCACGCCGCGGTGTCGTTAGGCCGGGAAGGCATGCGCGAGCAGGGCGGACCCTTCGGCGCGGTCGTGGTCTGCGCTGGCGAACTCGTCGGCCGCGGCCACAACCAGGTCACAAATCTCCTCGACCCGACGGCGCACGCCGAGGTGATGGCGATCCGCGCCGCCTGCCATTCGTTAGGGCGGTTCGATTTGCGCGGCTGCGAACTTTACACCAGCTGCGAGCCCTGCCCGATGTGTCTGGCCGCGATTTACTGGGCCCGGCTCGACCGCGTTTTCTACGCCTGCACCCGGCACGACGCGGCCGAGATCGGTTTCGACGACGACTTCATCTACGAGCAGCTCCCGCTCGAAATCGCCGCCCGCTCCCTCCCGATGGAACAGATCGAACGCGAACATTCGCTCGACCTGTTCCGGGAGTGGATGGCGAAGCCGGACAAGATCCCCTACTAACACTGACGTTAGAATGTAAATCCAAACTCCGCCCCGATGACGAGGGCGTCGGGGATGCGCCCGGTCCCGTTAGGGCGGATGACGTACTGCAGATCCGGCTGGATAAAGGCAAACTTCGAGCTGAATGCGGTGTCAAAACTCGAGGACCGATTCGTAATCGGGCAGGCCGTTGCCGGCCGCTTTCACCGTCCGCGCATAATGCTCGCTGAAGTTACCGTAAATAAATCCGAAGACCGTCTGATCGTCGTTGCGATTAGGAATCAGAAGGTCGCCCAACTCGACGAGATCGATGTTGTGATCACGGACAAGGAATTTCCCGGGCGGCCCGGTCCGCGCTCGAGCGGCTTGGTGTGAAGGTAATCCTGGTCTAAGTGTGCACGCTTCCCTTTTCCACCGAAGCGATGTGGACGACACGGAGGTCGTCCCTCCAAGTTGGCTCAGGGCGTCGCGGCGCGCTGGCCGCGCAGGGTTTCCTCGAGAGTGAGGAGAAGTTTTTCGCGCGAATGCGGTTTCGCCAGGCAGGCGTCCACCCCTAACGAGCGGATTTCAGTCGACTCCATCGTCTGGTCACGCCCGGTCGAGAGAATGATCTTTTGCGCGGGATGTAATTTCCGGACCGCGCGGATGAGCATGAGACCGTCCATCAGCGGCATGACAAGATCGGTCAGAATGAGATCAATCTTGTCCGGCTGCTGGGCGTAGAGAGCGAGCGCGGAAACGCCATCTTCCGCCACCAGCGTCTCATAGCCCCAACCTTCCAGGACCCGCTGCGCCGCCGTCCGGATGCAGGGTTCGTCGTCAACGATGAGAATTTTCTCTCCCTGCCCGTTAGGCACGATCTGCGGGTCGGAGACGACCGCCTCGCTCGTGGCGGCATTGCTCGCCGGGAGGAAAACGCGAAAGCAGGTCTGCCCTGGCTCGCTGAAGACGTTCATGAATCCGCCGTAATTTTTCACAATCCCGAGGACGGTGGAAAGACCGAGCCCGGTCCCCTGCCCGACCTGTTTGGTGGTGAAAAAAGGATCAAAAATTTTGTCGATGACATGACGTGGGATGCCACGGCCCTGGTCGGAGACTTGAAGAAGGACATGGGGGCCGGGCCGGGCGCCGGTCGTCATGCTGGCGTAGTGCTCGTCGACCTCGAAATTCTCAATCGTTAGGCGGAGAGTACCGCCTTCGGGCATGGCGTCGCGCGCGTTGACACAAAGGTTGAGCAGGACCTGCTGCAACTGCGTTGGATCGCCCTCAATCATCCAGAGATCTTGCGGGTATTCCGTCCGGATGGTGATCGATTTCGGGAAGGTCTGGCCGGCGATCTTCGCCACTTCCTCGATCAGGTGGGAAGGCTGCACCAGGACGCGCTCGCCATCCGCGCCGCGAGCGAAGGTGAGCATTTGCTTAACCAGATTCGCGCCGCACTCGGCGCTCGCCTGGACGAGGGTGAGGAAAGTTTCTTTCTCTTCGCCGCTGATGGTGCCGGCGCGAAGGAGCGGCGCGACGAGGAGAATGGGCGACAGGATGTTGTTCAAATCGTGCGCCACCCCGGCGGCGAGAGTGCCGATGCTTTCGAGCCGTTGCGAGCGGAGGAACTGGGTCTCGAGTTTTTTCTGCTCCGTGATGTCGGTGTGAATGACGAGGATGGATTCCGGTTCGCCGCGTTCATCGCGGACGAGGGTCCAGCGAGCGCTGACCGTGATCTCGCGACCGTCTTTACAGACCTGGGCCAGCTCGCCACGCCATTCCCCGCGCAAGAGCAGCTCCCGATTTGCGGCTTCGTAGCGCGTCGGGTCTTGGTAAATGAAATCGACTGCGGGATGACCGCAGATTTCTGCCGCGGTCCAGCCGTAGAGCCGTTCCGCGCCCTGGTTCCACATCCGAATGGTGCCATCGAGATTGCGCACCGAGATGGCATCGGAAGCGAGGTTGAGGAGCCGGGCTTGCTGGCGCAGGAGACGCTCCGCCGCGCGCTGTTCGGTCAGATCCTGGACCGTGCCCGCGATTTTAATCAAGCGGCCGTGACCATCGCGGACGGTGTCGGATTGGACATGGACGATGCGCTCCGAGCCATCCGGGCGAATGATGCGATGATCGATCCGGTAAGCGGCGCCGGTGCGCAGCTGGCGAATGAAAGCCTCGCGCGCAAGCTCGCGTTCATCGGGATGAAGAAGATGAAAAAAGCTTTCGTGCGTCACTTTGGTCGTCGGGTCGACGCCAAAAATGCGAAAGGTTTCATTCGACCAGCGCGGTGGATGTTGCGCGCGATTTTGCCGATCGGTCAGGTCGACTTCCCAGCTTCCCATCTGCGCGACGCGCTGGGCCAGAGCAAGGTTGCCTTCGCTCTGGCGCACCTGTTCATCCGCTTCTTGCTGCTGGCTCGCATCCGCTGCCACGATAAGGCGGGCGGCGCGCTGATTAAAACATGATCGGAGTGGAATGGATGAGAACGAAAAGCAGGGAGCCGTCCTTGCGCAAATGTCGCCAGCGACCACGGAACCCGGCGCCCTCCACCTGGCGCAGCATCTGGAGGAATTGCTTCACGTCGGCCGGTGGCCGGATGTCGCGGATGGTGCGTTCGAGAAACTCATCGCGGGTATAACCGTACTCCCTGAGCGCGGCGGCGTTGACGTCGATAAAACGCAGGGTGACGACGTCGTAGATCATCATCGGGATGGGATGGACCTCGAAGAGGAAGCGGTATTGCTCCATCGGCGGCTCGCTTTTTTCCGGCGCAATGGGTGCCTCACTTGCGCGCGGCTGCACCCGGATCAACGCGGTCGCCGCGGAGGGTGCCGGTCCCCTTTGGGCCTGATTCGACCCTTCAGCGCTCGTGGATTTCATCTGGAATGGATCAAGGCGCAGCCCGTAGCTTTTACTTCCAGCCGGTTGAAAGCAGATTCCCGGCCACAATCGGGAGATTGAAGGCCAGTTCGCCTATGGCGACCTGAATGGGGATTGCGCTTCGACCCTTTCTTCTGCCAATCTCTCCTGTGCTCTCCCGAATTTACTCCGCGGCCGTTTACGGCGTGGACGCCTACGAAGTTGAGATCGAGGTTAACGCCGCCGGCGGCAATCCGAAGATCGTGATTGTTGGTTTGCCCGATACCGCGGTCAAAGAAAGTCAGGACCGGGTCACGACCGCGATCAGCAACAGCGGATATTATTGGCCGCGCGGACGGACCACGATCAACCTCGCGCCGGCTGACGTAAAAAAAGAAGGGCCCAGCTTCGACCTGCCGATCGCGCTCGGGATGATCGCGACCGCGCAGGAAATCGAGGAAGATTTGTTCGCCGAGATGAGCTTCGTCGGCGAACTCGCGCTCAACGGCGCGGTCCGCGCAGTCAAAGGCGTCCTGCCGGTCGCGCTCGAGGCCCGGCGCCGCGGCAAACGCGCCGTCGTCGTCCCGGAAGCAAACGCGCGCGAAGCGGCCATGGTCGCGGGGATCGAGGTCTTCGGCGTCCGGAATCTGCGCCAGACTTTTCAATTCGTTAGAGGTGAAACTCAGCTGCAACCAATCCACGACGACCTGAGCGAATTTTTCGCCAGTCACCAGAATTACGACGTCGATTTTGCGGACGTGAAAGGCCAGGGCCACGTCAAGCGCGCGGTCGAAGTCGCGGTCGCAGGCGGGCACAACATCCTCATGATTGGCCCGCCCGGTTCCGGTAAATCCATGCTCTCAAAACGGATCGCCACCATCATCCCGCCGATGGCGCTGGAGGAAGCGATCGAGACGACCAAGATCCACAGCATCGCCGGCCTCCTCTCCTCCGAGCAATCCTTCGTCGCAACCCGGCCCTTTCGTTCGCCCCATCACACCATCTCCGATATCGGATTGTTAGGCGGCTCGGCCAATCCCGCGCCCGGCGAAGTGAGCCTGGCCCATAACGGCGTCCTCTTTCTCGATGAACTGCCCGAGTTCCGGCGCTCGACTTTGGAAGTGCTGCGCCAGCCGCTGGAAGACGGCCGCGTCACCGTCTCGCGCGCCGCGGGTACGGTCACTTTTCCCTCCGAGTTCATGCTCGTGGCGGCGATGAATCCATGTCCCTGCGGCTACTTCGGAGACCTGAAACGCGAATGCCGTTGCGGTCCGGTGCAGGTTCAACGTTACCGACAACGCATTTCGGGTCCGCTGCTCGACCGCATCGATTTGCACATTGAAGTCCCGGCGGTGGAGTACAAGGACATCTCGAGCACGCGCGCGGAAGAACCATCAACTGCGATTCGCGAGCGGGTGATGGAGGCCCGTGAACGTCAGCAAAGGCGGTTCGCAAAAGATGCGAAGACGAATTGCAATGCGCGAATGGGTCCGCGCCAGATCAAGCAGCATTGCGAGCTGACAGACGAATCGCAGGAGCTGATCCGGATCGCGATGACGGAGCTGAACCTGAGCGCGCGCGCCTACGATCGCATCCTCAAGGTCTCGCGCACGATCGCGGATCTCGCCGCCGCCGACCAGATCACGCCGGAGCACGTCAGCGAAGCGATCCAGTACCGCACCTTCGATCGTACGATGTGGGTCTAAAACATGATGAGTCCGCAGGAGAAATTGCAGCGTCAGATCGCCTTCCTCGTCGAAACCGAGAGGCTCAAGGGAATCGTTCGGCGGGTATCTCCGGTTGGCCTGCCGCGTTACGAAAATAGCGCCGAGCATAGCTGGACTCTTGCGTTAATGGCGGTGTTGCTCAGGGAGCACGGCGACGCGCAACTCGACTTGCTCCGTGTCATCCAGATGCTGCTCATCCACGACCTCGTGGAAATCGATGCGGGCGACACCTTCTGCTTCGACCTCGCGGAAAATGCCACGAAAGCGGAGCGCGAAGTCTGCGCTGCAGATCGTATTTTTGCCTTACTCCCCGATGACCAGGGCGCGGAATTTCGCGCACTATGGGAAGAATTTGAGGCGCGGACCTCGGCCGAAGCCGTCTTCGCCAACGCGCTCGACCGCTTGATGCCGTTGCTGCAAAACTTCCATAACGGCGGTGGCAGCTGGAGAGAATTCGGGATTCGCAAAGAACAGGCTTATGAGCGTCAGCTTCCTATCCGCGACGCGTCTGCGGAGCTTTGGCAGTATGCGGAATCCGTTC